>JAEYZI010000009.1 GCA_023428065.1 Actinomycetes bacterium | reverse complement strand
GCGCCGTCACGACGCTCGGGGCGCGACGACTTCTGGGCCGCCTGCTCGCGAGCGAGTTCCTTGTTGGTGATGTCGCCCTTGTAGATCCAGACCTTCACGCCGATGCGGCCGAAGGTGGTCTTGGCCTCGTAGAAGCCGTAGTCGATGTTCGCGCGGAGCGTGTGCAGGGGCACGCGGCCCTCGCGGTAGAACTCCGAGCGGCTCATCTCCGCGCCGCCGAGGCGGCCCGAGACCTGGATCCGGACGCCCTTGGCGCCGGCGCGCTGGGCACCCTGGAGGCCCTTGCGCATGGCGCGACGGAACGCGACACGGGCACTGAGCTGCTCCGCGATGCCCTGAGCGACGAGCTGGGCCTCGGCCTCGGGGTTCTTGACCTCGAGGATGTTGAGCTGGATCTGCTTGCCGGTGAGCTTCTCGAGGTCGGAGCGGATGCGCTCGGCCTCGGCGCCGCGGCGACCGATCACGATGCCGGGACGCGCCGTGTGGATGTCCACGCGGACGCGGTCGCGGGTGCGCTCGATCTCGATCTTCGCGACGCCTGCGCGGTCGAGCTTCGTCTTCAGCATCTCGCGGATCTTGACGTCCTCGGCCACGAAGTCGGCGTAGCGCTGACCGGGCTTGGTCGAGTCCGAGAACCAGCGCGACGTGTGGTCGGTGGTGATGCCCAGACGGAAGCCGTAGGGGTTGACCTTCTGGCCCATTACTTACCTGCCTTCTTCGCAGCGGCCGTGCCGGCGAGCACCGGCTCGTCCGGCGTGGCGAGCACGACGGTGATGTGGCTCGTGCGCTTGTTGATGCGGAACGCGCGGCCCTGTGCTCGCGGCTGGAACCGCTTGAGCGTGGTGCCCTCGTCGACGAACGCGCGGGCCACGACGAGGTCCGACTCGTCGAGGAACGTGTTGGTCGCATCCGCCTTCACACGGGCGTTCGCGATCGCGGACGCCACGAGCTTGTACACGGGCTCGCTCGCACCCTGCGGCGCGAACTTCAGGATCGCGAGGGCCTCCTCGGCCTGCTTGCCGCGGATGAGGTCCACGACGCGACGGGCCTTCTGAGGCGTCACGCGGATGTGTCGCACGCGGGCGATCGACTCCACCATTTCTCTTCCTCCTCAGTCACCGCGTCAGCGGCGACGACCCTTCTTGTCGTCCTTCTCGTGTCCACGGAAGGTGCGCGTCGGCGCGAACTCGCCGAGCTTGTGACCGACCATGGTCTCCGTCACGAAGACGGGGATGTGCTTGCGTCCGTCGTGGACGGCGATCGTGTGCCCGAGCATGGCCGGGACGATCATGGAGCGGCGCGACCAGGTCTTGATCACGTTCTTCGAGCCCGCCTCGTTCTGAGCCTGGACCTTGCGGAACAGGTGCTCGTCGACGAAGGGCCCCTTCTTGAGACTGCGCGGCATCTTCTACTACCTCTACTTGCGCTTCTTGCCGACGGTGCGACGACGGACGATGAGCTTGTCGCTTTCCTTGTTGGGGCGACGGGTGCGGCCCTCGGGCTGACCCCACGGGCTGACCGGGTGGCGACCACCGGAGGTCTTGCCCTCACCACCACCGTGCGGGTGGTCGATCGGGTTCATCGCGACACCGCGGACGGTCGGGCGGACGCCCTTCCAGCGCTTGCGGCCGGCCTTACCCCAGTTGATGTTCGACTGCTCGGCGTTGCCGACCTCGCCGATCGTCGCGCGGCAGCGCAGGTCGACGTTGCGGATCTCACCCGAGGGGAGACGCAGCTGGGCGTAGGGGCCGTCCTTCGCGACGAGACGCACCGAGGCGCCGGCCGAGCGGGCGAGCTTGGCGCCCCCACCGGGCTTGAGCTCGATCGCGTGGATGACCGTACCCACGGGGATGTTCTTGAGCGGCAGGTTGTTGCCGGGCTTGATGTCCGCGCCCGCACCCGACTCGACGATGTCGCCCTGGGCGAGCTTGTTCGGAGCCAGGATGTAGCGCTTGGTGCCGTCCACGAAGTGGAGGAGGGCGATGCGCGCCGTGCGGTTGGGGTCGTACTCGATGTGAGCGACCTTGGCGTTCACGCCGTCCTTGTCATTGCGACGGAAGTCGATGACGCGGTACTGGCGCTTGTGGCCACCACCGATGTGACGGGTCGTGATGCGACCGGTGTTGTTGCGACCACCGGTCTTGTGCAGCGGACGGAGCAGCGACTTCTCGGGGGTCGAGCGCGTGATCTCCGCGAAGTCGGCGACCGACGAGCCACGACGACCCGGGGTCGTCGGCTTGTACTTGCGAATAGCCATGATTCTCTTCCTGGTCCTTAGCCGACAGCCGTGAAGATGTCGATCGAGCCGGACTTGAGCGTGACGATGGCGCGCTTGGTGTCCTTGCGCTTGCCCATGCCGAAGCGGGTGCGGCGGGTCTTGCCCACGCGGTTGATGGTGTTGACCGACGCGACCTTGACGCCGAAGATCTTCTCGATCGCCAGCTTGATCTCGGTCTTGTTGGAGCGCGGGTCGACGATGAAGGTGTACTTGCCCTCGTCGATGAGCCCGTAGCTCTTCTCGCTCACGACCGGCGCGATGATGATGTCGCGCGGGTCCTTGTTGTAGCCGCTCACTGGGCAGCCTCCTCGGTCTGGGCGCCCTTCGAGGCCACGAAGGCGTCGAAGGCGGCACGGGTGAACACGACGTCATCCGACACGACGACGTCGTAGGCGTTGAGCTGGTCGGCGTACAGCACGTGCACGTAGGCGAGGTTGCGGACGCTCAGGGCGCCGACCTCGTCGTCGCGGTCGAGCACGACGAGCACGTTCTTCGTGGCACCGAGAGCCGTGAGCACCTCGGTCGCGGCCTTGGTCGACGGGACGTCGGTTCCGAAGCCCGAGACGACGTGGATGCGCTCGCCGCGGGCGCGGTCGGAGAGCACGCCGAGCAGAGCCGCGGCGATCATCTTCTTGGGGGTGCGCTGCGAGTAGTCGCGCGGCACCGGCCCGTGGACGATGCCACCGCCCGTGTGCTCGGGGGCGCGGATCGAGCCCTGACGGCTGCGACCGGTGCCCTTCTGCTTGAACGGCTTGCGGCCGGCGCCGGAGACCTCACCACGGCCCTTGGTCTTGTGCGTGCCCTGGCGCGCGGCGGCGAGCTGGGCGGTCACGACCTGGTGGATGAGGGGGACGTTGGTCTGCACGTCGAAGATCGCGCCGGGCAGCTCGACCGAACCGGCCTTCTTACCCTTCGGGTCGACGACGTCGAGAGTGGTTGCGGCCATGATCAGGCACCCTTCACGGCGTTGCGGACGAAGACGATGCGGCCGCGGGCACCGGGGACGGCGCCCTTGACCAGCAGGAGGCCCTTCTCGACGTCGACCGAGTGGACCTTGAGGCCCTGCACGGTGACGCGCTCGCCACCCATGCGACCGGCCATGCGCATGCCCTTGAACACGCGGCTGGGGGTCGAGGAGGCGCCGATCGAGCCGGGCTTGCGGTGGTTGCGGTGCGCACCGTGCGAGGCCGAGACGCCCTGGAAGTTGTGGCGCTTCATGACACCCGCGAAGCCCTTGCCCTTGCTCGTGCCGACGACGTCGACGAGCTGGCCGGCCTCGAAGATGTCGACCGCGAGCTCCTGACCGAGCGAGTACTCGGCGGCGTCGGCGGTGCGGACCTCGGTGAGGTGGCGGCGGGGCGTGACGCCCGCCTTGTCGAAGTGACCGGCGGCCGGCTTGTTGACCTTGCGCGGGTCGATCTGGCCGTACGCGATCTGAACGGCCTCGTAGCCGTCCTTCTCGACGGTGCGGACCTGGGTCACGACGTTGGGGGTGATCTGGACCACGGTCACGGGCACGAGCTTGTTGTTCTCGTCCCAGACCTGGGTCATGCCGAGCTTGGTGCCCAGCAGACCCTTGGTCGTCTTCACAGCAGACATGGGTTTCCTTTGGCTTCCGGGTTCAGCTCGGGCTAGAGCTTGATCTCGATGTTGACGTCGGCGGGCAGGTCGAGGCGCATGAGCGAGTCGACCGCCTTGGGCGTCGGGTCGATGATGTCGATGAGGCGCTTGTGGGTGCGCTTCTCGAAGTGCTCGCGGCTGTCCTTGTACTTGTGCGGCGAACGGATCACGACGACCACGTTCTTCTCCGTCGGGAGCGGCACGGGGCCGACGACGGTCGCGCCCGCACGGGTCACGGTGTCGACGATCTTGCGCGCCGATGCGTCGAGGCCGGCGTGGTCGTACGACTTCAGCCGGATGCGGATCTTCTGTCCCGCCATGGTCAGCTCTCTTCCTTGTTCCCGTACGGCACCGATCCCGGCCCGCACATCCGCGCGCCCTTCGACGCGCACCGCTGTTCTTCTGTCAATCTCCGCTCCCCCGGCAGCGTCCACGGCGCGCGAGCGCGCACGAGTTCAGCGGGGAATCGGGATTCGATTGAAGCTTCGTCCTGCTCCTCGCGGCCCAGCCGCTTCCGATCCTGCGGATCGGGGGCTGTGCACTGCCAGAGGAGTGAGCCGCGCACGGATGCGCGGCGTGTTGAACCATGAAAGTCTGCCACACGGTGGCATTTGCTGCAACCCGGGCGTGTCGCGCCTCCCCACCCCCCGCGCATAGTGCCCGTTCCGCGTGTTTGTTGCCGAAGGAACGGGCACTAACACGCGGAACGGGCACTATCGGGCGGGATGCTGGGGGCGGTAGGAGGGGAGGGGGCGGAGTCCGATCGACAGCAGGCGCTGCCGGAGCTTCTCACGATCCCGCACCTCGTCCGCGCCCCAGCGGGTGAAGGCGCGCAACAGCATCCGGATCTCGGCCTCTCGATCCTTCTCGCGCCGGAACGCTTCGAGGCCGCTCCGCCCCTCGGCCTGCGCGAGGTCCCCGTACTTCGCGAGCCCGTCCACCTCCGCGCCGGCACCCAGGTCGGGCCACGCGAAGTCCAGCCGGCGACGACCCCGCGACGTCTCCACGGCGTACTGCAGCACCGGGCGGGGGAACCCCAGCTCCTCGATCACAGCCCGGCTCCATGACTCGAGAGGCGATTCCGCGAGCGCGTCGGCGAACTCCACGACCCGACGCGCCCGCGTTCGGCCCGGTCCCGGCCTCACCTCCACGGCCGCCCGCAACTCGTCGTGGCTCACGCCGCCTCTGAGCGCGGCATCCGCCACACAGACCGCGTCCACGAACGTACCGACGGCGGCGATGTCGACGACGGTCCGCGGCAGAGAGGTGACGATCATGCCCTCCACATCGACCAGGTCGCCCGGCGTCGTCGATCGGTGCACCACGACACCGTTCTTGGTGCGTCGGCGGGTATCGAGGTGCTCCGTGATGTGGACCTCGCTCGGCCACCCGTCGGCCACCGGGAGCCCATGGAGGAGGGCGGCCGAGTGATGCGACAGCACGATCGCCGACCGCCGCGTGCCCACGACGGCGACCACGCGGCGACGGTACGCGGCATCCCGATCCGCGGATTCCGCCTCGTCGCGACGCACGTATGCTCCACGGCGGATGCGGACGAAGCCGCTCCTGCCTGCTGCACCTCGCAGCTGCTGATCGGGGACGCCGAGCGCGCGCATCCGCTTGACGAGCGTGACGCCGGATTCCTGGGGGAGCTCATCCATCCGAGGGAGTGTGCAACAGGTGGAGCCTCCGTGATGCACGGGGCCGCACGCGTGTGCGAAACCGCGCGCCCCCGCGGCTGTGCACGAGCACCCCGCCTCCGTCGTAGTGCCCGTTCCGCGTGTTTGTTGCCGAAGGAACGGGCACAAACACGCGGAACGGGAACTTAACGGGGGTCAGAGATGGGGGCGGGCTCCGGGATGGGGGTGTCGCGACGCTGACGGAGGCGGCCTCCCGTGGCGGCGAGCCAGCATCCGAGGATCACGAGGGGGAATCCGATGAGGAGCTGCACGCTCAGCTTCTCGCCCAGCAGGAGCGCGCCGAGCGCGATCGCGACGACGGGGTTGACGTAGGTGAACAGGGGCGCCCGCGCCGGCCCGACCTCGTCGATGAGAGCGAAGAAGGCGATGAAGGCGAGAGCCGTACAGAGGATCGCGAGGGCGGCGAGCGAGAGGCCGCTGCGGAGGGTCGGCGGCTCGCTCGGGAACACCAGCGCGAACGGCAGGTAGAAGAGGCCGACCGCACCGAGCGCGATCGTGATGGTGCCGAGCGAGGGGACGTCGGAGAGCTTGGAGGCGATGAGGAACGGCGCGGTCGCGTACAGCACGGCGACGAGCAGCACCTCCCCGACCGCGACGAGCCCGTCGACGCCGTGCACGAGCGCGGGGCCGCCGACGATGATCGCGACCCCGCCGAAGCCGACGACGAGCCCGAGCAGCCGCAACGGCCTGAGCACGCTGCGGTCGCCGCGCAGCACGGCGATGATCGCCGCGACGAGGGGCACCGTCGCGACGAGGAGGCCCGTCATCCCCGAGTCGAGCGTCTGCTCCGCGTGCCCGAGCAGCAGGAACGGCGCCGCCATCTCGATCGCGCCGAAGGCGAGCACCCACGGCCACTTCGCGAGCGCCGGACGGAGCGCCCGGCGGCGGAACGCGAACGGCAGCAGCAGGAGGGCGCCGCCGAGCGTGCGGCCCGCGACCATCGCGAACGGCGTGAAGGTGTCGACCGTCTCCTTGATGAAGAGGTACGGCACACCCCACAGCAGCGCCATCGCGCCGAACAGCAGCCAACCCCGTGCGCTCACCGGATCATCCTGGCGCACGCGGACGACGGCCGGGAACCGCTACTGGAACAACAGCGCCCGCAACTGGGCCTCGACCGAGCCCGCGCGGTCGGCGTCGATCGTGACGCCGTCACGGTAGAGATCGAGGATGCGCGGGTCGATGTAGCTCGCCCGCGCGACGGCGGGCGTGTTGCCGAGCAGTTCGGCGGTCTGCCGCACGGCGGCGGCGATCGCACGGTCCTGCGCCGACGCCGAGGGCTTCGGGCCCGTGCGCGCGAGCGCGAGCGCCGCGGCGGCCGTGCCGTGCAGCGTGCGGAAGTCCTTGGCCGTGAAGTCGCCGCCCGTGCGCGCACGGATGTCGGCGTTGATGTCCTCCGCTCGCACCGGATGCGCTCCCGCGTCGTCGCGCCACGCGAGCAGGCGGGCGCGCGGCCCCCGCCGCTTGAGGCCTGCGACAGCGGCGGCGAGGTCGGGGTCGGTGACCTCCGACGACCACTCCTGTCCGCTCTTGCCCGGAAACTCGAGGTGCACGATCCGGCCGTCCTCGACGCGCGCGTGCGCGCCGAGGAGCGTCGAGAGGCCGACCGAGCCGTGCTCGAGCGCGTACCGCTCCGAGCCGACCCGCAGCCGGGCGACGTCGAGCATCCGGAACGCGGCGGCGAGCACGCGCTCGCGCGGGAGGCCGTCGCGGCGCAGGTCGATCGTGACGCCGCGGCGGGCGGCGGGGAGCGACTCCGCGAGCGCGAGGGCGCGGTCGAACTTCTGCCGGTCGCGCTGCTCGCGCCAGGTGGGGTGGTAGAGGTACTGACGCCGGCCCGCCGCGTCGACGCCCGTGGCCTGGATGTGGCCGTTCGGGAAGCTGCAGATCCACACGTCCGTCCACGCGGGCGGGATCGCGAGGGCCACGATGCGGCCCCGCAGCTCTGCGTCGGCGATGGGCACGCCGTCGGCATCCGTGTACGAGAAGCCGCGTCCCCGCCGCACCCTCCGGATGCCGGGCTCGCCCGCCCGGGTCCGTCGAAGCCGCACCATGCTGCGAGTCTCGCCCGCGCGCCTCCGCGCGAGGAGCCCCTTGACAGTGGTCGGCCGGGAGCGTCAGGCGGCCGGCGCGTGCGCCTTCCGCTGCCGCCCCGAGAGCCCGACGTAGACGACGTCGATCACGAGCACGGCGCCGAGGATCACCATCCACCACGGGAACCCGGGGATCGTCGGCGGCCCCCCGGCGTCGGCGACGTCGCGCGCGGGGGTCGGGAGCACCCGCTCCCCCGTCACGAGGATGCGGTGGCTGTTGATGCCGAGCGGCGTGCACGTCACGAGCGTCACGAGGTCGCGGTTCGCGTCGGGGTAGAGCGCCCGGGAGTCGCTCGGGTCGACGACCTCGGTGCCGACGACGCGATAGCTCAGTACCTCGCCGAACACCTCGATCGTGAAGGTGTCGCCGAGCTCGACGCGGTCGAGGTTCGTGAAGAGCTCGGAGGTCGCGAGCCCGCGGTGCGCGGTCAACACGGCGCGCGTGCCGACTCCCCCGACCGGGAGCGCGGTGCCCTCGAGGTGTCCGACGCCCTCCTCGAGGGTCGCGTCGTCGGTGCCGTGGAAGACGGGGAGGTCGACGCCGATCACGGGGATCTTGATGCGGGCCATGAGCCCGAGGCCGTCGGCGCGCAGCAGCTCGTCGTAGACGAGGCCGGACGAGTCGACGGTTCCGCCGACGAGGTCCTCGGACGGCACCGGGAGGCGCGCATCCGCCGCGACGACCGCCCCGCCGACGAGCGTCGCGTTGTACGCGCGCGCGTCGGCGACCGCCGCGGCACGGGTGCGGGCCCCGAGGTCGTGCACGCCGTCGGAGAGGCGCGTCAGCTCACCCGCCTGCTCGACCTGCGAGAACCAGTTGGCGATCGTGGGGGCGAGCAGCACGGTCGCCCCCAGGAGGAACACGAACGCGGTGGAGAAGGCGAGCCACGGCATGCGCCAGCGGCGCTCGCGCCTGCGGGCGCGGCGGTGGCGGATGTTCCCGGCGGCGGTCATGGTCTCCTTCATGCACGAGGGCGAGGGCGTCACCTGGACGCCCCCGCCCCCGTCTCAGCACGGCGTCAGTGCTGCGTGGCCTGCTTCCGGCGGCGCGCCGCCAGGAAGGCGAACCCGAGAGCGAGGGCCATCAGGCCGGCGCCCGCGAGGGTGAACGTGAGCACCCCGTTGCCACCCGTGAAGGGCAGCAGCCACGGCGGCACCTGGTCGTTCTCGATCTCGAGGTAGTTCACCGCGGGGGCGTCGGCGTTCGACAGGCCCGCGGTGATCTCGATCGGGCGCGGGGTCGCGTCGAGCTTGTAGCCGACGGGGGCCGCGGTCTCGACCAGGAAGTACTTCCCGACCTTGAGCGCGGGGATGTCGAGCAGGCCCGAGGCGTTGCTCTCCCACTCGTCGATGCCCGCGGACGAGACGCGGTTGCCCGCGGCGAGCTCACCCGTGTCGACGACGCCGTCCGCGTCGAGGTCGACGTAGAGCGCGAACGAGGCGCCCTGGAGCGGCGTCTTCGTGGGGGTGTCGCCCGTGTCGGTCTCGGCGTACTTGAGCACGCGGAGCTGGCCGAAGTCGGTGCTCGCCGAGTCCTCCAGGTGCGCGTTGTTGACGTCGAGCTCCGCGTCGTTGGCGATGGTGCCGGCCTCGGGCACGGCGACGACCTTCGTCGGCACCGTGAAGACGACCTGGCCGCCCTGCGCGGACGCGGCGAGCGTGGCGAGACCCGCCGTCGTGAAGGTCACGGAGACCTTCGTCGTGCTCGCGGTGATGGGCGTCGTGATGGCGTAGTCGGTGCCCTCGGTGACGGCGACCGGGTCGCCGTCCGCGTCGGTCACGGCGACGTTCCAGTCGCTGATGCCCGTCGGGAGGCCCGAGGTCACGAAGTCGAGCTGGTCGTCGACCACCGTGTCGGAGATGACGAAGCTCGTGAGCGAGCCGCCCTGGGCGAGGATCGGCACCTCGGCGGCGATGTCCCAGCTGAGGTAGTCACCCTCGGTCAGGAACGCCGTGTCGCCGGAGTTGACCGTCTTCACGACGCCGGTGACCGCGTTCTTGGGGTACGCGTGCACCGTGTAGAGCCACTCGTTGGGGTTCGTGGGGTGGTCGGCGCCGGTCGGGAAGGGCACGGTCACGAGGAACGGAAGCGCGGGGCTGATGACGCCGTCCACGAGGGGCGTCGTCTCGCGCACGAGGTAGAGGCCGAACTCGAGCGACCCGAACGTCGCAACGCCGGAGGCGTTCGTCGGCACGGGGGTGCTCGCGGTGCCGAGGGTGAAGTCCGCGTCGCTGAAGGTCGCGGTGCTCGGGGTGAACGCGGCCTGGGCGGCGGCCGCGCGCTGCCATCCGGCGTTCGTCGTGAGGTCGAGCTCGTCGCCCTCGTAGAGCACGGGGGTGACGGTGAAGTTGGCGCCCACGACCGGCTCGGCGCCGCCGGGCGCACCCGGCAGCTCGACACCCGTCTGGGCGCCGGTGGTGCCGGCCGTGCCGTTCGCGGCCGTCTTCTCGTACTTGTGCACGACGATGGACGTCGCGGCCTGGCCGGAGCGCGAGGCCTGGATGTTGCCGACGCCGTCGATCGGGTCGGCGGATGCGGCGCCGGCGATGCCGACGGCGCCGAGCAGGCCGATGGCGAGAGCGCTCGCCGCGGCGACAGCGCGGCGGGCGCGGCTGTGCGTGCTGATGGTTGTCATGTCCATCTTTCTGTATCGGGTTGGCAGGTGCTGGTGCTCCGGCCGTCGGGCTCGCTCTGCGGGCACGACGGCAGGCTCCCTCCAGCCCGCCCAGCGCCGTCGCGTGCACGACGGACGTCGGGATCCGGGCGCGCGGGCGCGCGCGACCTTGTCGCTGCGCCGCGGGGGCGTCCAGAGTCGGGTTTTCGGGTGTCGCACGCACCGGGGTAAGACGGTGCAGGGTCGGGTTAACCCGTCACGACGACAACGATTGTAGTTGACGTTCACACGGACTTTGGTCCCCCTGTTGTGGTCGCAGTGGATCCGGAGCGCCTGTCGAGGAGGCACCCAGCGCGCGCTGTCTACACTGGCCCCGTGCCCCGCGCCCTGCCCGCCGTCGCGCTCGCCGCGCTCGCCGTGCTGCTGGCGGCGGGCATGAGTGGCTGCGCGACGTCCGCCGAGCGCAGCGAGGTGGCCGTCCCCGCAGACGCTGCGACCCTCGCCGAGGCGATGGACCTCGTCTCGCCCGGCGGCGTCATCACGATCGCCGCGGGCACATACGCCGAACAGCTCGTCGTCGACAAGGCGGATGTCACGATCCGCGGCGAGGACCGCAACCGCACGGTGATCGACGGCGAGGGCATCCGCCCCTACGGCATCGTCGGGCTCGCGGGCGGCGTGCGCATCGAGAACCTCACCGTGACGGGCGCCACCTTCTACGGGGTGCTTATCTCGGGCGTGCACGACGGTGACCAGCCCGCGGACCCGGGCGGCGACAGCTACACCGGGTGGGATCCGGACAAGTTCCCGCCGCTCGAGCGCTTCCTCGTCGATCACGTGACCGCGTACAACAACGGCCTCTACGGGGTGTACGCGTTCAACGCCCGCCACGGCGTCATCCGCGACTCCTACGCGTCCGGCTCCGCCGACAGCGGCTTCTACGTGGGGCAGTGCGAGCAGTGCGACATCCTCGTGACGGGCAACGTGGCCGAGCGCAACGCCGTCGGCTTCGAGAACGCGAACGCGAGCGACTCGGTCGTCGTGACCGGCAACCGCTTCTCGGGCAACCGCGTGGGCATCACGCTGCTCTCGAGCTACCAGGAGGCGTTCACGCCGCAGCGCGCGAACGCCGTGGTCGGCAACCTCGTCTCCGACAACACGGCGACCGACTCGCCCGCGCAGGCCGAGGGCGGCTTCGCGACGGGGGTCGGCATCTCGGGCGGCCAGGACAACGTGCTCGAGCGCAACCGCATCACGGGCAACCCGAGGGCCGCCGTCATCCTCGCCAACACGGAGGACATCCCCGCGCGCGGCAACCGGTTCGTCGGCAACGTCGTCGACGGCGGGGTGTGGCTCGCGAACCTCTCCGCCGCCCGCACCCCCGCCTCCGGCAACTGCTGGGCGGATGCCGTGGACACGGCACCCGCGGAGCTCGTGGCCCAGCTCGCGGCCGCATGCTCCGGCGACGACGCACCGCAGGCCGCGGTCGCGACGCTCGGGGGGCCCGCCGCCCCCGCGGGCGTGAGCTTCCTGCGGGTCGCCGCGCCGCGCGACCAGCCTCAGCTCGAGCGGCCCGTCGGGCGCGGCCCCCTGCCCGCGACCGTCACGATGCCCGACCTCGCGGGCGTCCCGGTGCCCGACGTCATGTTCCTCGCCGACCGGGCGGGCACGCGATGAGCGCCACCCGGGCCGCGGGCGTGCTCGCCGCCCTCATCGCGGCTGCCGTGCTCGTCGGCTGCGTCGGCGGCACGGATCCCGCGCCCGACCCGTCTCCGCGGGCGGTGACGAGCGAGGAGGCGCAACTGCTCGCGGTCACCCGATTCCGCAACTACGACGCCGGCAGCCGACCGTTCACGACGTCGCTCTCGGTCTCGGGGGTCGAGACGGAGCTCGCGGGGTGGATCGACTGGGCCTCCGCGCTCGGCTACGCGGCGGCGAGCGGCTCGTTCGGCACCGAGGGCGTGCTGTGGAACGACGCGACCGTCGGCGCGATCCCGATCGAAGCGGATGCGGACGGGCGCCCCCCGCTCCCCATCCCCTCGCTCGACGACCCGGGCTGGCAGTTCCAGGAGCTCGACGCGGGGGCATCGCCCCTGTACGCGCTGCTCGCCGCGCTGAGCGGCCTGGGCCTCGATCGACCCGACAACCCGCTTCTCGTGCAGCAGTCGGGGGCGCTGTGGCTGCGCGAGGACGAGCTCGGCGGGGTGCCGGTGACGGTGTTCGCCGCACCCGCCGACGATGCGCCCGTGGCCGACACGACGGACCCCGATCCCGACTCGTCGCCGCTGCGCCTGTGGATCGACGACAGCGGCACCCTGATGCGCGCCGAGGTGCGCCTGGGCGCCCAGTGGACGACCGTCGACTTCGAGCCCGGACCGGGTCCGCGGCTCGAGCTCCCGGGAGGCGAGGGATGAGCGCGGGGCGCGAGGCACCGGACCCCCGCGAGCTGTCACGACGTGCCCTCATCGTCGGCGCGGGCGTCGCGACCGCGACGGTCGCCGGCGCGGCCGCCCTCACGGTGGGCGCCTCCCGCGCCGAGCGCGCGGACTCCGCCGACCCCTCCCGGGGCACCGCGGTCGCGGCGCTCGGGGCGCATCAGGCGGGTGTCACCCGCCCGCAGGTGCCGCAGCCGCACTGCCTCTTCGTCGTGCTCGACCTCGACCTCGACGGGCTCGAGCTGTCGCTCGGCGAGCTCGGCAGCGCGATCCGCACCGTCACCGACCCGGCATCCGCCCCCGCCGACCTCCTGCCCGACGGGCCCGGCGACCTGACGGTGACGGTGGGCCTCGGCCCCGGAGCGCTCGCCGCGACGGCGCATCCGGAGCTCGCCGAGCTTCTCGCCCTCCCGCTCTTCGCGGGCGACGCCGAGCTGCCGGACGATCGCCGCGGCGGCGACCTGCTGCTGAGCGTCAACGCCTCCGACCCGACTGTGCTCGAGCCGGTGTACTCCTGGCTCGCCGAGCACGTCGCGGGCGCCCGCGTCCGGTGGTCGCAGTTCGGCTTCCGGGGGACGCCGTCGGACGGCATCTCGCGCAACCCGCTCGGCTATCACGACGGCATCATCGGACCGCGGGACGACGACGAGCTGCAGCGCGACGTGTGGATCTCCGAGGGTCCGCTCGCGGGCGGGACGATCTGCGTCGCGCGCCGCTTCCGGCTCGACGTGGTCCGTTTCCGCGACCTCCCGCCCGACGCTCGCGATGCGGTCATCGGACGCGAGCAGTCGAGCGGCGCGCCCCTCTCCGGAGGAGAGCGTGACGACCAGATCGACCTGCGCGCGAAGAGCCCCGACGGCACGCTCCTCGTGCCCCTCACGGCTCACGCACGGGCGGCGCATCCCGCGTTCACGGGGAGCCCGCTCATGCTGCGGCGCAGCTACGGCTTCCAGGAGGGTGCCGACGAGGTCGGCCACGTCTTCATCTCGTTCCAGAACGACGTCGCGACCTTCGCCCGCACCCAGTTGCGCCTCGACGACGTCGACGCGCTCATGGATTTCGCGACGCCCACAGCCACCGGTGCGTTCGCCATCCTGCCCGGCATGCGTGAGGGTGCCGACCTCGGGGCCTCGCTGTTCTGACGCCGCCCCGCGGACCGCGGGACGGGACCGGGTGCCGCATAACGCGCGGTGTGCGCCTCAGGCCCGCCGTCGCATGCGGCTTCGGAGCTGCCAGACGCCGAGGCCGAGCGCGAGCAGCAGCACGACGACGCCCGCGATCGTGAACAGGTCGCCCGCGACGCCACCCGCGAAGGGGAGCGCCGGCGGCACGTAGGGGTGGTTGGTGAGGGTGAGGGAGACCGGCGTCGCGGCCGTGGGGGCCGTGACGGTCACCCATCCGTCCGCGTCGGGCGTGAGCGCGGTCCCGCTCTGTGTCCACGTTCCGGTACCCCACGTGTAGCCACCCCAGGAGAACGGACCCGTGAGGGGCTCACGGATGTCGACCGTCTGCCCGTAGGGCACGCCCTCGATCGTGAGGGGCGAGCCGACCGCGACCTCGGCGGTCTGCACCTCACCCTCGCCGATCGTGTACTCGATGGGGAAGGTCGTGCCCGCGGGGAGGCTCGCCGCCGCGCTCAGCGCCTTCGTGACGGTGATCGAGGTGTAACGGTTGTCGACCTTCAGCAGGTGCCCGCCCGCCGTGGTGGTCGGCGAGATGAGCAGTGTCGAGCCCGACGTCGGATTGCCCGTGAACACGACGGAGGAGGACGTGGATCCGGGTTCGGCGAACGTCAGCGTCGTGCCGTAGAGCACCGCCTCCGTGCTGACGATCGTCGAGCCGGCCGGAACCTGGTAGCTCAGCGTGTCGACGGTCGAGGCCGTGGGGCTCGTCGGCGAGCCGAGCACGGAGTCACCCCGGAAGTCCGTCGCCGCGGTCACCTCGATGGTGTACTCGGTGCCGTTCGGGGGCGACCACCCCGTCGTCGCCTTCTCGATGCGGAAGGTGCTGAAGCCGACCCATCCGGCGTCGTAGGAGTGGTCGTTCTGCCCCTTGCCGCCGACCGCGACGAGGGCGCGCCCGGTGGCGACCGCGGGGTTCGAGTCGATGAGCGTGTCACCCCCGACGGTCTGCACGGTTCGGTGCATCTGGCCCCACGTGAGACCCGCGAAGCGGTTCTGCGTCGCGGTGGGCGTGCCGGTGGGCCAGCGGAGGTCGACGGTCGTCGACGCGGCCCTCGCGGGGAAGACGAGCACGTAGTGGGCGTTCTTCACGAAGCTGGCGGTGCCGCCGCTCGGCGCGTCCTCGCTGCGGAAGTAGTAGGTGCCCGGCTGGCCGTTGACGGTCGCCGTGGTGGTCGAGCCGATGCGGGTCACGGGGTTGCCTCCCGCGTCGACCGTCCACAGCTCGACGGGGGCGCCGTCGATCGCGGGCTCGTCGGCATCCTGGATGCCGTCGCCGTCGGCGTCGTACCAGACGCGGTTGCCGATCTCGACCGGAGCGTCGGCGAGCAGCACCGCGACGCCGCCGATGCCGCCGCCCTTGCCGAAGTACTGCGGCCCGTCGCGGTACTGGTCGAATCCGTCGACGCTGTGGCCGTCGACGAGACTCAGGAAGCGGTTTCCGGCGGCGTTGTAGGTGACGGCGGCGTCGAAGGAAGTCGAGACGACCTGCCGCGAGCCGGGGATGAGGGCGACCGCGCCGAGCGCCGTCTCGTCGTGGACGACGCCCTCGTTGGGGTCGATTCCGCCCGCGCCGTCCCAGCGCACGCTGTCCTCGAAGAACTCCCGCCCACCGTGCTGAACGTTCTCTCGGCGCGTCTGTCCGCTGGACGGCGTCCCGCCGTAGCCCTTCGCGCGCGTCACGACATCGAGTCCGCCGGTCGTGGCCGTCAGGGTGCCGCCGGATGCGGCGGTGCCGAGGTTCTCGATCGCGAGCGCACCCGAGGCGTTGCGGCCCGCGTAGAGGATGTCGCCGTTCGGGATGACGGTGACGTTGTCGCGATTGGACCGGTTCCCGGTGTTCCAGTTCGGCCAGAGGGCGTCCGAGCCGATCTGGTAGGTGAAGCGGTCGGTGATGCCGAGGATGAGGTTGCCGCCGTCGTCGAAGACGAGTCCGGAGAGGATGGGCTGCGCCCACGCGCGGAAGCCCCACGTCTGCCCCGTCACCGTCGAGTTGGTCCAGAGCGTCTCGAACTGCGCGTCGGTGGTCGCCGTCGACCAGGCGTGCCACTGCGCCTGGGGCTGGCCTGCCGTCAAGTTCTGGGCCGCCGTGTCGTAGGCCCAGGCGATTCCGCGGCTGTAGTTGAGCGGCACGGTGAGCACGGTCGACCAGGTGCCCCCCGCGACGGGTCGCGCGATGACCTTCGCACCCGCGGCCATGTCGGTCGTGTTCGTCACTCCGAGGTAGAGGGTGTCGTCGTGGACCGCGATCGCCCACGGACGCTCGTTCGTGGTGAGTCCCGGGTTGATCACGGTCGGCGTGGACGCGAACTCGTCGTCGACGCTGTAGGAGGCGATGTTGCGCTGGTTGATGTTCACGACGTACAGCCGGCCGTCGTGGTACGCGATGCCGCCGATACCCGTCGTGCCGGCTGCGCCGAAGGCAGCTGCGTCGAGCGATTGCACACCTGTGGTGCCGAGGCGGTCGGCGAGGTCGCGGGTCGGATTCCCGAAGTCGACGCCGCCGAGGTCGTAGGACGTGAGCTCGGTCCGCGACACCACGCCCGTGGACGTCACCTTCACCTTGAGACGGTAGAGCCCGTCGATCCCGCGCGAGGTCCAGCCGGAGTGCCGCTTCACGACCGCGGATGCGTACACGTAGTAGTAGTCGTTACCGTCAGCCGCGCGCCCGAGCGACTGGATGGCTGTACCCCACACGGCACCGACCTCCCCGAAGGTCGCGAGGGTCGTCGCCGCTGCGGGGCCGGCCGTGTGCACGGCAGCCGTGGGCAGGATGGCCGTGATCGCGGGGGCGGACGTGTTGTCGGTCGAGGGGTTGCCGTTCACGTGGACGGCGGTGATGATCGGCGTTCCCGTGCCGCGCGAGTAGTCCGTCGTCTTGTGGAGCGCGAAGTCGACGCCCGTGGCACCCACCGTCGTGAACTGCACGCTCGTTCGATTGCCCGAGCCGTTGAACGAGTCGACGAAGCCCGCGGGGTACCCCGAGAAGGCGATCCGCAGCGGTGTCCCGTCGGGCAGCGGCGGGTTGATGGCGATGTCGTACTGGCCCGAGGCGTTCGTCACGGCCGATCCCACCGCCTGGCCGGCGGCGTTGTAGGCGGTAGCGGTGACGCCCTTGAGCGGGTCGTCGATGAGGCCATCCGGCCCCGCCGACGCGTTGTAGACGCCGTTCTGGTTGTAGTCGCGGAAGACGGTGCCCTGCACGCGACCCGTTGCGGCCTCCGCCGCTTCGGGCTCGGCGGCGACCGCCGCGCCGGTGCCGACGACGAGCGCCGTGAGGGCCGCCGCGAGGGCACGACGAAGGCCCCTGCGGCGTTTCGGGGCGCGCGCAGGCACGAGTGCTAGCTCGGGAGGCATGCGTCTCCAGAGGGGTTCGGGTTCGGGTGTCCGCACGATCGCCGGGTAAGCAGGCTCGGGTAAGCCGCGGCGGACATGTCGATTCTATATCCCCCGGTCACGGGTTCCCGACGCTGCGGGGGACCACCGGGTGGTCTTCACAGGGAACACGAAGGGCCCGGATCCTCAGGATCCGGGCCCTCGCGATCGGTAAGTCGAGGACTTACTTCAGGATCTTCGTGACCTTGCCGGCGCCCACGGTGCGGCCACCCTCACGGATGGCGAAGCCGAGGCCCTCCTCCATGGCGATCGGCTGGATGAGCTCGACCGTCATGTCGGTGGTGTCGCCGGGCATGACCATCTCGG
>JAEYZI010000054.1 GCA_023428065.1 Actinomycetes bacterium | reverse complement strand
CGCCCTCGGTCTTGTAACCGATGTCCAGCAGGACCTCGTCACGGTCGACCTTGACGACGACGCCCTCGACGATGTCGCCGTCGTTGAAGTACTTGATGGTGGCGTCGATCGCGGCGAGGAGGTCCTCGGCCGTGCCGATGTCGTTGATCGCGACCTGCGGCGTGCCGGACTTCGCGGGGGTGGAGATGCTCATGTAGTGGTGGGCTCCGATGCGGACAGGAAGTAGTTCGGACGTGGACGGCGGGCACGTCTCGACGACGGGATCACGTGGATGTGTTCTCGAGGCCCCCGACGGCCCGTCGCGGCTCCCGACGAACGGGAGATCACGCGGGCTCGCGAGAAGAAGGCGCGCGGCACCGCCGTCCACCCTATCGGTGGATGGCGGGACCGGTCAAAGCGTCCCCGGGGAGGTCAGGCGAGCGCGCTGGCCACCGCGAGCAGCTCCGCGGGCACGTGCTTGACCTTGCCCGCGACCTCCTCGAGGGGCACGAGCTCGACCCGGTCGCCGCGCAGCGCGGTCATGACGTTCGAGCGCCCCTGGGACACCGCGTCGATCGCCGCGACGCCGAACCGGCTGCCGAGGATCCGGTCGGTCGGCGTCGGCGTCCCGCCACGCTGCACGTGGCCCAGCACGGTCACGCGCGTGTCGAACCCCGTGCGCTGCTCGATCTCGGCCTTGAGCCGCTCGCCGATCGCGCCGGCGACGATCTCGCCGAACTTGCCGACCTGGGTCTCGTAGTGCATCGCCGTGCCCTCGGCCGGGACCGCACCCTCCGCGACGACGATGATCGAGAAGCTCGCGTGCGCGCGGTGCCGGTGCTTGAGGAACCGCTCGATGCGCTCGATGTCGAACGGCGCCTCGGGCGCCAGCACGATCTCCGCACCACCGGCGATGCCCGCGGTCGTCGCGATCCACCCGGCGTGCCGGCCCATGACCTCGACGATCATGACGCGGTTGTGGCTCTCCGCGGTGGTGTGGATGCGGTCCACCGCGTCGGTCGCGACCGTCACGGCCGTGTCGAAGCCGATGGACTGGTCCGTGCCCCACACGTCGTTGTCGATGGTCTTGGGGATCGCGACGATGTTCACACCCGCCTCCGCCATCTTGCTCGCGGCGTGCAGGGTCCCGTCGCCCCCGATGCAGATGAGCGCCTCGAGGCGCTCGGCCTCGAGAGTCGCGAGCACGGCGTCGATCCCGCCGTCGGACGCGTGCGGGTGGAACCGCGCGGTACCCAGCAGCGTGCCGCCCACGGGCAGGACGTTGCGGATGTCCTTGCGTGTGAGGGGCTGGACGTCGCCGTCGACGACGCCGCGCCACCCGTTGCGGAAGCCGACGATCTGGTGGCCGTACTCCCCCTCGCCTCGCTTGACCACGGCCCGGATGGCTGCGTTCAGCCCCGGGACGTCGCCACCTCCGGTGAGCAGACCGACTCGCACGCGTGCGCTCCTTCGTCGACAACAGGTGGGGGAACAGCGGTCCGCGCGTCGTCGGGCGTCCGTGTGCACGTCAGCCTAACGGCGCGCGGCGCGAGGAGCGCAGACCTTCCGTCCCAGGGACGTCGGCGACACTGGTGGCATGCCCTCCGCCGCGCACGACGACGACCGCCCGGACGAGCTCGCGGAGGTGGCGTTCCGCCACGTCGCGGACGACGGGTCCGCGGGGCGCCGCTGGTGGGACGCGAACGCCGACGAGTACCTCGACGAGCACGGCGCGTTCCTCGGGCCGGCCGACTTCGTCTGGTGCCCCGAAGGGCTGCGCGAGGCCGACGCCCGGCTGCTCGGCGAGATCACGCCCGCGACGCGCGTCCTCGAGGTCGGGGCGGGCGCCGCGCAGTGCAGCCGCTGGCTCGCCGCGCAGGGCGCCTCGGTGCTCGCGACCGACGTCTCGTGCTCGATGCTCGCCGCGGGCCGCCGGTACGACGAGGAGGCCGGCGTGCGGGGGCCCGCGGGGGTCGCCGACGCGCGGCGGCTGCCGCTGCCGGACGCGTGCGTGGACGTCGCGTTCACCGCGTTCGGCGCCATCCCGTTCGTCCCGGACGCGCGCGCCGTGCACGTCGAGGCCGCCCGCGTGCTGCGCCCGGGCGGGCGGTGGGTGTTCGCGGTGACGCACCCGCTGCGGTGGGCGTTCCCCGACGACCCCGAGGGCCTGACGGCGATCCGCTCCTACTTCGACCGGCGCCCGTACGTGGAGCTCGGCGCGTCGGGGGCCGTGCTGTACGCCGAGTACCACCGCACGCTCGGCGACCACGTCGCGGACGTCGTCGGCGCGGGCCTGGCGCTGGACCGGGTGGTCGAGCCCGAGTGGCCCGCGGGGCACGACCGCACGTGGGGCGGCTGGGGCCCGGTCCGGGGCGCGCTGCTGCCCGGTACCGCGATCTTCGTGACGCACCGCCCCTGACCCCGCAGGGGCGTGACGACGGGCGGCCCGGCCCGCGAGCCGCCCGTCGTCACGTGGCACAGCTCAGTGCACGGTGGCCTTCTCCGCGCCGGCACCGGTGAGCGAGCGCACCTCCATCTCCGCGAACTTCTCGGGGTGCGGCTTCTCCTTCGACAGGTACGTGCCGACGATGCCGAGCACGAACGCGAGCGGGATCGAGATGAGCCCGGGGTTCTCGAGCGGGATCACGTGGAAGTCGACCGACGTGTCCTTGATCATCGACAGGCTGTCGCCCGTCACCGGGTCGACCTTGCCCGAGACGACGGGCGAGAACGTGATGAGCACGATGCACGAGATCAGACCCCCGTACATGCTCCACAGCGCACCCGACGTGTTGAACCGCTTCCAGAACAGCGAGTACAGGATCGTCGGGAGGTTCGCGCTGGCTGCGACCGCGAACGCGAGCGCGACGAGGAACGCGACGTTCTGACCGTTGGCGAAGATCCCGCCGACGATCGCCAGGATCCCGATCGCGACGACCGTCATGCGCGCGACGCGCACCTCGCCGTCCGGACGCACCTGACCGCGCTTGATGACGTTCGCGTAGATGTCGTGCGCGAACGAGGTCGCGGCGGTGATCGTGAGGCCCGCGACGACCGCGAGGATCGTCGCGAACGCGACCGCCGAGATCACGCCCAGGAGGACGGTCCCGCCCAGCTCGAACGCGAGCAGCGGCGCGGCCGAGTTCACGCCGCCCGGCGCCGCCTTGATCGCCTCCGGGCCGACGAGCGCACCCGCGCCGTAGCCGAGCACCAGCGTGAACAGGTAGAAGATGCCGATCAGCCAGATGGCCCACACCACCGAGCGTCGGGCCTCCTTGGCGGAGGGCACCGTGTAGAAGCGCATCAGCACGTGCGGCAGACCCGCGGTGCCCAGCACGAGGGCCAGGGCGAGCGACAGGAAGTTGAGCTGGCTGGTCGCGCTCGCGCCGTACTGCTTGCCCGGGCCGAGCAGCGCCTCACCGCCCTCGCCCGCCGCGTCGACCGCGCCCTGCATGACCTCCGACAGGCTGAACCCGAACCGCGCGAGCACCCACAGCGTCATCACGCCCGCGCCGACGATCAGCAGGACGGCCTTGATGATCTGCACCCACGTGGTGCCCTTCATCCCGCCGACCAGGACGTACAGGATCATGAGCGCGCCGACGACCGCGATGACGACGCCCTGCGCGGCCACCCCCTCGATGCCCAGCAGGAGCGCCACGAGGCCGCCGGCGCCCGCCATCTGCGCGAGCAGGTAGAAGAACACCACCGCGAGCGTCGACAGCGCCGCCGCCATGCGCACGGGCCGCTGCTTCAGCCGGAAGGACAGGACGTCCGCCATCGTGAAGCGGCCGGTGTTGCGCAGCAGCTCGGCGACGAGCAGGAGCGCCACGAGCCACGCGACGAGGAACCCGATCGAGTACAGGAAGCCGTCGTACCCGTTGAGCGCGATGGCGCCGCAGATACCGAGGAAGGACGCCGCGGACAGGTAGTCGCCCGCGATCGCGGTCCCGTTCTGCGGGCCGGTGAAGGACCGCCCCGCCGCGTAGTAGTCCGCGGCGGTCTTGTTGTTGCGCGACGCCCGGAACACGATGACGAGCGTCACGAGCACGAACAGCGCGAAGATCCCGATGTTGACGACCGGCTCACCGACCGTCTTCGACTCCGCCGCCAGGGTCGCCGATCCGACGAGCGCGCTCATGCCACCTCACCCGACCCGAGCTCGCCGTCCTCGATCTTCGCGCGCAGCTCCTCGGCGACCGGGTCCTGCCGGTCGTTGGCCCACCGCGCGTAGATCATGGTGATCGCGAACGTGGACACGAACTGCCCGAGGCCGAACAGCAGCCCGACGGTGATGTTCCCCCACACCTTGGTGGCCATGAAGTCGTGCGCGTAGTCCGCGAGCAGGACGTACACGAAGTACCAGACCAGGAACAGTGCGGTCATGGGGAAGACGAAGCGCCGGAACCGGCTGCGCAACGCCTGGAAGTCGGGGCTGTCCTGGACCACCTGGTACGGGGTCTGGGGTGGTTCGTCGATCATCTCTGACACGCGCGTCTCCTCCCGAACGGGCGAACGGCACCATTGCCGCCGGCCATGAGTGTGACCCACGACACGGCGTCACATCGAGAGACACACCCGACAATTCACCGAAATGCAACACCAGCCGGTCGAAACAGTCGTGCTGGTAGGTGCCGGCCCCGCCGCCTGACGTGCGTCAGTGGCCCGCCTCGTGCCAGCTCGACCCCACGCCGACGCTCACATCCAGGGGAACGTCGAGCCGGCCGTCGGGGAGGGCCGAGTCGGCTGCCGCCATCTGCTCCCGCACGAGCGCCTCGACCTCGTCCTGCTCGCCGGCGGCGACCTCCAGGACCAGCTCGTCGTGCACCTGCAGGAGCATGCGCGAGTCCAGCCGCCGACGTCGCAGCTCGGCGTCGACCCCGAGCATCGCGAGCTTGATGAGGTCCGCGGCACTGCCCTGGATCGGGGCGTTGAGCGCCATCCGCTCGGCCGCCTCGCGGCGCTGTCGGTTGTCGCTCGTGAGGTCCGGCAGGTACCGCCGCCGGTCGAGGACCGTCGCCGTGTACCCCGTCGCCCGTGCCGTGTCCACGACGCCCGTGAGGTACTCGCGCACCCCGCCGAACCGCGCGAAGTAGTCCTTCATGAGCTCGGCGGCCTCGGACACCTCGATCGAGAGCTGCTGCGACAGGCCGTACGACGAGAGCCCGTACGCGAGCCCGTAGGACATCGCCTTGATCTTCGAGCGCTGCGCGGCCGTGACCTCGTCGGTGGGCACGCCGAACACGCGCGAGCCGACGTAGCTGTGCAGGTCCTCCCCCGAGCGGAACGCCTCGATCAGGCCCTCGTCGCCCGACAGGTGCGCCATGATCCGCATCTCGATCTGCGAGTAGTCCGCCGTGAGCAGCGTCTCGAAGCCCTCGCCCGCCAAGAACGCCGAGCGCACCTCGCGACCCACCTCGGTCTTGATGGGGATGTTCTGGAGGTTCGGGTCGTTCGAGGAGATGCGACCCGTGGCCGACCCGGTCTGCTCGTACGTCGTGTGGATGCGGCGGTCGCCGCCGATCGCCGTCTGGAGCGTCTCGACGATCTGCCGGATCTTCGTGGCGTCGCGGTGCTGCAGCAGGAGCTCGAGGAACGGATGCGGGTGCTGCTCCTGCAGGTCCGCGAGTGCCTGGGCGTCGGTCGAGTAGCCGGTCTTGTTGGATCGGGTCTTCGGCATGCCGAGCTGGTCGAAGAGCACCTCCTGCAGCTGCTTGGGCGAGCCGAGGTTCACCTCCCGCCCGATCTCGGCGTACGCGCGCTGCGCGATGTCGGCGGCCTGCGCGCCGAGACGCGTGTTGAGCTCGCCGAGCACGTCGGCCGACACGGTGACGCCCTGCAGCTCCATGCGGGCGAGCACGGGCACGAGCGGCACCTCGATGTCGCGCTCGACGGAGAGCGAGCCGGGGTCGAGGCGCGCGTCGAGCTCCGCCTGCAGGCGCACGAGGTACCAGGCCTCGGTCGCGGGGCTCAGCGCCTCCGTCTCGGGTACGAGCTGGCTCGGGTCGGGCTCGGGAAGCGTCTCGCCGAGGTAGTAGTAGACGAGTCCGCCGAGGCTGTCGGCCTTCGTCGAGGGGCGCAGGAGCCACGCAGCGAGAGCGGTGTCGCCCGCGGCCCCCTCAAGGGCGAGGCCCGCGCCGCGGAGCGTCTTGAGTTGGCGCTTCGCGTCGTGCAGATATTTCGGCGCATCGGAGGCGAGCCAGGCCTCGAGGGCGACGTAGTCGGGGCGGCCGGGCGCCCACGGAACCCACGCGGTCTCGGTGAGGCTCGCGATGCCGAAGCCCTCGACCTGCCCGTTGACGGTCGCGATGCGGAGGCCGAGCGGCACGGTGCCGCCCTTCGACTGGGTGTCGAGCCACTTCGCGAGCTCTTCGTCGATCATGGTGCGCACGACGGGCGCCGCGATCGCGTTCGGTGCGTCGGCATCCGCATCGACGAGGCCCGCGTCGGCCGCCGCGCCCTCGATCTTGAAGACGCGGTCGAGCAGCGTGCGGAACTGCAGACGGTCGAACACCGCGCGCACCGCGGTCGGGTCGATCGGCTGACGCTCGAGGTCGTCGGGGCCGAGCGGCAGCTCGACGTCGCGCACGAGGCGGTTGAGCTTGCGGTTGCGCACCACGCGGTCCTGCTGGTCGCGCAGGTTCTGCCCGACGACGCCCTTGATCTCGTCGGCGTGCGCGAGCAGCTCGTCGACCGTGCCGTACTGCTGGATCCACTTGACCGCGGTCTTCTCGCCGACCTTGTCGACGCCCGGCAGGTTGTCGCTCGTCTCGCCGACGAGCGCGGCGATCTCGGGGTACTGCTCGGGACGGATGCCGTAGCGCTCGATGACGGCGTCGGTGTCGTAGGTCTTGAGCTCGGAGACGCCGCGCACGTTGGGGTAGAGCAGCGTGATGTCGTCGTCGACGAGCTGGATCGTGTCGCGGTCGCCCGAGACGACGAGCACGCGGTACCCCTGCTCCTTGCCGCGGGTCGCGAGGGTCGCGAGGATGTCGTCGGCCTCGAAGTCCTCCTTCGAGATCGTGCGGATGTTCATGGCCTTGAGCGCCTCCTCGAGCAGCGGCACCTGGCCGACGAACTCGGGCGGGGTCTCTCCGCGCGTGCCCTTGTACTCCGCGTACTCGCGGGTGCGGAACGAGTAGCGCGAGATGTCGAACGTGACGGCGAGGTGCGTGGGCTTCTGCGCCTGGAGGAGGTTCAGGAGCATCGAGATGAAGCCGTGGATGGCGTTCGTGTGCTGGCCGTCGCGCGTGACGAAGCTGTCGACGGGGAGCGCGTAGAACGCGCGGAACGCCAGCGAATGGCCGTCGATGAGCAGGAGCGTAGGCTTTTCTTCCGGCACGGGGCCAGCCTATCCGCAGGTTCCGACACCCCACCGACCCGACCGATGGAGCGCGCATGGTGATCCTCCCGCCCGATCTCGACCCCGAACTCGTCGCCCGCCTGGGCGACTCCGAAGGCGGTGAACTCGCCCGCAAGATGGGGATCGAGTTCCTCGAGCTGTCGGCGACGCATTCCGTGGCGCGCATGCCCGTCGAGGGGAACCGGCAGGTCGTGGGACTGCTGCACGGCGGCGCGCACGTCGTGCTCGGCGAGTCACTCGGCTCGCTGTCGTCGGCCATCCACGCGGGCCCCGGACGTTACGCCGTCGGCATCGAGATCAACGCGACCCACAGCCGATCGGTCACGGAGGGATGGGTGACGGGCACCTGCACGGCGCTCGTGCTCGGGCGCACGCTGTGCACCCACGAGATCGTGATGACCGACGAGGCGGGTCGTCGCCTCTCGACGGTGCGCATGACGAACATGCTGCGCGACGAGCGAGTCGCGGGTTGAGGCGAGCGGCGCGCCGCGATGTCGGTGCGCCGCGCGCTACTTCTTGGGTGCGAGCTGGTCGATGATGGCCTGCGCGACGTCGTGCATGGTGAGGCGACGGTCCATCGACGCCTTCTGGATCCAGCGGAACGCCTCGGGCTCCGTGAGCCCCATCTTCTCGTTGAGCAGGCCCTTCGCGCGGTCGACGAGCTTGCGCGTCTCGAAGCGCTCGACCATGTCGGCCACCTCGGCCTCGAGCGTCACGATCTGCTGGTAGCGGCTGAGCGCGATCTCGATCGCCGGCAGGAGGTCGTTCGGGGTGAAGGGCTTCACGACGTAGGCGAGCGCCCCGGCCTCCGACGCGCGCTCCACGAGCTCCTTCTGGCTGAAGGCGGTGAGCAGCACGACGGGGGCGATGTGGTTCTTGGTGAGGCGCTCGGCAGCCGAGATGCCGTCGAGCTGGGGCATCTTGACGTCCATGACGACGAGGTCGGGCCGCAGCTCGGTCGCGAGGGCCACGGCCGTCTCGCCGTCACCGGCCTCTCCGACGACATCGAAGCCGTTGTCGCGAAGGATCTCGACGATGTCGAGCCGGATGAGGGACTCATCCTCGGCGACGACGACGCGACGGGGAGCGCTGGGGGCCTGGTCGGTCTCACTCACCCCGCAATCCTACGGTAACGTCAGGTTGCCGCGAGGTCCGGATGCGGACGTCGCTCGCACCGGCCGGTGTGGCGGAATGGCAGACGCGACCGACTCAAAATCGGTTGTCCGTGAGGACGTGTGGGTTCGACCCCCACCACCGGCACCCGGATCCTCCGCGTGCCGCGCGCCGACTGGGGCAAAGTGGACCTGTGCGGCTCGTGCTGATCTCCGACACCCACCTCCCGGTTCGCGCCAAGCGGCTGCCCGACGAGATATGGCCGGCCGTCGACGCCGCCGATGTCGTGTTCCACGCCGGCGACTGGGTCGGCGTCGAGCTGCTCGACGAACTCGAGACGCGGTCGCGTCGGCTCGTCGGATGCTGGGGCAACAACGACGGACCCGAGCTGCGGGCGCGGCTGCCGGAGGTCGCCCGCGTGACGCTGCACGGCATCCGCTTCGCCGTCGTCCACGAGACCGGACAGGCGGTCGGCCGCGAGCGGCGCATGGATGACGCGTTCCCGGACGTCGACGTGCTCGTCTTCGGGCACAGCCACATCCCGTGGGACACCGTGACGCCTCGCGGGATGCGCCTGCTGAACCCCGGCTCGCCCACCGACCGGCGGCGGCAACCGCACGGCACCTACCTGACCGCGACGGTCGATGCGAGCGGGCTGCGCGACGTGACGCTGCACCCGCTGCCCCGGCCCAGCGCGAGCTGAATCGGGTGCGGCGGACGCGTGCGCGGTGTCGTGCGGGCGGGACTTCCGCCTCTGGGCGTTCGCGGGCCCGCGCGGACACTGGTCGCGTGGACATCGACAACCGCCTCGACGGGCTCTCGCACCGACGGCACGGGTCTCGTGCATCGCTGCGGAGGGCCGCGCGCATCACGCTCATCGTGCTGCACGGATTCGTCGCCCTGACCGCGATCGGCGGGGGCGTCGCGCTCGTGGTCGGGTCGTCGTCGCCCGAGGCCGCGACCGTGCTCACTCCCCCGGACGACTACCTCGCGGGCTCGCCCTTCGACTCCTACCTCGTGCCGGGGATCGTGCTCGGCCTCGTGCTCGGGAGTGTGCACGTCGTCGGCCTCGTCGCACAGTGGCGAGACGGGCCGCTCGCAGCCGCGTTCTCGGCGGCAGCGGGATTCGCGACCCTCATCTGGATCTTCGTCCAGATGATCTACATCCCCTTCAGCCCCCTCCAGCTCGCCTACTTCGCGTTCGGGCTCGCCGTGTGCGGGCTCGTGATGCTCGAGCTCGGGGTGCTCCCCGCTCTCAGGAGCGGATGAGCGCCTCGATCCGCGCGACCTGCTCGGCCGTGCGCAGGAAGCTGTCGGGGTTGAGCGAGATCGAGTCGATCCCGTGCTCGACGAGGAACGTCACGAACTCGGGGTGATCGCTCGGAGCCTGCCCGCAGATGCCCACCGGGATGCCGCCGCGGTGCCCTCCTCCGATCGCGAGGCCCACCATCCGCATGACCGCGGGATCCCGCTCGTCGAAGAGCCCCGCGAGCTCCCCGGAGTCGCGGTCGACGCCGAGGGTGAGCTGGGTGAGGTCGTTCGAGCCGATGGAGAAGCCGTCGAAGCGCGCCGCGAACTCCTCCGCGAGCACCACATTCGACGGGATCTCGCACATCATGTAGACCTTGAGCCCGTCGACGCCCCGCTCGAGGCCGTTCTCGGCGAGCACGGCGAGCACCGCATCCGCCTCGGCCAGGGTGCGGCAGAACGGGATCATGACGACGACGTTGCGGAAGCCCAGTTCCGTGCGCACGGCACGCAGGGCACGGCACTCGAGCTCGAAGCCGTCGCGGTAGCGCTCGTCGTCGTAGCGGGCCGCGCCGCGGAACCCGATCATCGGATTCTCCTCCGGGCGCTCGAAGTAGCTGCCGCCCACGAGGTGCGCGTACTCGTTCGACTTGAAGTCGCTCGTGCGCACGATCACGGGCTGCGGGTGGAACGGCGCCGCGAGCTTCGCGATGCCGCGCGAGAGCACGTCGACGAAGTACTCCGCGCCGTCCGGGTAGCCGCGCGTCAGCCGGGCGATCTCCTCCCGGTCCTCCGCACGCGTGACCCGCTCCGGATGCGCGAGCGCCATCGGGTGCACGCGGATGGCGCTCGTGATGATGAACTCCATGCGCGCGAGCCCCACCCCCGCCGCCGGGAGCCGCCACCACTGGAACGCCGTCGACGGGTTCGCGATGTTGACCAGGAGCCGCGTCGAGGTCGACGGGATGTCGGCGAGGTCGATCACCTGACGCTCGTACGGGAGGATGCCGTCCAGGACGCGACCGATCTCGTCGCCCGCGCAGCTCACGGTCACAGCTCGGCCATCGGCGAGCACCGACGTCGCATCCCCCGTGCCGACGACCGCGGGCACACCGAGCTCGCGGCTCACGATGGCGGCGTGGCTCGTGGTTCCACCGTGCTCGGTCACGATCGCCGCGGCGCGCGACATCACGGGCACCCAGTCGGGATCGGTCATCTCGGTCACGAGGATCCCGCCGTCGGGGAAGCGGTCCATCTCCGCGGGGTCGCGGATGACGCACACCTCGCCCGTCGCGATGCCGTCGCCGATCGCGGAGCCGCGGGCGAGCACGGGACCCTCCTGGGTCAACCGCATGACCGTGAACGACGAGGCCGCGTGGGTGCCGTGGACGGTCTCCGGCCGGGCCTGGACGAGGAAGAGCTCGCCCGTGAGCCCGTCCTTCGCCCACTCCATGTCCATGGGTCGGCCGTAGTGCGCAGCGACCGCCACCGCCCAGCGGGCGAGCTGCAGCACGTCGACGTCGGAGAGCACGAACGCCTCACGCTCGCGGCGGCTCGTGTCGACCGTTCGCGTTCGGGCTGTCACGCCGCGGCCCGTGATCATCTTGCGCTCTTTCGCGCCGCGGATGCGCTCGATGATCGGAGTGACCTCGGGTTCGGCCAGGAGCGGCGTGAACACCATGTAGGTGTCGGGGTCGACGATCCCCTGCACGACGAGCTCGCCCATGCCCCAGGCGGCGCTGATGACCGCGGCGCGCGGGAACCCGCTCTCCGTGTCGATCGAGAACATGACCCCCGACGCGCCGAGGTCGCTGCGCACCATGCGCTGCACCCCCACCGAGAGGGCGACCTCGAGGTCGTCGAAGCCCTTCAGTCGTCGGTAGGTGATCGCGCGATCCGTGAAGAGCGACGCGTAGCAGCGGCGGCAGGCGTCGAGGAGCTGCGGCTCGCCTACGACGTTGAGGAACGACTCCTGCTGGCCGGCGAAGCTCGCATCCGGCAGGTCCTCCGCGGTGGCGCTGCTGCGCACGGCGACGGCCGGGGCGGCGAGACCGGCGACCTCGGCGAGCCGGCGGTAGGCGGTGCGGATCTCGTCGGCGAGCTCGGGCGGGAGCTCCCCGGCGAGGAACGCCCCGCGGATCGCCTCCCCCGCCTCCTGCAGTGTCGCCCGGCCGTCACGGAGCTCGTCGAGCCGATCGGTGATCGTGCGCTCGAGCCCGTTGTGGCGCACGAACGCACGATACGCGTCGGCCGTCGTCGCGAAGCCGTCGGGAACCCGAACCCCGCTCTCGGCGAGTGCCGAGATGAGCTCGCCGAGGGAGGCGTTCTTGCCGCCGACGCGCGGCACATCCGCGACGCCGACCTCCCGGAACCACAGCACCTGACGCTCGCTCATGGCGTCACGGTAGGGCTGCGGCGCGGCGATCGATGTGACCTTCGGCCCATCCCCGCGCGCATGAGACGCCCGGGGCGGCTTCAGGACTGCGGGGTACACTGCCCCCGTTGTCTCCAGGGAGCGCTGGATGGACGAGGTGTACGAGGGTCGGGTCGGGTCGCTGCTCGCGGCCACGACCGCCATCAGCGAGGGCATCGAACTGCCCGACACGCTGCGCCGCATCACCCGGGCCGCGATGGAGCTCGTCGGCGCCCGCTACGGCGCCCTCGGCATCGTCGCCCCCGACGGGTCGCTCGAGCAGTTCATCCACCTCGAGACGCCGGATGCCGCGGTCGCCGGCATCACGCGGCTGCCCCGCGCCCAGGGTTCGCACGTGTCGCTCCTCGACGACACCTCGCCCACCCGGCACGCGTACGGCGACGCGCGCCCCGACGCCTCGACCAGTCGACGCAGCGGGCGGGACTCCTTCCTGGGCGTCCCCATCCGGGTACGCGGGGAGACGTTCGGGAACCTCTATCTGACCGACCGCCGGGAGGGGGCGTTCACGGCGGAAGACGAGGAGCTGCTGACCGCGCTCGCCTCGTCCGCCGCCGTCGCCATCGACCATGCGCGGCTCTACGATCAGGCGCGGCGGCGGAACGCGTGGACCCGAGCGTCGGCCGAGTTCAGCGCGATGCTGTTGAGCGGCGACACCGAGGGCGCGCTCAGCCGTCTCGCCGAGCGCTGCGTGAGCGTCGCCGACGCGGCGCTCGTGTGCGTCGTGCTCCCCGACGGGGACGGGCTGCGCGTGCACACCGCCCGCGGGCCGCTCGCGGAGACCATCGCCGTCGGGCGCTCCCTCCCGCGCGCGGGCACCCTCGCCGCCGCGGCCATCGACGCCGGGCGGCCGGTCATCGAGACGGGCAGCGAGCCACGCGACATCCCGACGGACAGTCGTCTGGGCCCCATGATGGCGCTCCCGCTGCGCTCGACCCCCGCCGGCATCCCGGGCGCGATCACCGTCGCACGCGCAACCGGCGCCTCGCGCTTCCGTCCGGAGGACCTCTCCATGGCGGCCGACTTCGCGGACCAGGCCAGCATCGCCCTCGAGCTCACCCGCTCCCTCGCCGACCGGCAGCGCCTCGAGCTGCTCGACGAGCGCAGCCGGATCGCGCGCGACCTGCACGACCACGTCATCCAGCGCCTCTTCGCGACGGGCCTCGGGCTGCAGAGCACGGCTGCCCGGTCGACGGAGCCCCAGATCACCGAGCGCGTGCTCGACGCCGTCGGCGAGGTCGATCGCGCGATCGACGACATCCGCACGGCGATCTTCGCCATGAGCACGCGAGACCTCCCCGCGCTCCGCAATCGCGTTCTCGGCCTCGCGAGCGAGTACTCCTACGAGCTCGGCTTCACCCCGCGTGTCGCGTTCATGGGCCCCGTGGACCTCGTCGCGGACGACGGGCTCGCCGACGACGCGGTCGCCGTCGTGCGCGAGGCCCTCAGCAACACGCTGCGGCACGCGCGCGCCCGAAGCGTCGAAGTGCTCGTGGACGGCGGAGGGGCGGAGCTCGTGGTGACCGTCACGGACGACGGCGTCGGCATCCCGGAATCCCCCTCGCGATCCAGCGGGCTCGAGAACCTCCGCTCGCGGGCCGAGGCGCGCAATGGGAGCTTCTCGGTCGGGCCTCGTGCGGGAGGCGGCACCGCGATGCGCTGGAGCGTGCCGGTGGATCCGTCCGTCCTCGCGACGGAGTGAGACCGTCCGGCCGCGGCACGTCAGACGAACGAATCGGGTTCGGGGCCCAGGCGGAACGCGCGTCCCGTGATCGAGTGGGCGCGGACGCGCACCCAGCGGAGCTTGCGCGTCGCGGTCCAGGGTGCGAGGGGCAGCGATTCGGCCAGTTCGATCTCGGAGGGCGCGTCGAGCGCGTCCGCGACGCCCTTCACCATGACGCTGAACGCCGCCGCGCCGTCCTCGTCGACGCCGTCGACCTCGAGCGCGACGCGCGGATCGTGCCCGAAGGCGGCGAGCTTGCCGCCCGGAGCCGTGCGGAAGTAGATGCGGGGTCCATCGGTCGCGAAGTTGACGGGGAGGATCTCGGGGCCGTCGTCGGCCACGACCGCGAGCCTGCCCCACGGCGAGGCCGCGAGCACCTCCCAGCAGAGCTCTTCACCCAGCGCCCCCACGACGCCGACGATCTCGGCGCGTGCCAGCAGTTCGCGTGCTCTCATCGACTCCCCTTCATCGGAGCGGAAGGGATCCGGCGACCTCGCGGGCACCGCCCTGCGAGCCACCCTGGCCTGCCATCCCGTCGCTGCGAGGGAACTTAGTCCCACGCGGGACCTTCGCCCTGGCGCCGAGGGCGGGAGGAGAGCAGAGTCCCCGTGTGGGAGAAGGCTCGGCACCACGGCAGACGGCCGCGGATCCCCCCGCGCAGTCCGCGACGGAGGCGTTCTGGAGCCGGACACCGGAGGAACTCCGCGCGGCGCTCGGTGTCGCCGAGGCGGGCCTCACCACGTCCGCGGCGGATGCGGCGCTCGCCCGCACGGGCGCCAACGTGCTCGACGCGGGCCCCCGGCGCACCGCCTGGCTCCTGCTGGCGCACCAGTTCCTCAACCCCATCGAACTCATCCTCATCGGAGCGACCGTGCTCGCGGGGTTCCTGGGCGACTGGACCGACAGCCTCATCATCCTCGTCATCCTCGTCGCCTCCGGGCTCCTCGGCTTCGCGCAGGAGTACAACGCGGGCCGCGCCGTGAGCGCCCTGCTCGCGAGCGTCGAGGTCACCTGCTCCGCCCGCCGCGACGGCGCCCTCACGACCATCCCCGTGTCGAGGATCGTCCCCGGCGACCGCGTCGAGGTGCGCGCCGGGGACCTCGTGCCGGGCGACTGCCTCGTCGTCGAGTCGGTCGGGCTCACGGTCGACGAGTCGGCGCTCACGGGCGAGACCTTCCCCGTCGAGAAGGGTCCGGGCATCGCCCCCGCCGCGAGCCCGATCCCCGCCCGGTCCTGCGCCGTGTTCTTCGGCACCCATGTGGCATCCGGGTCGGGCACGCTGCTCGTCGCGCGCACCGGCCGGTCGACGGAGATCTCGTCGATCGCGGCACGCCTGGAACGCACACCGCCCCGCACGGGGTTCGAGAGGGGCATGACGCGCTTCGGCCTGCTGCTGTCGCGCGCGATGCTCGTGCTCGTCGTCGTCATCTTCCTCGTGAACCTCGTGCTGCAGCGGCCCCCGCTCGACTCGGCGCTCTTCGCACTCGCACTCGCGGTCGGCCTCACCCCGCAACTGCTCCCGGCCATCGTCGCGATCGGCCTGTCGCACGGGGCCCGGGCCATGGCGCGTCGGCGCGTCATCGTGCGCCGACTCGACGCCATCGAGGACATCGGATCGATGACCGTGCTCTGCTGCGACAAGACGGGCACGATGACCGAGGGGCGGATCGAACTCGGGCAGGCCGTCGGACTCGACGGGGCCGACGACCCCGAGGTCGCCTGGCTCGCCGCGCTCAACGCGGGGCTGCAGACGGGCTGGAGCAACCCCATCGACGACGCGGTGCTCGCGGCGCATCCGCTCGGGCCCGGTGCGGTGCGCCTCGGCGAGCTGCCCTACGACTTCCTGCGCAGACGGGTGACGGTGCGCCTTCGCCGTTCCGCCGACGCCGATCCCCTGCTCGTCACGAAGGGCGCCCTCGATTCCGTGATCGCCGTCTGCACCGACGCGCGCACGCGCGACGGTCTCGTCCCCATCGCCCAGGTGGAGCAGGACGTGCATCGCCGAGCGGGCGCCCTCGCGGACGACGGCTTCCGCGTGCTCGCCGTGGCGACCCGCCCCGAGCCGCACGACGGCCCGCTCGGCCCGGGCGCGGAATCCGGCATGACCCTCGTCGGGCTGCTGACCTTCGCCGACGCCGTGAAGCCCGACGCCCCCACGATCCTCGCGGAGCTCGCCGCGAGCGGCGTCTCGGTGCGCATGGTGACGGGCGACAACCACCTCGTCGCCCGGCACGTCGCGACGCAGGTCGGGCTCGACGCCTCGGCGGTCTACACAGGTCGAGAGATCGACGCGATCGGCGACGATGCGCTCGCCCGCGCCGTGGAGCCGGTGCACGTCTTCGCCGAGCTCGACCCCGTGCAGAAGGAGCGTGTCATCCGCGCCTTCGGGCGCGCCGGGCACGTCGTCGGCTACCTGGGCGACGGCATCAACGACGCGCCGTCGTTGCACGCGGCCGACGTCGGGATCACGGTCGACACGGCCGTGCCCGTCGCCAAGCAGTCCGCCGCGGTCGTGCTCCTCGACAAGAGCCTCGAGGTGCTGCTCGACGGCATCCGCGAGGGGCGGCGCACCTTCGCCAACACGATGAAGTACATCTTCGTCACGACGAGCGCGAACTTCGGGAACATGCTCAGCATGGCGGTCGCGTCGGCGCTGCTGCCGTTCCTTCCGCTGCTCGCGAGCCAGATCCTCGTCATCAACCTCCTGAGCGACCTGCCGTCGACGATGATCGCGACGGACGCCGTCGACGACGCCCAGCTCCGCAGGCCGCAGCGCTGGGACCTGCGCCTCATCCGCACCTACATGATCGTCTTCGGCACCCTGTCGAGCGTCTTCGACCTGCTCACCTTCGCGGCGCTGCGACTCGTCTTCCACGCCGGCGCGGCGGAGTTCCGGAGCGCGTGGATGCTGGGGTCGATCCTCACCGAGGTGGGGGTGCTCTACATCCTGCGGACGCGGGGGGCGTTCTTCCGCAGCCGCCCCGCGACGGGGCTCGTCGTCGCGAGCGTCGTCGTGGTCGCCATCACGGTGTGGCTGCCGTACTCACCGGTCGCCGGGATCATCGGGCTCGTTCCCATCCCCGCGGCGCTGCTCGCCGTGATCATCGTCATGACGCTCGTCTACCTCGCCGCCAACGAGCTGCTCAAGCGCCGATTCTGGGCGTGGGAGGAACCCCGGCGGCATCGCGACCGGTGATTCACCGCGCGTCGTGGTCGCGCCGCCCGAGCTCGAACACGACCGCCTGGGTGCGGTGGGTGAACCCCAGCTTGGTGAGCAGCTTCGACACGTAGTTCTTGACCGTCTTCTCGGAGAGGTCGAGACGCTCGCTGATCTCCCGGTTCGTGAGGGCGTCGCCGATGAGAGCGAGGATCTGTCTCTCACGCAGGCTCAGCGACCCGAACCGCGGGTCCTCGTCCGCGACGCGTTCCGCGCGACGGGTGGCGCGCTCGGCGAGAGCGGGCGCGATGAGGGTGCGACCCGCGATGACCGCCCGCAGGGTCGCGACGAGGTCGGGCCCGCGCACCGTCTTGAGGAGGTAGCCGGACGCGCCCGCGAGCACGGCAGCGAGCACGGCATCCTCGTCGTCGAAGGCCGTGAGCATGACGACGCGCACGTCAGGGTGATCCTGGCGGATGTCGCGACACAGGTCGATGCCGCTCCCGTCGGGGAGGTGGATGTCGACGATCGCGGCGTCGGGACGCGTCGCCGCGATCCGGACAGCGGCGTCGCGACACGTCCCCGCCTCCCCCACGACCTCCATGTCGGGCTCGGCCTCGACGATGTCGACGAGCCCACGACGCACGAGTTCGTGGTCGTCGACGAGGAAGATGCGCGCCGGATCGCGGGTCAGCTGGTCCACCGCGTCCTCCTCTCCCGCTCCCCCGCCCCCAGTCTGCTCCCCCACCCGCCTCACCCGAGGGACGAAGGTCACCGCACGCCGACACATCGGGTGCTTGCATCGGACCCGTATCGCTCGCGTCGTCAGGAGGTCGTCATGTCGGAAGCCGTCGTCATCGGGGTCAGCGGGAGCGAGCACGCCCATCCGGCCATCTCCTGGGGCGTGGACCGGGCGCTCGCCTACGGGCTCCGCATCGAACTCGTCCACGTCGTCGACGTCGGGCCGGTATTCGCGGGGACGACCTTCGCGGAGGACGCGATCGTCGCGGCCGAGCGCGAGATCACCCTCACCGCGGATCGCATCAGCTCGGATCATCCGGAACTCGCCACGCACGGCGTCGTCCTCGTCGGGCAGGCCGACGAGAAGCTCGCCGACTACTCGCGCGATGCGGCGCTGCTCGTCATCGGGACGCACCGCACGCGCCTCGGCGAGCTGACCGACCTCTACAGTCGGCGTCCCACGCGCATCGCGTCCGCCGCCGAATGCAGCGTCGTCGTCGTCCCGAGCGACGGGTCCGGTGCCCATCGCGCGGGCGTCGTCGTGGGTGTCGACGGCTCGGAGCTGTCGACGCGGGCTGTGCGCTTCGGCGCGGAGGAGGCGAGCCGCCTCGACGAGCCATTGACCGTCGTACACGCCTGGGCGTGGGCCTGGCGCTGGGGCGTCGACTCCGGGGCCGACCGGGTGGACGACCAGGTGGACGAGGAGGTCGTGCTCGCCGAGTCCGTCGGCGGCCTGGCCGAGGACTTCCCGGACCTCGTCGTGGAGCGGCGGCTCACGCGCGAACTCCCGGTCGAGGCGATCTGCAGCATCGGGTTCGACGCACGGCTCGTCGCCCTCGGAAGCAACGGGCGCACCCCTCTCGAGCGCTTCTGGCTCGGTTCGGTGAGCACCGACGTGCTGCTGCGGATGCCGGCCCCGGTCGCCATCGTGCGGTGACGGGCAGCGCGCCCGGCGAGCGGGTGGCGCTGGCGGACCGCAGCGTTCACGGGGTGCGATCGCCGCGCCTCGGGTAGTCTCCGGAGTGGCGGCTCGACGCATCCCGCCCGATGAAGGAGCCCCCGTGGACCCGTCCGACCTCGCGATCGATCCCGAGGAGCTGCGGCGACTTCTCGAGTGCGCCAGGGAACCCATCCGCACCCCGGGAATGATCCAGGCGCACGGAACGCTCCTCGGCGTCGACCCCGACAGCGGCGACATCGTCGTCGTGAGCGAGGATGCCGCGGAGTGGCTGGGGCGCGGCCTCACCGAGCTCGGCGACCCCCAACTCGAGTACGCCGCGCGCAGCGGGCTCGCGCTCGACCCGGTGCGATTCACCTGGCGGGGCGCTCCTGCCGATGCCATCGTCCATCGTGTCGACGGCATCTCCATCGTCGAGATCGAGCCTGTCCCCGAGGGGATGGACTACGCGCGCGTGCCCGTCGTGGCCGCCATCCAGCGTCTGTCGACCGCGTCGTCCATCGACGAGCTCCGCGAGCTGGTCGTGGCCGAGGTGCGGCGCATCACCGGGTTCGACCGGGTCATGATGTACGAGTTCCAGGCGGACGATCACGGCATCGTCGTCGCCGACGACCACGCGCAGGGCCTCGAGCCCTACCTGGGTCTCCACTTCCCGGCTTCGGACATCCCCTCGCAGGCGCGCGCGCTCTACCTCTCCAAGCTCGGCCGTCAGATCTCGAGTGTCTCCGCCCCGCCGCGCGCGCTCCTCACGACGGGAGCGGATCCGCGCGCGATCGACCTCTCGGCGGCCGAACTTCGCGCCGTGTCGCCCTACCACCTCGAGTACATGCGGAACATGGGGCAGGCGTCGACGTTCTCGCTCTCGCTCGTCGAGCACGGGCGACTCGCGGGGATGATCACGTGCGCCCACCGCACCGAACACCGGTTGCCGGTGCTCCTGCGCCGATCGCTCGAGGTGCTCGCGGGGCAGCTCTCTCTCCAGCTCGCGTCGATGCGCGAGATCGAACGGCTCCGGCACACCGTCCGAGTGCGCGAGCGGCGCGCGGCGCTCCTCGCCCCGCTCTACGCGTCGGACGACGTGACGGCGGCGCTCTTCCAGGGCCCCGAGACGGTGCTCGACCTGGTGTCCGCCGACGGTGTCGTCGCGCGCATCGGACGCTCCTGGCGCGTCGCGGGGGACGTCCCCCCGCTCGCGCCCCTCGCCGGGGTCGTCGATCGGCTCGACGGGGAGCCCCTCGTCACCGAGTCCCTCGAACGCGAGCGCCCCGATCTGGCGAGCCTCATGCCGGGGGTCGCGGGGCTCCTCGCGGTGCCGCTCGCCCAGAACGAGGGCGCGCTGCTCTTCTTCCGAGGCGAGGTCGCCCGCAACATCACGTGGCTCGGCGACCCCGGCCTCGGCAACCGCGCCGGGGGCACCTCCCCGCGGGCCTCGTTCGCGGCGTGGCAGCAGCAGGTGCGCGGACGCTCCGAGCCGTGGGGCACGACGGCCGTGGAGGCGATCGAGCTCGCGCACGAGCTCGACGTGGCGCTCAGCCGACGGGCGGAGTCGCGTCTCGCCGAGCTCGCGATGCGGGACGCCCTCACGGGACTGCACAACCGCCGCTTCCTCGTCGACCGTCTCGCGACACGCGGCCCGGTCGGTCCGGAGGGCAAGGCGATGCTCTTCATCGATCTCGACGGCTTCAAGGCCGTCAACGATGCGCACGGTCACGAGACGGGCGACGCCGTGATCCTCGAGGTCGCCCGCAGGCTGCGCGCGAACTCCCGCGAGCAGGACGACATCGTGCGGCTCGGCGGCGACGAGTTCGTCGTGCTCATGGACGGCGTGGCCGACACCGACGTGAACGGGATCGCCACACGACTCGTGGAGGGGATCGCGGTCCCCATCGTCGTCGGCTCGATCGTCGTCCGCATCACGGCGTCCTGCGGCGTCGTCGTCGCCGCCCCGGGCACCCCGCGCACCGGCCTGCTGGAGGCCGCGGACGCCGCGATGTACCGTGCGAAGCGCGGCGGGCGGAACCGTATCGCGAGCTGAGTCCGGTCAGGCTCCCGGCTCGGGCGAGATGCGCATCCCGCCGGCGGAGTTCGCCGAGTCGATGAGCTGTTCGAGCCATTCACGGTTGATGTCGGCGATGACGGTGTCGAACTGGAACCGCAGGGTCGCGGCCGAGCTCAACCAGATGCGCTCCCGCGACCCGTCCGGGCGGTCGATCGTGAGCGCGAAGCTCTCGTTGCGCCGCAGCTTGGCGAGGATGACGTACTCCACGTGCGCGAGGGTGCGGTCGGGGAGCTCGAAGGAGGCGGGCGGCGAGCCGTAATGCAGGTGTCCCATCGAGGTGATCCTACGCGGGGTAGCCTGGTCGGCGTGACGATCGTGAACCGACTCACCGTTGATGGCCGCGACTACTTCCTGCCCGAGCCCGTGACGGAACTCAAGCAGCAGATCCTCGCCGCGATCCAGGCGGGCGGCGGGTATGTCAACATCCCGCCCCTCCGCGGGGGCCCGGGCATCGACATCCTGTTCTCCCCCGGGATGCCCGTTACGTGGTCGCAGATCGACGTCGGCGAGGCCCACGCGTCGTCGGACGAGTCGCACACCTCGGCCGACGAGGACGATTTCGGGCTGTAGCCTCAGCCCGCGGAGCGCGCGAGCACCGGCTCGAGCGACTCCGCGTCGAGCGGCGGCGAGAACAGGAAGCCCTGCCCGCGCTCGCACCCCCACGCGAGCACGCGGGCGAGGTCGGCCTCCGTCTCGATGCCCTCGGCGACGCTGCGGGCTCCGCGATCGCGTGCGATGTCGAGGGCGCGCGCCACGAGATCGTCGACCGCGGGGCGCGGGTCGCGGAGCAGCAGCCGGTCGATCTTGATCTCGGTGAACGGCACGTCGCGCAGGAGCTCGAGCGAGGTGTGGCCGGCGCCGAAGTCGTCGATCGACACGCCCACGCCCCCGTCGATGAGCGCGCGCAGCCAGCGGTGCTCGTCGTCGGTCGCGCGCATCGCGGGCGACTCGGTCACCTCGATCGTGACGGCGCCCTCCGGGAGCCCGAGCTCGCGCACGCGCGTCAGCACGCGACGGGGGAAGTCGTCGTCGAGCTCGGACGGCGACACGTTGAGAGAGACGCCCACGGCGACGCCGCGGCGGTGCCAGTCGGCCACCCGCCGACCGGACTCCTCGAGCATGACGCGACCGACATCCGCGATGAGGTGGTGCTGCTCGGCGAGGTGGATGAAGCGGTCCGGCAGCAGCAGGCCCTCATCCGGGTCGTTCCACCGGCAGAGCGCTTCGAGCGCGACCACGCGGCCCGTCTTGAGGTCGTACTGCGGCTGGAAGTGCGCGGTCAGTTCACCCGTCGCGAGAGCGCGCCGAAGTCGCCCGGCGAGGTCGCCGTCACGAGTGTCGGGGTCCGGGTGTGCCACGACACTCAGCCTGGCTCAGGGCCGGGAGGCGCGGCAAACCCGTGACAGATCGACGCGCGGGCGCTAACATGCGCCGCCCCCGAGGTGACGACCGCGTCCTCGACCCGTCGCGGCCCCCGCCCCGGTAGTCTGCACGTGATGGGTACGCTCAGCTACGACTCGAAGCTCCAGGTCTCGTTCGACGACCGGGTGCTCGCACACCTGCAGGCGGTGATCTGGTCGAAGCTGCGTCGCGGCGAGAGCTTCTCGTTCACCTGGACCGAGGCGTCTCGGGGCGCGTTCGGCCGCACCTCGATCTGGCTCTCCCCCGGCATCCCGATCGCGTTCGAGTACTTCGGCAGCAGGCCGCCGCGGCTCAACCAGGCGTGGATCCAGGTGCTCGCGAAGTCGGCGAACTCCGCCGCGGGGCTCACCATCATGCCCGAGCCGCCCGGCCCGGGCGTGCGTCAGGACTGAGTCGCCGCGTCGGCCGCGCCCTCGACCTCGGGCAGCAGCACGAGACCGGCAGGCGAGTTCGCTGCGCGCGTGAGACGCCGGATCCAGTCCGGATTGAGCGCGATGTCGCGCTGGTCGAAGAACTCGAAGGCGAGCGGCGTGTCCGGCCCGATCCAGACGGAGTTCCTGCCGCTCCCCTGCGCGGGCGTCTGCTCCCACGAGAACGAGAACGACTCGCCACGGCGCAGCTTCGCGAAGATGACGGCGCGCAGGTGGGCGAGGAGCCGATCCTCGAGTTCGAGGGTTCGCGTCGAGTTGTACGTCAGGATGCCCACGTGTCCAGCATGTCACGCCGCGAACGCCGATGGCGCCGTCCCGCGGGAACGGCGCCATCGTGTGCGGTCGCTCAGTCGGCGTGGTCGCCCGACTCCCAGACCGGGGTCACCTTGTTGATCGCGTCGCCGACGACGTGCACGCGCAGGTCGTTCGTCGAACCCGGGATGCCGGGAGGAGATCCCGAGATCACGACGACCTTGTCGCCGATCGCCGCGAGCTTCTTCTCGAGGAGGATCTCGTCGACCTGCTGGTACATCGCGTCGGTGTGGCGCACGCGCTCGACCTTGAAGGACTCGATGCCCCACGTGAGGTTCATCCGGCGACGAATGGCGTCCTCCGGGGTGAAGGCCTTCATGGGGATGCGGAACCGCAGGCGCGACATGCGGCGCGCCGAGTCGCCCGACTCGGTGAAGACGCACAGGAGCTTCGCGTCGACGAAGTCGGCGACCTCCGCGGCGGCGAGCGTGATGGCCCCGCCCTGGGTGCGGGGCTTCGTGCCGAGCGGCGCGATGCGCTCGAGACCGTGCTCCTCGGTCGACTCGATGATGCGGGCCATCGTCTGCACCGTGATGACGGGGTACTCGCCGACGCTCGTCTCGCCCGAGAGCATGACCGCATCGGCGCCGTCGAGCACGGCGTTCGCGACATCGGATGCCTCAGCGCGCGTCGGGACGGGCGAGTGCGTCATGGACTCGAGCATCTGGGTCGCGACGATGACGGGCTTCGCCATCCGACGACACAGCTCGACGGCGCGCTTCTGGACGACGGGAACCGCCTCGAGGGGCAGTTCGACGGCGAGGTCGCCGCGCGCGACCATGATGCCGTCGAAGGCGTCGATGATCTCCTCGAGGGCGTCGACGGCCTGCGGCTTCTCGATCTTCGCGATGACGGGGATCTTGCGACCCTCCTCCGCCATGATCTCGTGCACGCGCGTGATGTCGCGCGCGTCGCGCACGAACGAGAGGGCGATGTAGTCGGCGCCGAGGCCGAGACCCCAGCGGAGGTCCGCCTCGTCCTTCTCCGAGAGCGCCGGCACGTTGACCGCGACACCCGGCAGGTTGATGCCCTTGTTGTTCGACACGGGGCCCGCGACGACGACCTCGGTGCGCACGCGCACACCGTCGGTGTCGAGCACGCGCACCTTGACCTTGCCGTCGTCGATGAGCAGGAAGTCGCCCGGCTTCACGTCCTGTGGGAGGCCCTTGAAGGTCGTCCCGACGAGGTCCTTGGTGCCCAGCACGTCCTCGGTCGTGATCGTGAAGATGTCGCCGACGGCGAGGTCGTGCGGCCCGTCGGCGAACTTGCCGAGACGGATCTTGGGGCCCTGGAGGTCGACGAGCACCGCGATCGGCTGATCGGCGTCGGCCGCGGCGCGGCGCACATTGGCGTAGACCTCCTCGTGCACCTCGTAGCTGCCGTGGCTCAGGTTCATGCGGGCGACGTTGACTCCCGCATCGATGATGGCCCGCAGGTTCTCATAGCTCGACGTGGCGGGTCCCAGCGTCGCGACGATCTTGGCTCGTCTCATTGTTCCTTCAGTGGTGTGGGGGTGGTGCATGCGGCTCGGTGGAGCTGCTGCTCAGAGACCGAAGCCTCGGTCGGTGGGGCGCACGGGCGCCGGGAGTTCTGTGTGACCCTCGAGGTAGCGGTCGACGGCTGCGGCGGCCGCGCGGCCCTCCGCGATCGCCCACACGATGAGCGACTGCCCCCGACCGGCGTCGCCGGCCACGAAGACGCCGGGCTCGCTCGTCGCGTACTCGCCGTCACGAGCGACGTTACCCCTCCCGTCGAACGGAAGGCGCAACTGCTCGTCGATCCGGTCGGCCTCGGGGCCGGTGAAGCCCAGCGCGATGAGGACGAGGTCCGCGGGGATCTCGCGCTCGGTTCCCGACTTCGGCACGCGACGGCCGTCGACGTACTCGGTCTCGGCGACACGCAGAGCGCGCACCTCGCCCGCCTCGTTTCCGAGGAACTCGACGGTCGACGCGAGGTACACGCGCTCGCCGCCCTCCTCGTGGGCGGAGGAGACCTCGAACACCGTGGGGACCATCGGCCACGGCTGGTGCTCGGGACGCTCGGCGGGCGGCTGGTAGCCGATCGCGAGGTTCGTGACGCTCAGCGCGCCCTGGCGGTGGGCCGTTCCGATGCAGTCGGCGCCGGTGTCGCCGCCCCCGATGACGACGACGTGCTTGCCGTGGGCCGTGAGCTGCGCGGGCACCGCGTCGCCCGCGACGACCTTGTTCTGCTGCACGAGGTAGTCCATCGCGAAGTGCACGCCGAGGAGGTCGCGACCCGGGATCGGGAGGTCGCGCGGCACGGTCGCCCCCGTCGCGATGATGACGGCGTCGTAGCGCTCCTTGAGCTCTCCCCAGGACAGGTCGACGCCGATCTCGACGCCGGCGCGGAAGCGCGTGCCCTCGGCCTGCATCTGGGCGAGGCGCTGCTCGAGCTGGCGCTTCTCCATCTTGAAGTCCGGGATGCCGTAGCGGAGCAGGCCGCCGATGCGGTCGTCGCGCTCGTACACGGCGACCGTGTGACCGGCGCGGGTGAGCTGCTGCGCGGCCGCGAGCCCCGCGGGCCCCGAGCCGACGACGGCGACCGTCTTGCCCGTGAGGCGCTCGGGCGGGTGCGGCTGCACCCAGCCGTTCTGGAACGCCTGGTCGATGATGGACACCTCGACCTGCTTGATCGTGACGGGCGGCTGGTTGATGCCGAGCACGCACGAGGACTCGCAGGGCGCGGGGCAGAGGCGCCCCGTGAACTCCGGGAAGTTGTTGGTCGCGTGCAGGCGCTCGATGGCCTGGCGGCCCTCGCCGCGCCACGTGAGGTCGTTCCACTCCGGGATGAGGTTCCCGAGCGGACAGCCCTGGTGGCAGAACGGCACACCGCAGTCCATGCAGCGCCCCGCCTGGCGACGCAGCTGCGCCGGGTCCTGGGCCTCGTAGACCTCTTTCCAGTCCATGATGCGGACCGGCACGGGGCGCCGCGCGGGGAGCTCGCGCTCCTGGACCTTGAGGAATCCCTTCGGATCGGCCATGGTCAGCCCCCCGTCACTTCCATGATGCGGTTCCAGACGACCTCGCCGTCGGGATCGAGCCCCTCGTCCGCGGCCTGCCGACGGGTCTCGATGACCGCCGCGTAGTCACGCGGGAGCACCTTCACGAACTTGGACATCGTCTCCTCGGCGTTCTCGAGGAGACGCTTCGCGAGAGCGGAGTCCGTCTCGGCGATGTGCTTCTCGAGCAGATCGGTCACGATCGCGACGTCGGCCGACTCGAGCGGCAGCAGCTCGAGCTCGCCGTTCGCGAGCGAATCGCGGTTGACGCGCTCCCGGCGCAGCTCGTACACGTAGGCGGTGCCGCCGGACATCCCCGCGCCGAGGTTGCGCCCCGTGCCGCCGAGGATGACCGCGAGGCCGCCCGTCATGTACTCGAGCGCGTGGTCGCCCACGCCCTCGACGACGGCGGTCGCACCCGAGTTGCGCACGAGGAAGCGTTCGCCCACGACACCGCGGATGAAGATCGAGCCGCGGGTCGCGCCGTAGCCGATGACGTTGCCGGCGATGACGTTGCGCTCCGCCGGGAAGACGGCGCCGCGCGGTGGGCGCACGACGATCTGTCCGCCGGAGAGTCCCTTGCCGACGTAGTCGTTGGAGTCGCCTTCGAGTCGAAGCGTGATGCCGTTCGGCATGAACGCGCCGAGCGACTGTCCGGCGGACCCGCGCAGGGTCACCTGCACGGTGCCCTCGGGCAGCCCGTGCTCGCCGTAGCGCTTCGTGACCTCGTGGCCGAGCATCGTGCCGACGGCACGCTCGGTGTTCTTGATCGGCAGCTCGAGCTCGACGGGCGTGCCGTGCTCGAGGGCGTCGGCGGCGAGCCGGATGAGCTCCTGGTCGAAGTGCGCCTCGAGCTCGTGGTCCTGGGCGCGCCGGTTGATGCGCGGCTCGTCCTCGGGGAACGAGGGGCCGGACAGCACGGCCGAGAGGTCGAGGCCGTCCGCCTTCCAGTGCTGCACCGCGCGGTCGACGTCGAGCAGCTCGCTGTGCCCGATCGCCTCGTCGAGCGAGCGGAAGCCGAGCTCCGCGAGGTACTCGCGCACCTCCTGCGCGAGGTACTCGAAGAACGTCTCCACGAACTCGGGCTTGCCCGTGAACCGCGCACGGAGCTCGGGATTCTGGGTCGCGACGCCGACGGGGCACGTGTCGAGGTGGCAGACGCGCATGAGGATGCAGCCGGACACCACGAGCGGCGCCGTCGCGAAGCCGTACTCCTCGGCACCGAGGAGCGCCGCGACGATGACGTCGCGACCCGTCTTCATCTGGCCGTCGACCTGAACGACGACACGATCGCGCATCCCGTTGAGCATGAGCGTCTGCTGGGTCTCGGCGAGACCGATCTCCCACGGGGTGCCGGCGTGCTTGAGGGAGTTGAGCGGCGATGCGCCCGTCCCGCCGTCGTGGCCCGAGACGAGCACGACGTCGGCGAGTGCCTTCGTCACGCCCGCCGCGACCGCACCGATGCCCGACTGGCTCACGAGCTTGACGTGGATGCGGGCCTCGGGGTTCGCGCGCTTGGCATCGAAGATGAGCTGCTTGAGATCTTCGATCGAGTAGATGTCGTGGTGCGGCGGCGGCGAGATGAGCCCGACGCCCGGGGTGCCGCCACGGGTGCGGGCGATCCACGGGTAGACCTTCTGCGGCGGCAGCTGACCGCCCTCGCCGGGCTTGGCGCCCTGCGCCATCTTGATCTGGATGTCGGTCGCGTGCGTCAGGTACATGCTCGTGACGCCGAAGCGTCCCGAGGCGATCTGCTTGATGCGGCTGCGGCGCTCGGGATCGAGCAGACGCTCGACGTCCTCGCCACCCTCGCCCGTGTTCGAGCGACCGCCGATGCGGTTCATGGCGATCGCGAGGGTCTCGTGCGCCTCCTGCGAAATGGAGCCGTAGCTCATCGCGCCCGTGTTGAAGCGCGTGAGGATCGACGAGACCGGCTCGACCTCGTCGAGCGGCACGGGCGGCCGCTCCCCCGTCTTGATGCGGAACAGCCCGCGGAGCGTCATGAGGCGCTCGGCCTGGTCGTCGACCGACCTGGTGTACTCGCGGAAGACGTCGAAGCGGCGGTTGCGCGTCGAGTGCTGGAGCTTGAACACCGTCTCGGGGGTGAAGAGGTGCGGCGGCCCCTCGCGGCGCCACTGGTACTCGCCGCCCGTCACGAGACGCTCGTGGGCCTTCTCGCCCGCGTTCTCGGGATAGGCCGAGGTGTGCCGGGCGAGGTTCTCCGCCGCGATGACGTCGATGCCGACGCCCCCGAGCAGGGTCGTCGTGCCCGTGAAGTACTCGTCGACGAACTCCTGGCTGAGCCCGACGGCCTCGAACGCCTGCGCCCCCGCGTACGAGCCGATGACCGAGATGCCCATCTTGGACATGATCTTGAGCACGCCCTTGCCGAGGCCCTTGATGAGGTTCTTCACGGCCTTCTCGGCGGTGATGCCCTGGATCATGCCCGTCGCGACGAGCTGCTCCGCGGTCTCCATCGCGAGGTACGGGTTGATCGCGGACGCCCCGTAGCCGAGCAAGAGCGCGGCGTGGTGCACCTCGCGCGCATCGCCCGTCTCGACGATGAGCCCCACGCGCATCCGCGTCTCCTGGCGGATGAGGTGGTGATGCACCGCGGAGAGCATGAGCAGCGACGGGATGGGTGCGAGGTCCTTGTTGGAGTCGCGGTCCGAGAGGACGAGGAACTGGGCGCCCGCCTCGATCGCGGCGTCGGCCTCGGCGCACAGCTCCGCGAGCCGACGCTCGAGCGCGTCGTCGCCCGCGTCGAAGCGGTACAGGCCCTTGAGGGTGTGGGTGAGGCGGCGACCGCTCTCGCGACCGAGACGCAGGATCTTGGCGAGCTCGTCGTTGTCGATCACCGGGAAGTCGAGCACGATCTGCCGCGCGTGCTCGGGCGTCGCGTCGAGGAGGTTGCGCTCGGGTCCGAGCCCGAGCTTCATCGACGTCACGACCTCTTCGCGGATGGAGTCGAGCGGCGGGTTGGTCACCTGCGCGAACGCCTGCGTGAAGTAGTCGAAGATGAGCCGCGGGCGATCGGAGAGCACGGCGATCGGCGTGTCGGATCCCATGGCCCCGAGCGGTTCGACGCCGGTCTGCGCCATGGGCGAGATGAGGACCCGTACCTCCTCCTCGGTGTACCCGAAGGTGCGCTGGCGGCGCGTGACGGATGCGGCGGTGTGCACGACGTGCTCGCGCGGCGGGAGCTCAGCGAGCTCGATGCGGTTCTCGGCCACCCAGCGCGCGTACGGCTGCTGGGCGGCGAGGCTCGTCTTGATCTCGTCGTCCTCGATGATGCGGCCCTCGGCCGTGTCGATGAGGAACATCTTCCCGGGACGCAGCCGGCCCTTGCGCACGATGCGGTCGGCCGGGAAGTCGAGCACGCCGATCTCGCTCGCAAGCACGACGAGCCCGTCGTCGGTCACGAGGAAACGACCGGGCCGCAGGCCGTTGCGGTCGAGCGTCGCACCCACGAGGGAGCCGTCGGTGAAGACGAGCGCGGCAGGCCCGTCCCACGGCTCCATGAGCGCGGCGTGGTACTCGTAGAAGCCCTTGCGGACGGGGTCGATGTCGACCTGGTTCTCCCACGCCTCGGGCACCATCATCATGATCGCGTGCGGGAGGCTCCGACCGCCGAGCGTCAGGAGCTCCACGACCTCGTCGAACGACGCGGAGTCGCTCGCCCCCTCCGAGACGATCGGGAAGAGCGGACGCAGGTCGCTGAGGTCCTCCGAGTGCAGCTGGCTCTGGCGGGCGCGCATCCAGTTGCGGTTGCCCTGCACCGTGTTGATCTCGCCGTTGTGGGCGATCATGCGGAACGGCTGCGCGAGCGGCCACGACGGGAAGGTGTTGGTCGAGTAGCGCGAATGTACGAGCGCGAGCTTCGTCGCGAAGCGCTCGTCCGAGAGGTCGGGGTAGAACGGCTCGAGCTGGAGCGTGGTCACCATGCCCTTGTAGACGAGGGTGCGGCTCGACAGCGACGGGAAGTACGAACCGAGCTCGCGCTCTGCCCGCTTGCGGAGACGGAAGGTCTGCCGGTCGAGGGCGATGCCCGAGAGCGGCTTGCCCGCGGCATCGCTGCGCTCGGATGCCACGAACAGCTGCTCGAAGGCCGGTGCGGCCTCGCGCGCGAGGGTTCCGAGGTGCTCGGGGTCGGTCGGCACCTCGCGCCAGCCGAGCACGCGCAGGCCCTCGTCGACCGCGATGCGGCCGATGGCCTCCTTCTCGGCCTCGCGCTCCTCGTCGTCGAGCGGGAGAAACGCCATGCCGACCGCGTACTGGCCGACCGGCGGGAGGTCGAAGCCCGCGACGGCGCGGAGGAACGCGTCCGGGATCTGGGTGATGATGCCCGCCCCGTCGCCCGTGCCGGCGTCCGAGCCGACGGCGCCGCGGTGCTCGAGGTGCCGGAGCGCGTCGAGCGCGTTCGTGACGATGTCGTGCCCGGCCGTGCCGCGGAGCGTCGCGACCATGGCCAGTCCGCACGCGTCCTTCTCGAAGCGCGGGTCGTAGAGTCCCTGCGCCTCGGGGATCGCGCTGAAGCGCGCGAAGGGGTCGCGGCGGCCCGGCGGAGCGGGGGTGCTGCGGTCAAACGACATGTCTACCGTCCTCACGTTGGAGTGGGAAAGTGGGACGTCGATGGCCCAACTGATGGGAGAAGGATGCCTGCCCGTCGGGGCGGGGCGGGTTCGTCAGCGAGGTGCGCGGAACTCAGCTTGATCGGGTCGAACCGCTTGTGGCGGCAGCTTCGGTGAGCTCCGCGGCGCCATCGCCCGGCTCGTCGTCATCCGAATCCGAATAGGTGTCTTCGGAGTGTACCTCAGCCGAGAGCGCAGGACGTCGACCCGGCAGGTAGACGTCCGGTTCGATGCCGGGGTGCCGGCGCGTCTGCACGGCGATGATGACGAGACCGACGACGATCGCGGCGAGAGCGGCCCAGACGTTCGACCGGATCCCGAGGAAGGTCTCGCTCGGGTCGAGGCGGATGGACTCGAACCACGCGCGTCCCGCGCCGTACCAGATGAGGTACAGGCCGAGCACCTTGCCCCACTGCCAGAAGCTCTTCCGGGTGAAGACGGGGATGAGGGAGCCGGAGACCCGCGTGATCTTCTCGGTCACGAGGATGATGAGCGCGAAGCCCGCGAGGTTCCACAGGATCTCGTAGAGGAAGGTGGGGTGGAAGAGAACGTCCGAGGGGATGCCCACCGGGATCGCGGGGTTCGGGCGGTCGATCTCGAGGCCCCACGGAAGGTCGGTCGGCAGGCCGAACAGCTCCTGGTTGAACCAGTTGCCGAGTCGGCCGAAGGCCTGGGCGACGAGGAGGCCGGGAGCGATGGCGTCCGCGACGCTCCAGAACCGGAGGCCCGTGAGACGGCAGCCGATCGCGACGCCGATCGCCCCGCCGATGAGCGATCCGAAGATCGCGCCGCCGCCCTCCCAGATCGCCCAGATGCTGCCCGGCTGGAACGGGTTCCACGGGTTGTCGTGGCCCGGGCCGAAGTAGTCGCCGAGGTGGGTGAGCACGTGGTACAGGCGCGCCCCGACGATGCCGAGCACGACGGCCCAGATACCGACGTCGACGATGATCCACGGCTCGGCGCCGCGGCGCGTGAGACGCAGGTTGGCGATGACGACGGCGGCGAAGATGCCGACGATGATGACGAGCGCGTAGGTCGTGATGCGGATCGCCCAGTCCGCGGGCACGAACGGGAGGATGCCGTGCAGCCACTCGCCGAGCGGGATGTGGAGCTGCTTCCACTCCGGCGGAGGGCTCGGGATGCTGAAGGGCGCTGCGATCACGTTCGGGAGTCTACTTTCCGTGTGAGAGTCCGGATGCCACGCGGGCGAGGCCCGCGACGCCTCCGTCGGCGAGAGCGGTGACGAGTGCCGAGCCGACGATCGCTCCATCGGCGTAGGAGAGCACCTCCGACACCTGCTCGGGGGTCGATATTCCCACGCCGACGCACGCCGAGATGGTCTCGGGACCGGTGGCCCCGGCCGCCCTCAGCCGCGTGACAAGGGCGCGCGCCTTCGCGTCGAGGTCGGCGCGCGCGCCCGTGATGCCCATCGTGGAGACCGCGTAGACGAACCCGCGGCTCGCGCCGACGGTCTCGGCGAGGCGCGCATCCGTCGACGACGGCGCCGCGAGGAACACGCGGTCGAGGCCCGTGCGGTCGCTCTCGGCGATCCACTCCTCGGCCGAGTCGGGCGTGATGTCGGGCGTGATGAGGCCGGCTCCCCCGGCGTCGCGCAGGGCGTCGGCGAAGCGGCCGACCCCGTACTGCACGACGGGGTTCCAGTACGTCATCACGAGCACGGGCGCGTCGACGCGCGAGCGGACCGCCTCGACGGCCGTGAACACGTCGCGCACCCGGAAGCCGGCCTCGATCGCCTGCTGCGTCGCCTTCTGGATGGCGAGGCCGTCCATGACGGGATCCGTGTAGGGCAGGCCGAGCTCGATCGCGTCGAAACCGTTGTCGACGAGCGCGACGGCCGCGTCGACGCTCGTGGACAGGTCGGGGAAGCCGACCGGGAGGTAGCCGATGAGCGCGCCCGAGCCGTTGAGGGCGCTCGCGACGCCCGTCACGACTGCACCGCGCCGTCGTCGAAGAGGTCGAACCAGCGGCCCGCGGTCGCGACGTCCTTGTCGCCGCGACCCGAGAGGTTCACGAGGATGACGCCCTCGGGCCCGAGCTCCCGACCGAGTCGCAGGGCGCCCGCGAGGGCGTGAGCCGACTCGATTGCGGGGATGATGCCCTCGGTGCGGCTCAGGAGGCGCAGCGCCTCCATCGCCTCGGTATCGGTCGCCGGGAGGTAGCTGGCCCGGCCGATGTCGGCGAGGAAGGCGTGCTCGGGGCCGATGCCCGGGTAGTCGAGGCCCGCCGAGATCGAGTGCGACTCGATCGTCTGGCCGTCCTCGTCCTGCAGGAGGTAGCTGCGCGCGCCGTGCAGCACGCCGGGGCGGCCGCGCTCGATCGAGGCGGCGTGTCGATCGGTATCGACGCCGTCGCCCGCGGCCTCGATGCCGTAGAGCGCGACCTCCGGGTCGTCGAGGAACGCGTCGAAGATGCCGATCGCGTTCGAACCGCCCCCGACGCACGCGACCACGGCATCCGGGAGGCGCCCGAGGTGGGCGAGGAGCTGCTCGCGGGCCTCCTCGCCTATGACCGCCTGGAAGTCGCGCACCATCGCGGGGAAGGGGTGCGGGCCTGCGGCCGTGCCGAAGATGTAGTTGGTGGTCTCGACGCTCGTGACCCACTCGCGGTAGGCCTCGTTGATGGCGTCCTTGAGCGTGCGCGAGCCCGTCGTGACGGGGATCACCTCGGCGCCGAGGAGCCGCATGCGCGCGACGTTGAGCGCCTGGCGCTGCGTGTCGACCTCGCCCATGTAGATCGTGCACTCGAGGCCGAAGAGGGCGGCGGCCGTCGCCGTCGCGACGCCGTGCTGCCCCGCGCCGGTCTCGGCGATGACGCGCGACTTGCCGATGCGGCGCGTGAGGAGTGCCTGCCCGAGCACGTTGTTGATCTTGTGGCTGCCGGTGTGGTTGAGGTCTTCGCGCTTGAGGAAGATGCGCGCGCCGCCCGCGTGGTCGGCGAACCGCGGGACCTCGGTGATGATCGACGGTCGACCCGTGTAGCTGCGGTGCAGCTCCGCGAGCTCCGCCTGGAAGTCCGGGTCGACCTTCGCCGCGTCGTAGGCGGCCGCGAGCTCGTCGATCGCGGCGATGAGCGACTCCGGCATGAAGCGACCACCGTAGGTGCCGAAGAACGGTCCGGGCAGGCCGCGCAGGCTCTCGCGGATGCTCTCGCTCATCCCGCCGCCAGGAAGTTCTGCAGCGTCGAGACGGGGTCGTCACCCGTCACGAGCGCCTCGCCGACGAGCACGACATCCGCTCCGGCCTCGCGGTAGTGGGCCACGTCGGCGGGCGAGCTGACGGCCGACTCCGCCACGCGGATGACGCCCGCGGGGATGGAGGAGGCGAGCGTGCCGAAGAGGTCGCGGTCGAGCTGGAAGGTCGAGAGGTCACGCGCGTTGACGCCGACGAGCTGGGCGCCGATGTCGAGCGCGCGGTCGACCTCCTCGGCGCTGTGGGCCTCGACGAGCGGGGTCATGCCGAGCTCGCCGATGAGCGTGTGGAGTTCGCCGAGCCGCTGCTGGTCGAGTGCGGCGACGATGAGCAGCACGATGTCGGCGCCCGCGGCGCGAGCCTCGAACACCTGATAGGGCTCGACGATGAAGTCCTTGCGCAGCACGGGCACGTCGACGGCGGCGCGCACGTCGCGGAGGTCGTCGAGCGAGCCGCCGAATCGCCGCTGCTCGGTGAGCACGCTGATGGCGCTCGCGCCACCGGTCTGGTACGACACGGCGAGTGCCGCGGGGTCGCGGATCTCCGCGAGCTCACCGCGCGAGGGGCTCGCGCGCTTGACCTCGGCGATGATCTTGACGCGGTCGGCGGGGGCGAGCGCCGCGAGGGCGTCACGCGGGGCGGGGGCGGCGAGGGCGTCCGCCTCGACCTCGGCGAGGCTGCGGGCAGCGCGCCGGGCCGAGGCGTCTTCGACCGCCCCGGCGACGAGTTCCGACAGCACGCTAGTCGTGGGCCTTCGTGACGTACTTGGGGCCCTTGACGCCGTAGCCGAGCTTCGCCATGACGATGCCCACGATGAGACCCACGACGAGCAGACCCGCGGACGCCCACACGAAGGCGGGCATGTCCAGCCAGAAGAAGACCGTGCCGGCGGCGAACGCCACGAGCATGATGGTCACCGCGACCCACGCGGCGGGCGAATTGCCGTGTCCGGGATCGTGCGTGTCGCTCACAGGGGGACTCCTTCTCGAGTTGGTGCATGCGGGCGAGCGCCCGCGGCGAGAGCCCGCGACAGCGGGCGACGTCAGTCTAGCGGGAGGGCGAGGTGGGGTCGTCCCCGTCGCTCAGCGCGTCCCATTCCGCGATGGGGTCGGAGGCGTCGGCGCCGACTGCCTCGGTGCGCGTGCGCGAGTAGCGGCGGCCCGAGGTGGGCCAGCGCCGGGCCGTCACCGCGACGAGGACGCCGACGACCGCGATGAGCGTGCCGAACACGATCGCGACGGCGGGCCATGCGCTCACCGCGACACCGGCCACGAGCTCGGCGACGGACTCGGCTCCCGCGACCCCCGTGACCGTCGTGACCGCGGATGCCGACGCGGCGACAGGAGAGGCGAGCGCGACCGCCGTCACGGCGACGATGCACGCCCCCACGAGCGCCTCGAGGACGCCGAACACGACGCGCAGCAGCGGCCCGGCGAGCGCGAGCGCCGCGAAGATCGCGAGCACCGTGAGCGCGAGCGGCACGAGCGCCGACGCCGCGACGTCTCCTCGCACCTCGAGGGGCGCGGGGTCGCCGCTCGTCGCGACGAGCTCGAGGGTGAACCAGGGCTGCGACCACGCGAGCACGACGGCTCCCGCGAGCACGGCGGTCGCGCCGAGCAGGACGCCTCGGAGCCGGGCGGGCGTCACGTCGCCTCGATCCGCCGCATGGCGTTGGCGACCGCGACGGCGCGCAGCGGCGCCGCCGCCTTGTTGACCGCCTCCTCATGCTCCGAGGCGGGATCGGAGTCGGCGACGAGGCCCGCCCCCGCCTGCACGTAGGCGGTGTCACCGACGAGCGTCGCCGTGCGGATGGCGATCGCGAGATCCGCGTCGCCCGCGAGGTCGAAGTAGCCGACGACCCCGCCGTAGAGGCCGCGCTGGGCGACCTCGAGCTCGTCGATGATCTCGAGGGCGCGCGGCTTCGGGGCACCCGAGAGCGTTCCCGCGGGGAAGGTCGCGCGGAACACGTCGACCGCGTTCGCGTCCTCGCGCAGGTCGCCCTCGACGCTCGAGACGAGATGCATGATGTGGCTGAAGCGCTCCACCTGCATGAACTCGGTGACCTCGACGGTGCCCGCGCGGCAGACCTTCGAGAGGTCGTTGCGCGCGAGGTCGACGAGCATGAGGTGCTCCGCCTGCTCCTTGGGGTCGGCGAGCAGCTCGTCCGCGAGCTCGAGGTCGCGTTCGGGGGTCTCGCCGCGGGGACGCGATCCCGCGATGGGGTGCGTGAAGACGCGCCCGCGCTGCACCTTCACGAGCGCCTCCGGCGAGCTGCCGACGATCGCGTACGGCTCCCCCTCCGGCGTCTCGAGCGCGAGGAGGTACATGTAGGGGCTTGGGTTGAGGGCGCGTAGCACCCGGTAGACCTCGAGCGGCGTGGCCTGAAGCGGGTGGTCGAAGCGCTGCGAGATGACCACCTGGAAGACGTCGCCGTCGCGCACGAACTCCTTCGCGCGCACGACGGCAGCCTCGAAGGCGACCCGCTCGATGCGGGGGCGTGGCTCGGGGTCGACGGCGAGGTCGACCGACGCGAGCTGCGCGGGCGACGGCTGGGCGAGAGCCGCCTGGAGCGCGTCGAGGCGCGCCTGGGCGGCCTGCCAGCCGGCATCCGGCGTCTCGACGCCGTCGTTGAGTACCGCCACGATGAGCGTCGCCGTGCCCGTGCGGTGGTCGAGGGCGACGAGCTCGGAGACGAACGCGAGCGCCTGCCCCGGGATCGGCACCTCGGTGGGGGGGATCTGCGGCAGGTGCTCGAGCTGACGCACCGCCTCCCAGCCGATGAAGCCGACGAGACCGCCCGTGAGCGGCGGGTGCCCCGGGGCGGGCGGGGTGCGCCAGGCGGCGTAGAGCGCGTCGAGGGCTTCGAGGGGTGCGGCGGGGACCTCGCCCCCGAAGGCGCGGGCGGCGTCGAGCCCGTAGTCGATCCAGACGGCGCGATCTCCGTCGGCGTCCCGCCGCTGCGTCAGCACGCCGAGCGACCCGGCCCCGACGAACGACCAGCGCGACCAGATGCCGCCCTGTTCCGCCGACTCGAGCAGGAAGGTGCCCGGTCGCGCTGCGGCGACCTTGCGGTAGACGCCCACAGGCGTCTCGCCGTCGGCGAAGAGCTCGCGCAGCACAGGCACGACACGGTGCCCCGCCGCGACGGCGGCGTCGAAGTCGGATCGGGCGGTCGTCGTCACGCGGTGGCCTCCGAGGGGTCTCCGATCACAGGATCGAGGGGGTCGACGTCGAAGCAGCTCGCGGCGCCCGTGTGGCAGGCGGGCCCCTGCTGCTCGACCTGGACGAGCAGCGTATCGCCGTCGCAGTCGAGTGCGGCCCCCTTCACGTATTGTCGGTTGCCGCTCGTGTCGCCCTTGCGCCAGTACTCCGCGCGGCTGCGCGACCAGAACGTCACGCGACCCTCGGTGAGCGTGCGTCGCAGCGCCTCCGCGTCCATGTAGCCGAGCATGAGCACGCGGCCCGTGTCGTGCTGCTGGATGATCGCGGGTAGGAGGCCCTGGGCGTCGAAGCGCGCACGCCCCACGATCCCGTCGACATCGGTGCTCATCGGACCTCGATCCCCGCCTCGCGCAGCGCGCCCTTGACCTCGCCGATCGTGAGCTCGCCGTTGTGGAAGACGGAGGCCGCGAGCACGGCGTCCGCCCCGGCCTCGACGGCGGGGGCGAAGTGGGACAGCTCCCCCGCTCCCCCGCTCGCGATGACCGGCACGTGCGAGATCGCCCGCATCGCGGCCACGAGCTCGAGGTCGAAGCCCTCCTTCGTGCCGTCCGCGTCGATCGAGTTGACGAGCAGCTCGCCGGCGCCGCGCTCGATCGCCTCGCGCGCCCATTCGAGCGCGTCGCGATCCGTCTCGGTGCGCCCGCCGTGCGTCGTCACGACGAACCCGGACGGCGTGCGGGGCGAGCGCATGACGTCGAGCGAGAGCACGCACACCTGCGCACCGAAACGGTCGGCGATCTCGCCGATGAGTTCGGGCCGCGCGATCGCCGCCGAGTTGACGCCGATCTTGTCGGCTCCGTGCCCGAGCAGCCGCGCGACGTCGTCGACGGAGCGCACGCCGCCGCCGACCGTGAGCGGGATGAAGACCTGCTCGGCCGTCGCCGTCACGGTCTCGTACATCGTCGCGCGGTTTTCGACCGTCGCGGTGACGTCGAGGAAGGTGATCTCGTCGGCGCCCTGCTCGTAGTACTTGCGTGCCAGCTCCACGGGATCGCCGGCGTCGCGGAGGCCCTTGAAGTTGACTCCCTTGACGACACGGCCCGCGGCGACGTCGAGGCACGGGATGACGCGCACCAGGACGTCCATCAGATCCTCGCGGCGTGGATGGCGCTCACGAGGATCGCGCGCGCGCCGAGCGCGTAGAGCTCGTCCATGACGTGGTTCATCTCGCTCCGGGGCACCATGACGCGCACGGCGACCCACCCCGAGTCGCGCAGCGGCGACACGGTCGGCGACTCGAGGCCCGGTGTGATGGTCGACGCGCGGTCGACGAGCTCCGCGGGCAGGTCGTAGTCGATGAGCACGTACTGGTGCGCGACCATGACGCCCTGGATGCGGCGCCGCAGCGTCTCGAGCCCCGGCACGTCGTCGCGGGAGGCGATCACGACGGCGCTCGACTCGAGGATGACGGGGCCGAAGATCTCCAGCCCCTGCTTGCGCAGGGTGGATCCGGTCTCGACGACGTCGGCGACGGCATCCGCGACACCGAGGCGCACGGCGGACTCGACGGCGCCGTCGAGGCGCACGACCGTCGCGTTGACGCCCTCCGCCGCGAGGAAGTCGTGCACGAGGCCGTCATAGCTCGTCGCGACGCGCACGCCCTCGAGGTCGGAGAGGCTCTCGAAGCGGCCGATGGGGCCCGCGAAGCGGAACGTCGAGGAGCCGAAGTCGAGCTCGTCGACCTCGACGGCCGCGGAGTGCGAGTCGAGCAGCAGGTCGCGGCCCGTGATGCCGACGTCGAGGGCTCCCGAGCCGACGTAGGTGGCGATGTCGCGCGGGCGCAGGTAGAAGAACTCGACGTCGTTGCGGGGGTCCGCGACGATGAGCTCCTTCTGGTCGCGACGGGTCGCGTAACCGGCCTCGCGGAGCATCTCCACGGCGGTCTCCGACAGCGTGCCCTTGTTGGGCACGGCGATTCTCAGCATGTCTGTGCTTTCTGATGGTGAACGGTCATCGGCGGATGCGCGTTCACAGATGTCGGCCGACGTCCTCGAGCGTGAGGCCCTTGGCGATCATGAGCACCTGCAGGTGGTAGAGCAACTGCGAGATCTCCTCGGCGGTCTCGGCGTCCGACTGGTACTCGGCCGCCATCCAGACCTCCGCGGCCTCCTCCACGATCTTCTTGCCGATCGCGTGCACGCCCGCATCGAGCTCCGCGACGGTTCGCGAGCCCTCGGGACGCGCGAGGGCCTTGGCGGAGAGCTCCTCGAAGAGGGCGTCGAACGACTTCACCCGCCTAGGTTACCGGGCGGGTGATGCCGTCACCGGACGCCGAGAAGGTCGATGACGAAGACGAGCGTGCGGCCCGAGAGGCGGTGGCCGGCGCCGGCCGGGCCGTAGGCGTACTGCGGCGGGCACACGAGCTGCCGGCGGCCGCCGACCTTCATGCCCGGGATGCCGTCCTGCCAGCCCTTGATGAGGCCGGAGAGCGGGAACTGGATGGAGCTGCCGCGATCCCAGCTGGCGTCGAACTGCTCGCCCGTCTCGAAGTCGACACCCACGTAGTGCACGTCGACGGTGGCACCCGGGGTCGCCTCGGGGCCGTCACCGACCTCGAGGTCGGTGATGACGAGCTCGGTGGGCTCCGGTCCCTCGATGAAGTCGATCTCGGGCTTGGTCTTGTCGGTCATGGTTCCAGTCAACCAGACGCGCGCGTTCGGGGGTGCGGGCGGGAGCTCAGTGCGGATGCGCGGCAGCGTGGCGCAGACCCGCGATCGCCGCGTCGACGTCGTCCGCGCCGTAGACCGCGGATCCCGCGACGAAGGTGTCGGCACCGGCCGCCGCGGCGATGCCGATCGTGTCGAGGGCGATGCCCCCGTCGACCTGGAGCCACAGCTCGAGCCCCGTACGATCGGCGACCTCGCGCAGGACGCGGAGCTTCGGCATCGTGTCGGGCATGAAGCTCTGTCCGCCGAATCCGGGTTCCACGGTCATGATGAGCACCTGATCGAACTCCGGGAGGATGTCGAGGTACGGCTCGACGGGCGTCGCCGGCTTGAGCGCGAGCGACGCGCGCGAGCCGATCGCGCGGATGCGGCGCGCGAGCGCGACGGGGTCAGCCGCGGCCTCCGCGTGGAACGTCACCGAGAAGACGCCGAGCTCGGCGTACCCGGGCGCCCATCGGTCCGGGTCGTCGATCATGAGATGAACGTCGAGCGGCACGGGCGACACCCGCTGGATGGTCTCCACCATCTGCGGGCCGAAGGTCAGGTTCGGCACGAAGTGGTTGTCCATGACGTCGACGTGCACGTGGTCGGCGGCGCGGATGCTCTCGGTCGCGCCGCGCACGTCTGCCCAGTCGGCCGCGAGGATGCTCGGCTGGATGCGGACGGGACGGCTCGTACTCACGCCTCGACCCTAGCGAGCAGCTGGATGAACATCGCGTCGGTCCCGTGGCGGTGCGGCCACAGCTGAGCGGACGTCGCATCCGGGAGCTCGAGCGGGGCCGTCGCGATGTCGTCGAGCACCGCGCGCGTGTCGAGGGCGCGCAACTCGGGGTGTCGCTCGAGGGCGCCCGTGACCTGCGCGCGCGTCTCCTCGGGATGCGGGGAGCACGTCACGTAGGCGAGCACTCCCCCGGGTGCGAGAGCGGCGACGGCGGCGTCGAGGAGCTGCGCCTGCAGCGACACGAGCTCCGCGAGATCCGCCGGGGACTTGCGCCAGCGAGCCTCCGGCCGGCGACGCAGGGCGCCGAGCCCCGTGCACGGCGCGTCGAGCAGGATGCGGTCGAAGAGCTCGGAGCCGTCGGCGTAGCGGCGGCCGTCGCCCTCGACGACCACGGGGCCGCCGGGGGCGTCGAGGAACGGGGCGAGGGCGCTTCGCACGAGACCGGCACGGGCGGGCACGACCTCGTTGGCGACGAGCGCGGCGCCGCCGAGCGCGGCCTCCGCGGCGAGGAGGGCGGCCTTGCCGCCCGGTCCGGCGCACACGTCGAGCCAGCGCTCCCCGGCCCCGACGGGCCGCGCACGGGTCAGCGCGAGCGCGGCGAGCTGGGAGCCCTCGTCCTGGACCCGCACGCGCCCTGCGGCGACCTCCGGATGCGACGCGGGGTCGCCGCCCACCGATCCGACGGCGACGGGCGAGAGGGCTCCGGGCAGGTACGCGCCCTCGGCGGCGAGCTCGGACGCGTCCGCGAGCCCCGGGAGCGCCGCGAACGAGACGCGCGGGGCGTCGTTGTCGGCGGCGAGGAGGGCACGGAGCTCGTCGGCTGCGCCCTCCTGCGCGAGGGCGGCTTCGAGCGCCTCGACGATCCAGGCGTGATGCGAGAACTCCACGGCCGTGCGCTCCGCGCCGTGGAGCCCCTCCAGGGCCCGGTGGCGCCACGCGTCGGGCGTGTCCCGCGAGATCGTGCGCAGCACGCCGTTCACGAAGCCCGCGGCAGATGCCTTGCGCGCGCGACGGACGAGCTCGACCGACTCGTCGATCACGGCGTGCGGGGCGGTGCGGAGCGTGAGCAGCTGGTGCGCTCCCAGCCGCAGCACGTCGAGCACGGGGCCGTCGATGCGGGACGCATCCCGTCGCGCCGCGAGGGCGATCACACGGTCGTAGTAGCCCTGCATCCGGAGCGTCCCGTAGACGAGCTCGGTCGCGAACCCGGCGTCGGGCCCCGTGAGGCGGGCATCGCGGATGCGGGACGGCACGAGCAGGTTGGCGTACGCATCCGACTCGCGCACCGCGGCGAGCACGTCGGCGGCGACACGCCGGGCCGGCTGGATACGGCTCATGCGAACACCGTCGGGATGGCCGCGGGACGCCCGCGCCACCAGTCGGCGGCCGGCATCGAGCGCTTGCCCGCCGGCTGGACGACGAGCAGCTCGAGAGGATCGTCAGCTGTGCCGACGTGCACGGACCTGCCGCGGAGGGCGACGTGACCCGGCTCGAGGCGGGGCGCGTCGTGTGCGATCGCGGCGTCGAGGATCTTGAAGCGCTCGCCCTCGAGCGTCGTGGTCGCGCCGGGCTCCGGGGTGACGCCGCGACGCCGGGCGTCGACGCGCGCGGCGGGCTGGGTCCAGTCGAGGCGCCCGTCGTCGAGGGTGAGCTTGGGGGCGAGGGTCACCTCGCCGTGCTGCGGCGTCGCGACGGCGGTCCCGGCGGCGATCGCGTCGACGACGCCCGCGAGGAGCCGCGCCCCCGAGTCGCTGAGCGACTCCAGCAGATGTCCGGCCGTCTGGACGCGCCCGATCGGCACGCGCTCCGTCGCGAAGACCGGCCCGGCGTCGAGCTCCGGCACGAGCTGGAAGACGGCGGCGCCCGTCTCGGCATCGCCCGCGATGAGCGCGTGCTGGACGGGCGCTGCCCCCCGCCAGCGCGGCAGGAGCGAGAAGTGCAGGTTGATCCACCCGTGCCGTGGCGCGGTCAGGAGCGGCTCGCGGATGAGCCCGCCGTACGCCACGACGACGCCCAGCTCGGCGTCGAGGCCGAGCAGCTCGTCCTGCACCTCGCCCAGGCGGTTGGCCTTGACCACGCGGATGCCCGCAGCCTCCGCGACATCTGCGACAGGGGTCTGCGTCAGCACGCGCTTACGGCCGAGCGGCGCGTCCTCGCGGGTCACGACGGCCACGACCTCGTGCGGCCCCTCGATGAGGACGCGGAGGCTCGGGACGGCGGCGGCGGGACTGCCCGCGAAGATCAGACGCACCCCTCCATCCTGCCGTGCCTGCGCGTCAGGTCTCCTCGAACGGCTCCGGATCGTCGAAGTGAGCGCGCAGTGGGAGAGGAGCCCGGCCCGGCCGCGCACGGCCGGGAACGGGCTTGCGCCGCGTCGCCGCCTGCCTGATGATCTCGCCGCGCACCGCACGCGCGACGGCGGCTCCGTGCGCGTAGTCGAACCGGATGATCGCGCGCACGCGCCCCTCGATCGTGCGCTCGGCGAGCGTGTCGGTGCCCGAGGGCAGCGCGGCGAGAGCCGCCTCGACGGCATCCGGGAATCCGTCGAGGGTGGCCGTGCGGGTCGCGGGCGGGAAGCCGAGCGCGCGGCGATCGGCGAGCTCAGCGCGTGCGAAAGCACTCACCCCGCCCGTCGCGAGCGCTGTCGCGAGCCGACCGCCTACCCCCACGAGGAACACCGTCGCGTCGTCGGCGGCGAGGGCCGCTGCGTCGCTCCACCAGCGCAGGCAGTCCTCCGCCACGCGCAGGGTCTCGCGCGCCACCATCCGCTCGCCGTCGAGCAGCAGCACGGCGCGGTAGCCGCCCGCAGCGACGGGCTCCGCACCGCGTGTCGCGACGACGATCGCGGGGCGCGCGTCGACCTCGAGCACGCGGCGCTCTCCGTCGGCGACGATGACGCGGATGCCGGGGAAGGCACGTCCGAGCTCCTCGGCCGTGCGCGTCGACCCGGAGCCCACGCGGGTGAGCTTCGACGAGCCGCACTCGCGACACCGGAACGACCGCTCCTCGACGCCGCACCACAGACAGCTCGGCGGCGCACCCGCACGCTCGACGCGCAGGGGGCCGCCGCAACGTCGGCAGCGGGCGGCGGTTCCGCACTCGCCGCAGCGCAGCCCGGGCGCGTATCCCGGTCGAGCGACCTGGACGAGCACAGGTCCGGTCTTCGCCGCCGCGGCGGCCTCGCGCCAGGCGATGCTCGGAATCCGCGCGTGGTCGTCGGCCGCGGCACCCGTCGCGTGAGCCGTCGGCACGACCTTGACGCGCCGAGGGCGCTCGGGGGCGAGCTCCACGAGCCACCCCAGCTCAACGAGCCGCTGCACCTCCGTCGTGCGCGTGCTGCCCGCGAAGACGAGCGCGCTCCCCTGCTGCTCCTGGCGGATGAGCGCCGCGTCGCGCGCATGGACGTAGGGCGTGAGGGGCTCGGCGAGCAGCGGGTCACCGTCGTCCCACACGGCGATGAGCCCGAGACGCGTCGCGGGCGCGTAGACCGCCGAGCGGTTGCCGAGCACGACGACAGGGCTCTCCCCCATCGCGCGCAGCATCGCGCGGTAGCGGTCGGCGTCGGGCTGCGCGGAGTCGAAGCGCACGATGCGGTCGGCGGGCAGCAGGCTCGCGACGGCTGCCTCGAGCTGCCGGATGTCGCGGTGGTCGGGGGCGACCACGATCGCGGATGCGCCCCGGACGACGGTGCGAGCCGCGAGCTGGGCGAGGGTGACGGCCCAGCGCCCCACCCACACGCCATCGACCTCGACGACACCGGGGTCGACCGCAAGCGCCGCCCGCCCCGCTGTGAGCAGCTCGTCGACCGCATCGGCCGGGTAGCCCGTGACCGCGGGCGCCTGCATCCGGAGGGCCTCCGGCTCGGACCTGCCCCCCGCGCGCGCCGCGAGCCAGGACTTCTCGACCCGCACCTGGCGTTTGGGGATCGCGAGGCGGAGGACGTCGATCGCCGACCCTGCCGCCCGATCGGCGACGGCGCGCGCGAGGCGCCACACCTCCGGCCGCAGCACCTGCGCGCTCGACACGACGGCATCGAGGTCCGAGAGCGGCCCCGGGTGCTCCTGCTGGGTCGCGAGCTCCACGACGAAGCCCTGCGTCATCCGGTTCGCGGAGCGCAGCGGGACGCTCACGCGCACCCCGGGGACGACGCCCTCCATGCCCTCGGGGATGCGGTAGTCGAGCAGCCTGTCGAGCTGCGGCAGCGGGGTCTCCAGCACGACGCGCGCGATGGTGGGCGCTCCGGGCGGGTCGCCGGACGGGTGGGCGTCGACCGGCCGCATGGTCAGAGCGCTGCGGCGGCGCGCAGCTCCTCGACGCGGTCGAGCCGCTCCCACGTGAAGTCGGGCAGCTCGCGGCCGAAGTGACCGTACGCGGCCGTCTGGGCGTAGATCGGGCGCAAGAGGTCGAGATCGCGGATGATGGCCGCCGGCCGCAGGTCGAAGACCTCTCGGATGGCGTTCGTGATGGTCTCGTCGGATACGACGCCCGTACCGAAGGTCTCGACGTAGAGGCCCACGGGAGCCGCCTTGCCGATCGCGTAGGCGACCTGCACCTCGAGCCGATCGGCGAGCCCCGCCGCGACGGCGTTCTTGGCGACCCAGCGCATCGCGTAGGCCGCCGAGCGGTCGACCTTCGAGGGGTCCTTGCCGGAGAAGGCGCCGCCGCCGTGACGTGCCGCTCCCCCGTAGGTGTCGACGATGATCTTGCGACCCGTGAGTCCGGCGTCGCCCTGGGGACCGCCGATCTCGAAGCGGCCCGTCGGGTTGATGAAACGCTGGGCGTCCTCCCACGGCAGGTCGACCCGCTCGAGCACGGGCCGCACGACGAGCTCGAAGAGCTCGGAGCGCAACTGCTCGTTCGACACCTTGGGCGAATGCTGCGCGGACATGACGATCGTCTCGATCGTGCGCGGGGTCACGCCGTCGTAGCCGACCGTGACCTGGGTCTTGCCGTCGGGCCGCAGGTAGTCGACCTCACCACGGTGACGCACCTCGGAGAGGCGCTCGGCGAGGCGGTGGGAGAGCCAGATCGGCAGCGGCATGAGCTCGGGGGTCTCGCGCGTCGCATAGCCGAACATGATGCCCTGGTCGCCCGCGCCCTGACGGTCGAGGTCGTCGATGCTCGTGCCCTCCCGCGTCTCGAAGGCGTCATCGACTCCCTGAGCGATGTCGGGCGACTGCCCGCCGATCGAGACCGAGACGCCGCATGAGCGCCCGTCGAACCAGACGTCGGAGGAGTCGTAGCCGATCTCGGTGATCTTCTTGCGCACGATCTGCGGGATCTCGACGTAGCCCGTCGTGGAGACCTCACCCGCGACGTGCACGAGCCCGGTGGTGACGAGGGTCTCGACGGCGACGCGGGCGTTCGGGTCGGCGGCGAGCAGGGCGTCGAGGATCGAGTCGCTCACCTGGTCGCACAGCTTGTCGGGGTGCCCCTCGGTGACGGATTCGGAGGTGAAGAGACGCAGAGAACTCACGGGACAGCCTGTTTCGGTCGAGTCGAGGGCGGGCGGGGCGCCTGGATCAGCTCAGCAGGTCGAGGATCGCGTCGGCGACCTCGCGCTTGCTGCCGTCCGCCCGGGTCACTATATCGCCGGCTCTCGACACGATGACGACGGCGTTGCCCTCGGTTGCGAAGCCCTCGCTCCACCCGACCCTGTTGACGACGAGATAGTCGCAGCCCTTGCGCGCGATCTTGGCGCGCCCGAGCTCGAGCAGCGCGTCGTCGTCGGGCTCCGTCTCGGCCGCGAAGCCCACGATCGTGCGGCCGGGGACGCGTGCCGCCGACAGTTCGGCGAGGATGTCGGGGTTGCGCACGAGACGGAGCGTGAGCTCGTCGCCGTGCGCCTCCTTCTTGATCTTCGCGTCGGAGACCGCCTCCGGCCGGTAGTCGGCGACCGCGGCCGCCATGACGACGGCATCCGCGTCGGCGGCAGCGTCGAGCATCGCCGAGCGGAGTTCCTGGGCGGTGCCGACGGCGCGGATGGCGACGCCCGCGGGCACGGGCACCTCGAGGTGGGCCGCGACGAGCACGACGTCGGCCCCCCGGTCCCGCGCAGCCTCGGCGATCGCGACGCCCTGGCGTCCGCTCGACCGGTTGCCGAGGAAGCGCACGGGGTCGAGGGGCTCGCGCGTGCCGCCCGCCGAGACCACGACGCGGCGACCGACGAGATCGCGCCGCGTGGGCGACGCGAGGGCGGCGAGAGCGGCATCGACGATCTGCACGGGCTCGGCCATGCGCCCGGGGCCGCTGTCGCTTCCCGTCAGCTGGCCGGATGCGGGCCCCACGATGTGGACGCCGCGCCGCGTCAGCGTCGCGATGTTGTCGCGGGTCGCGGCGTTCTGCCACATCTCGGTGTGCATCGCGGGCGCGACCACGAGCGGTGCCGTCGACGCGAGGATCGTCGTGCCGAGGAGGTCGTCGGCGATGCCCGCCGCGAGCTTCGCGATCGTGTTCGCGGTGGCCGGTGCGACGACCACGAGGTCGGCCGACTGACCGAGGGCGACATGGCGCACCTCCGCGACTCCCTCGAAGAGCTGGGTCTCGACGGGGTTGCGGCTGATCGCCTCGAGCGTCGGTCGTCCGACGAACCGCAGCGCGGCCTCCGTGGCCACGACGTGCACGTCGTGACCACGCAGCACGAACTCGCGGGCGACGCCGACGGCCTTGTAGGCCGCGATGCCGCCGGAGATCCCGACGACGACGCGCAGCGGATCGCTCATGGGCGCGACGCTATCGCAGGCGCCTGCTACTCGCTGAGCGGCGTGAGGACGAGCTTGTCCTCGTTGATCTCGTGGAGCGCGACCGAGAGCGGCTTGTCGTCGATCGTCGAGTCGACGAGCGGGCCGACGTTGTCGAAGAGCGAGCCCTCGTGGAGGTCGGCGTAGTAGTCGTTGATCTGGCGCGCGCGCTTGGCGGCGAAGATGACGAGCTGGTACTTCGAGTCCACCTTCGACAGCAGCTCGTCGATGGGCGGGTCGATGATGCCCTTGTTGTCGGCCATTCTGGGGCTCCTCACGATCGCGTGCGCGCGGACGGGGTTCCGGGCACTGTCAGCAATTCTACGACCTCCTGCGCCGCCCGGCCGACGTCGTGGTTGACGACCTTGACGTCGAACTCGTCCTGGGCGGCGAGCTCGACCTTCGCCGTCTCCAGACGGCGGGCCTGCTCGGCCGCCGACTCGGTGCCGCGACCGGTGAGCCGACGTACGAGCTCCTCCCAGCTGGGGGGCAGCAGGAACACCAGCAGAGCCTCCGGCATCGCCCGCTTGACGGCGCGCGCGCCCTGCAGATCGATCTCGAGCAGCACGCTGCGACCGGATGCCAGGGCCGCGTCGATCGGCGGCCGCGGCGTTCCGTAGCGCGAGGCGTTGTGCACCGTCGCGTACTCGAGGAAGTCGCCCTGCTCGACCATCCGGTCGAACGTCTCGTCGTCGACGAAGTAGTAGTGGCGTCCGTCGACCTCGCCCGGCCGCGGGGGGCGTGTCGTGGCGGACACGCTCAGCAGCACCTCCGGGTAGTTGTCCCGGATGTACCCGGACACGGTGCCCTTCCCGACGGCCGTGGGGCCGGCGAGCACGACGAGTCGGCTGCGCGGTCGCGCGGGCGCACCCTCGCGCGCCTCGAGCCAGCGGCTGAGCTTCTCGCGTTGACGCGCTCCCAGACCACCCACGCGCTTGGCGTCGGCGATCCCGAGCTCCTCCATGGCGCGGGCGACGCGGGTCGGCCCCATCCCGGGGAGACTCATGAGCAGCTCGCGCACGCGAAGCGTCCCCTCGGGCGTCGACGCGTCGGCCCAGGCGGTCTCGGCGACCTCGAGTGCACGGAGCTCGCGACGGTGCACGGCATCCTTGATCGCCGCGCGCGCGCGACGCGCGGCGATCGCGGCACGCCCCGCGGCGGCGCGGTCGACCTCGGGCATCCTCACCTCGGCCACGATGCCACCTCTCGGGCCGCCTCGCCGATCGCCGCGGCGATCCCCTCGGGGCCGGCTGCGAGGACGCTACGGGAGACGTTGGGGAGCACGCGGGAGATGGCGGCCCCGAAACCAGCAGGCGCGTCGACGAGGCGAGCGCCCTGGGCGCCGAACCCGGGAGCGAGCACGGGTACCCGGGAGAGCACGTCGACGTCGATGCCGACCTCGTCGAGCACGACGGTCGCGCCGACCACGACGCCCGCCGTGCCGTCGCTCCGCGCGGCGCGCTCGATGATCCGCTGAGCGATCGTCGCCCCGTCGGCGGTCCGGGCGGTCTGCACCTCCGCGCTCTCGGGGTTCGAGGTCGCCGCGAGCACGAAGACGCCCTTGCCGTTGGCCCGAGCTCGCGCGAGCACGCCGTCGAGCGAACCGAAGCCCTGGTAGGCGACTGCCGTCATGGCGTCGGCCTCGAGCGGCGATCCCGGCGTGAGCCAGGCCTCGCCGTACGCGTCGACCGTCGAGCCGACATCGCCGCGCTTCACATCGGCGATCACGAAGAGCCCGGCAGCGCGCGCGGCGGCGAGCACCTCCTCGAGAGCCGCGTACCCGGCAGCGCCGTGGCGCTCGAAGAACGCGATCTGCGGCTTGACGATGCCGACCCGCTCCGCGGCGGCCTCGACGACCCGCAGGCCCAGCTCGCGCGCACCTGCGGCGTCGTCGGGAAGGCCCCACGCGGCCAGGAGCGGGGCGTGGGGATCGATCCCCACGCACAGCGGTCCCCGCTCCGCGACGACCTCTGCCACCCGCTGCGCGAAGGCCACGGTCGTCACGCCCCCACCCGCGCGGCGCGGTCCGCCGCGTAGTCCTGCAGGCTGCGCACCCGCACGGGCGCGTTGCGTGCCTCGAGCGAGCCGACGGCCGCCCCGAGCTGCGCGATCGTCGTGAAGAGCGGCTTGTCGGCGGCGACGGTCGCGGTACGGATCTCGACACCGTCGGCACGGGCGCTCCGTCCG
>JAEYZI010000021.1 GCA_023428065.1 Actinomycetes bacterium | reverse complement strand
GGCGACACCCGCGGCGACGCCGGCTCCGAGTGCGGCGAGGGCCCCGACGCCCGCGGCGAGGGCACCGGCCCGCGCGCCGTCGGATGCGCCGCGCGCCGCGAGCAGCCGCAAGAGGCTGCGTCGCCGTGCGACGAGCGCCCGAACCGCGAGCGCGAGCACGGCGGCCCCCGCGAGCACGATCCCCGAGAGGATCGCCGTGTGCAGCGCGACGACCCCTGCGAGCAGGGGCTGGGTGGCGGCGATGATCGTCGGCGTCGTCCCCGTGAAGGCGATGTCGGCCTCGACGTTCCCGAAGTCGGTCACGATCGGCACCGTGTGCGGGGTCGATCCCAGGCGGCGCAGGGAGGCGACGGTCGCCGTCGCGGTGTCGGCGTCGATGGCCCCGGGTTCGACCGGCAGCCACGTCTCGAGGCGTGCGGCGCCCTTGATCTCGCGAAGCTGTCCGTACGACGCCGCGTCGATGTAGCCCACGCCGACGAAGGTCGGCGGCGCGAGGAAGTTGTCGATGATCTCGGGCTGCAGGGCGACCCCGGCGTGGTCCCACTCGCCCGCCTCTGGGTCGCGCGGCGCGATGATGCCGACGAGCCGCAGCTCGAGGTCGACCGCCGAGTAGTGGGTCGTCCGCACCTCGCCGAGCCGCCAGCCGAACGCCTCGGCGACGGGCCCGGTGAGCACGATCGGGACCTGGCCGCCCTCGACGATCGCGCCGGGCGCCTCACCCTCGACGACGTCGGCGAGCCGGTCGAGGAGGGGGTCGGCCCGCAGGATGATGCGGCTGTCGGGGCTGGCCTCGGCGCCGAGCGTCTCGGTGCGCACCTGGTCGAAGTACACGGCCGCGTGCGGCGCGCCGAGCACGGAGTCGGCCGCCGGCTCGACGGCCGCCCGGATGTCGGCGAGCACGTCGAAGGTGGCGCCCCACGCGGCGGCGACGTCGGGAGACAGGCCGTGGTCGCTCTCGCCACGGCCCGGCACGGGCAAGCCGCGAGTCACATCGCTGAGGTCCCGCTGGGCGGGCGGGGACGCCTCCACGGCGGAACTCAGCACCTCGGACCGCGCCGCGGACGCCCACGCGGACGCCGCGGTCGCCGAGCCCGCGAAGAGCGCCGCGAGCAGCACCACGACGACGGATGCGCCGGGCGCCTCGGCGAGGATCGCGGCGGCGATGCGCGCGCGCGACGGACGGCGGCTCATGCGCGCACCCCCGCATCCCGCCGCACGGCGAGGCCCGCGCCGATCGAGACCGCGAGCACGCCGACGGCGAGCGCCCCCGCGAGCACGAGCGGCACCGACGCGAGCAGGTCGGACGCGGCGATCGCGTCGCCCACCGCGAGGCGGGTCGTCACGAACCCCGCCGCGACGCCCGCGAGCGCTCCCGCGAGCGAGGTCACGAGCAGCTCCACGACGCGTCCGCGCGCCTGGGCGGCCGCGCCCACACCGAGGGCGCGGAGCGGGAGCACCTCGGGTCGGCGCACGCGCGAGAGGCCCGCGGCCGCGGCGGCGAGGCCGCCGACCCCGACGAGCACGACGACGGCCGCGGCCGCGGTCGTCGCGAAGGCCCCCGCATCCGTGACCGCGCGCGCGCTGACCGCGTCGGGCGTGAGCACCGTGACGGGGCGGACGCTCGCGGCACGCACGAGAGACGCCGTCTGCTCGGGCGTCGGCGAGCCGAGCCAGACCTCGTCGACGACGAGCGCCGGCGCGTCGGCGGGCACGACGGCGGCGAGCGCCGAACGCCCGACGAGGATCCCGGATGCGCCGGCCCCGGGGACGGCGCCGATCGCCGCGACGCGCGCCGTCGCGGCCGTGCGCACGCCGGGAACGGCGAGGGGGACGTCGTCGCCGACGGCGACGCCGAGGCGTGCCGCGAGATCCGGCGTCAGCTGCACGGCGAGCGCGTCTCCCGCGGGGAGTGCGACACCCGTGACCGACTCGAACCCGTCGCCGCCGACCACGAGCGAGGTGGGCGTGGCCCCCGTCTGGGCCGAGACGAGGGCGACCTCCGTCGCGGCGGTCACGCCCTCGAGCGAGGCGTAGGGCGCGGCGCTCACCGGGTCGCGGTCGACGCCCGTGAAGCTCAGTCGGAGGTCGCCGCCCACGGCCGCGCGGATCGCCGCGGCGTCCCCGCGCGCCACCGCGCCCGCGGCGAGCCCCGCGACGACGACGGAGCCCGCGGCGAGCGATACGACGACGAACGCGGAGGCCACGGCACGAGGTCGACGCCCGAGCTGCCGGAGCGGAAGCACGGGGAGGAGGCCCGTGCCGCGGGCGGCGAGCAGCTCCGCGAGTCGCATGGCCGGGGCGAGCAGGAGGCGCAGCAGCATGACTCCGGCGACGAGGGCGAGCGCGGGGGCGAGCGCGCCCGCGGGCGAGTCGGGGACGGTCGCCGCGGCGACGAGCACGAGAGCCGCGAGCGCGGCCGCGCCGACGGCGGGCACGACGGAGTCCGTCTCGGCGCGCGCCTCGCGCACCTCGGGAGCGGGACGGGCCGCGACGGAGAGCAGCACGGCGC
>JAEYZI010000012.1 GCA_023428065.1 Actinomycetes bacterium | reverse complement strand
GCTGGACTCTCCGCTCGAAGGACGGCTCGCGCGGCGCCCATGCCGAGCACACCGTCGCCGTCACCCCCGAGGGCCCCGTCATCCTGACGGCCCGCTCGTCCTGACGGCCCGCTCCCGCTGATCCCCGCCTCCCGAGCCTCCCGAGCCTCCCGAGCGGTTATGCAGGATCCGGGACCGGTTATGCAGGATCCGGCGTCGGTTATGCAGGAAACCGCCCCCGCTCATCCGTGAACCGGCCCGGATTCACGGGCTCGCCGAACATCCAGGGCCCTCAACTCCTGCATAACGGCAGCCCGTTCCTGCATAACGCCCGGCCGATCCTGCATAACGGCAGGCGGATCCTGCACAACCGATCCCGGGGAGGGCGGTGGAGGGCAGGGTCAGTCGAGCAGGAGCTCGGGGCGGATGCGGCGCGTGCGCTCCATCTGCTGCTCACGCCGCCAGGCCGCGATCGCCGCGTGGTTGCCGCTCAGCAGCACAGGCGGGGTCTCGAGGTCGCGCCAGACGGCGGGCTTGGTGTAGCTCGGGTACTCGAGGAGGCCATCCTCGTGGCTCTCCTCGACGAGCGACTCGGGGTTGCCGACGACGCCAGGCACGAGGCGTCCGGCGGCTTCGATCATCGCCATCACGGCGACCTCGCCGCCGTTGAGCACGTAGTCGCCGAGGCTCAGCTCGAGCACCTCCGCAACCTCGGGACGCGTGGCAGTGTGCTCGATGACGCGATAGTCGATGCCCTCATAGCGTCCGCAGCAGAACACCAGGTGCGGACGCTGCGCCAGGTCGCGCGCGCGCGCCTGGGTGAACAGGTGTCCTGCAGGCGACGGGAAGACGACCGTCGCATCCGACGCGCCATCGAGGATCGCGTCGAGCGCCTCGCCCCACGGCTCCGGCTTCATGACCATGCCCGCGCCGCCACCCGCCGGGGTGTCGTCGACGGTGCGGTGCCGGTCGTGCGTGAAGTCGCGCAGGTCGTGCACGCGCACATCGATGAGGCCCGCCGTGCGCGCCTTGCCGAGCAGGGACACGTCGAGCACCGAGAAGAACTCGGGGAAGATCGTGACGATGTCGATGCGCATCCGTCGAGCCTATCCGCGCGAGGGCGTCGTCAGTCGGCGTCGTCCGCGCGCGGCGACTCGGCAGCCTCAGCAGGAGCCTCGGGCTCCTCCACGAGGTCTTCGAAGAGACCCGCAGGCGGGGTGAGGGTCACCGTTCCGGCCTCGATGTCGACGCTCGGGACGATGGCGGAGACGAACGGCACGAGGACCTCGCGGTCGCCCGCAGCGATGACGAGAAGATCCTGGGCGGGCAGGTGCTCCACCCGCACGACCTCGCCGATCTCGGCGCCGTCCCGCAGCGCCTTCAGTCCGACCAGCTGGTGGTCGTACCAGGCGTCGGGCTCCTGCTCGGAGTCCACGTCGGCGTCGATCCAGAGGATCGCCTTGACGAGCGTCTCGGCGGCGGTGCGGTCGTCGATGCCCTCGAAGAAGGCGACAGGGTGATCGTTGTACCAGCGCAGCTCACGGAGCTCGATGGACTTGCCGTGCCACGCGGACGTGGCAGGAACCTGCAGAGAGAATGTGGCGCCGGGCACGAAGCGCTTGGCGGGATCGTCGGTGTAGAGCTCGACCTTCAGCGCGCCCTTGAGGCCATGCGCCTTGACGAGTCGCCCGACCCGCAGCTGGGTGGTGCCGGAGCGCTTGGAGCCGCTCACGCCGCGTCAGTGTCGACGACGTCGACGCGCACACGACGGCCATCGGCGAGCGCGTTCACGAGGGCGCGGAGCGCCTTCGCGGTGCGTCCCGAGCGGCCGATGACGCGGCCGAGGTCCTCGGGGTGCACGCGCACCTCGAGGACCTCGCCACGCGACGAGCTCGACGAATCCACCTGCACGTCGTCCGGGTGATCGACGATCCCCTTGACGAGGTGCTCCAGGGCGGATGCGAGCACGGTCTTACTCCTTGTCGGCGTCAGCGTCGACGGCGACCTCGGCCTCGACAGCGGCGTCCTCGGCGGGCGCCTCTTCGACCTTCTCAGCCTTCTTCTCAGCCTTGGGCTTGAGAACGGGCTTCTTCTTCTCGTCGGCGACGAAGGCGACGGGCGCCTCCTTCACCTTGATGGTGCTCTTGGCGTCCTTGTCGCCCTTGAACTTGCCCCAGTCGCCCGAGAGCTTGAGGAGCGCGAGCACCTGCTCGGTCGGCTGCGCGCCGACGGAGAGCCAGTACTGGGCGCGCTCGGAGTTGACCTCGATGAACGAGGGCTCCTCGGTGGGGTGGTACTTGCCGATCTCCTCGATCACACGACCGTCGCGCTTGGTGCGCGAGTCGGCGACGACGATGCGGTAGTACGGGGCACGGATCTTGCCGAGCCGCTTGAGGCGGATCTTGACAGCCACAATTCTCCTGAACGTGTGTGTTGGGTCGAACTGCTCCCGTGCGCGTGGGGGCACACTCCGGCAGAAAGCTCTTGATGGGGGGTCCGTCGCGCCTGATAGAGGGTCGGGCGGCGCGGACCCAACGCACTATTCTGGCACGTCCGCGGCAGTGGTGCCACTCGGCACGGGGGCGCGGTCGCGCCGCCGCGAGAGTCCGACGCCCGTGAGGCACAACACGCCGCCGATCACGGCGAGCACGCCGGGCACCTCGCCGAAGACGAGCCACCCCGCGAGGATCGCGAGGGGCGGCACGACGTAGGTCGAGATGCCGAGCTGGCCCGCCGGCACGCGCGCGAGCGCGTACCCCCACGTCGTGAAGGCGAGGGCGGTCGGCACGATGCCGAGATAGACGATGCCCGTGAGGGCGGCGGGCGACGCCCGCATCGCCTCGCCCACGAGCATGCCGGCGAACGGGAGGCACGCGATCATGCCGATGACGCATCCGAGGAACGTCACCTGCACCGCCGGGAGGCGGCGCACGAGCGGCTTCTGCGCGAGCACGCCCGCGGCGTAGGTGACCGCCGAGGCGAGGGCCCACAGCACGCCCGCGACGTCGACCTTGCCACCCGTTCCGAAGACGCTCGTGGCGAGCCCGATGAGCACGACGCCCGCGAACGCGACGCCCGCACCGATCGCGAGCCACCGCGGGATGCCCTCCCCGAGGAAGAGGCCCGCGCCGAGGGCGATGAGGATGGGCCCGATGTTGACGATCATGGCCGTCGTGCCGGCGTCGAGGGTGTGCTCGGCGATGTTGAGGGTGACGTTGTAGGCCCCGAACCACGCGACGCCGTAGAGCGCGAGCAGCGCCCACTCGCGACCCGTCGGGCGCACCCAGCTGCGCGCGACGAGCACGAGCACGCCGAGGGCGAGCGAGCCGACGACGAGGCGGCCGAGCGCGAGGGCCCCGCCGCCGATCTCGGGCGCGACCCCGCGGATGACGATGAAGGCGCTCGCCCAGGCGAGCAGGGTGAAGCCGATCGCGGCGAGCACGAGGGGCGGGAGCCGCGTGGCGGTCGTGGTGGAAGCGCTCACCCGCTCACGCTAACCGTCGCCGCCGACGCCCGGATACCGCGCTTCCCGCCACGTGACAAGCGGTTCCCGCCAACGGCATCCGGATGCGAGACTCCCGCCATGCAGGTGGACTTCTTCCCGTCGCGGCGCAGCACCGTGGGCATCGAGTGGGAGCTCATGCTCGTCGACCCCGCGACGGGCGACCTCGTCGGTCGGGGGCCGCAGATCATCGAGCAGCTCACGGACGGCGCTCAGCCCGAGACCCGTTTCACGGCGACCGCTGAACTGCTCACCAACACCGTCGAGGTGACGAGCGGGATCGGGCGCGACGTGCCCGAGGCCGTCGCCGACGTCGCGGATGCCGTGGCCGCCGTGCGCGGGGCGGGCGAACCGCTCGGCGTCGAGCTCATGTGCGCCGGGAGCCACCCCTTCGCCCAGTGGTTCGACCAGGCCGTCACCGACAAGACGCGCTACCACACCCTCATCGACCGCACCCAGTGGTGGGGGCGCAACATGATGATCTGGGGCGTGCACGTGCACGTCGGGGTCGAGGACGTGCGGAAGGTCATGCCCCTCATCCGCGCGCTCTCGAGCTTCCTGCCGCACCTGCAGGCACTCAGCGCGTCGAGCCCGTTCTGGGCGGGCGAGCGCACCGGCTACGCCTCCAACCGCGCGCTCGTGTTCCAGCAGCTGCCGACGGCGGGCCTGCCGTGGCCGCTCGACGACTGGGCGGCGTACGAGGGCTACCTCGACGACATGGTGCGCACGGGCATCATGGAGGACGCGACCGAGGTGCGGTGGGACATCCGCCCGGCGCCGCGCTGGGGCACGATCGAGGTGCGCGCGTGCGACGGCGTCTCGAACCTCGTCGAGCTCGCCTCGATGGCGGCGCTCACCCAGGTGCTCGTGGAGCACTTCTCGCGCGAGCTCGACGCCGGTCGCGCGCTCCCCCGCCTCCAGCCCTGGTACCACCGCGAGAACAAGTGGCGCGCGGCCCGCTACGGACTCGACGCCGAGCTCATCGTCGACACCTCGGGTCTCGAGCGGCCGGTCGTGGCCCACCTCGAGGAGACCCTCGACGAGCTCCTGCCGATCGCCGCCGAGCTCGGATGCCGTTCCGAGCTCGAGGGCGTGCGGCGCACGCTCGCGACGGGCGCGAGCTACCAGCGTCAGCTGCGCGTCGCGGACGACGCGGCCGGCGACCTGCGCGCGGTCGCCGCGCACCTCATCCGGGAGTTCCGCTCGGGCGCGCCCGCGCTCGCGTGAGGCGGGCGGGCGGCGGGTGCCTCAGCCCTCGCGCGCGTCGCGCCAGCGCAGGAGCGCGCGCAGCGCCCGGTCGTCGAGCTCGGGCGGCGTGATCGCGACGATGAACGTCGTGAAGCCGAGCTCCACGAACCGCTCCGCGGTCTCGGGGTCGCCGACGCCGAGACCGCGCACGCTCGTGCCGGTCGAGAACTCGATCTCGTCGACATCGCGCCCGATCGCACGGCAGTGCTCGGCGAGCACGCGCGTCTTGCGGGCGAGGGTCGCGACGTCGCCGAACGCGTGCCACATGTCGGCCTGCTGCGCGACGACGCGCAGGGTGCGGCGCTCTCCCCCGCCCCCGACGAGGATCGGGATGCGCCGCGTCGGCGGAGGCACGAGCGCGCCGAGCCGCTCGCGGATGCGGGGCACCGCGGCCTCGAAGTCTCCGAGGCGCGACCCGACCGTGCCGAACGGGTAGCCGTATTCGGCGAAGTCACGCTCGTTCCAGCCCGCGCCGAGGCCCAGGATGAAGCGCCCCGTGCCGGTGTCGTGCGCCGAGATGTGGTCGATCGTGCGCGCCATGTCGGCCACGAGATCCGGGTTGCGGAAGGGGGTCGCCGACACGAGCGGGCCGAACTCGACCCGGCTCGTCTGCTCGGCGATCGCGGCGAGCACCGTGAACGCCTCGAAGTGCGCGCCGTCGGCGTCGCCCGTGAGGGGGAAGAAGTGGTCCCAGCCCATCACGAGGTCGACGCCGAGGTCCTCCATACGGCGCACGGCATCCCGCAGCACGGGGTAGCTCGCGTGCTGGGGTGCGATCTGGACTCCGACGCGGATGGGGCGGCTCACCCCGCCACGCTATCCGTCAGGAGTTCGCGTCCCGCCAGGCCACCAGGCGCTCCACGGCCCCGAGGGGGTAGTCGGGGCCCGAGACCCCGACGGTGAAGAGGGTCGCACCCTCCGCCCGCAGCGCGTCCGCGGCCGCGAGGTCCCCGCTCCGGTTCTCGACCGAGACCTCGATCTCGCCCATGTCGCGCCCCTCCGCCGCGCAGTGCTCCGCGAGGATGCCGAGCTTGCGGCGCAGCGTCTCGGGGTCGGGGAAGGAGTGCCAGATGTCGGCGTGGCGCGCCACGAGCCGCAGCGTCTTCTTCTCGCCTCCCCCGCCGATGAGGATGGGGATGTCGCGCAGCGGCGCGGGGTTGAGCTTCGCCCAGCGCGCCTCGATGCGCGGGAGCGCCTCGCCGAGGGCCGCGAGTCGCGACCCCCGCGTGCCGAAGTCGTAGCCGTACTCGACGTAGTCCCGCTCGAACCATCCGGCGCCCGTGCCGAAGATGAAGCGACCGCCCGAGATGTTGTCGAGCGTGCGGGCCATGTCGGCCTGCAGATCGGGGTTGCGGTACGAGTTGCAGTTCACGAGGCAGCCGAACTCGACGCGGCTCGTCTGCTCGGCGATCGCGCCGAGCATCGTCCACGACTCGTAGTGCTTGCCGTCGGGGTCGCCCGTGAGGGGGAAGAAGTGATCCCAGTTGAAGACGATGTCGACGCCGAGGTCCTCGGCCCGTCGCACCGCGTCACGGATCGCGGGGTAGTCCGCGTGCTGAGGCTGCAGCTGGACGGCGATCCGGATGGGACGCGTGCTCATCCCTCCAGGCTACGGTCGGCGACCCAGCATGCGCTGGAGTGCGGCCAGCTCCTCCTCGGTGGGGGCCTGCTTCGCGCCGCCGCCGAGACCGAAGCCCGAGCCGCCGCCCGACGCACCGCCGGGCTTGATGCCCTGTGCGAGCGCCGCGTTCTCGGCCGCGCGCTTCGCCGGGTTGCCGGAGCGGGAGCCGCCCTTGCCCTTCTTCTTGGCGTTCGCCTTCTTGCCGCCGTGCGCGCCGGGGATCGGTCCCATGCCGGGAACCTGCGGCATCCCGCCCTTCGCGACCGTCTTCATCATCTTGGCGGCCTGCTCGAAGCGCGTCACGAGCTGGTTGACGTCGGTGACCGTGACGCCGGATCCCTTCGCGATGCGCAGGCGCCGCGAGCCGTTGAGGAGCTTCGTGTTCTGCCGCTCCGCGGGCGTCATCGACTGGATGATCGCCTCGGTGCGCACGAGCTCGCGCTCGTCGAAGTTCTCGAGCTGCTCCTTCATGCCGCGCGCGCCGGGCAGCATGCCGAGCATCCCCTTGAACGAGCCCATCTTCTTGAGCTGCTGCATCTGGGCGAGGAAGTCGTCGAGCGTGAAGCTGTCGGTGCGGAACTTCTCCGCGACCTTCGCCGCCTCCTCCTCGTCGAACGCGGCCTGCGCCTGCTCGATGAGGGTGAGGATGTCGCCGAGGTCGAGGATGCGGCTCGCCATGCGGTCGGGGTGGAAGGGCTCGAAGTCGTCGAGGCCCTCGCCCGTCGAGGCGAAGATGATGGGGCGGCCCGTGATGGAAGCGACCGAGAGCGCCGCGCCGCCGCGGGCGTCGCCGTCGAGCTTGGTGAGCACGACGCCCGTGAAGTCGACGCCCTCCTGGAAGGCGCGAGCGGTCGTGACGGCGTCCTGGCCGATCATCGCGTCGATGACGAAGAGGACCTCGTCCGGGTCGACGGCCTTGCGGATGTTCGACGCCTGCTTCATGAGCTCGGCGTCGATGCCGAGGCGGCCGGCGGTGTCGACGATGACCGTGTCGTACTGCTTGCGCTCGGCCTCCTTGACGCCCTCCTTGGCGACCTTCACGGGGTCGCCGACGCCGTTGCCGGGCTCGGGGGCGAACACGGGCACGCCCGCCTGCTCGCCGACGACCTGCAGCTGGGTGACCGCGTTGGGGCGCTGGAGGTCGGATGCCACGAGGAGCGGCGTGTGCCCCTCCTTCTTGAGCCACGTCGCGAGCTTGCCCGCGAGGGTGGTCTTCCCGGCGCCCTGGAGGCCCGCGAGCATGATGACGGTCGGCGGCTTCTTCGCGAACTCGAGCCGACGCTGCTGGCCGCCGAGGATCGCGACGAGCTCCTCGTTGACGATCTGCACGACCTGCTGGGCCGGGTTGAGCGCCTTGTTGACCTCGTCGGAGAGGGCGCGCTCGCGCACCTTGCCCGTGAAGTCCTTCACGACCTCGAGCGCGACGTCGGCGTCGAGGAGGGCGCGGCGGATCTCCCGCACCGTGCCGTCGACGTCCGCGGGGCTGAGCTTGCCCTTGGTGCGGAGGTTGCGGAAGGTCTCGGTGAGCCGGTCGGAGAGGGTGCCGAAGGTTGCCATGACCGCATCAGTCTAGGCGGCGAACGCACGGTAGCGTGCTGGCATGAGCGTCATCCTGCCCTTCGGCGGCCGCGAGCCGCGCATCGACGAGACCGCCTGGACCGCGCCCAACGCGACCATCATCGGCGACGTCGTGCTGCATCCGGGCTCCTCCGTCTTCTACGGCGCCGTGCTGCGCGCCGACAGCGACTCGATCAGCCTCGGCGAGGGCTCCAACCTGCAGGACAACGTCGTCGTGCACGTCGACGACGGCGTTCCCGCGTCGATCGGCTCGGGCGTCTCGGTGGGCCACGGCGCCGTCGTGCACGGCTGCACCGTCGAGGACGACTGCCTCATCGGCATGAACGCGACCGTGCTCAACCGCGCCGTCATCGGGCGCGAGTCGCTCGTCGCGGCGGGCGCCCTCGTGCTCGAGGGCACCGTCGTGCCGCCGCGGTCGCTCGTCGCGGGCGTGCCGGCGAAGGTGCGTCGCGAGCTGACCGACGAGGAGGTCGCGGGCATCCGCCGCAACGCCGACACCTACCGCGAGCTCTCCCGCCGGCACCGGGAGCTCGGGTGACGGCTGCGGCCCCGTCGGAGCCGCGCGAGTTCCGTCCCTCGTGGCCGGCGTTCCACCGCCGCATGCTCGGACGGCTCATCTGGTTCGGCCCCCTGCTCGTGCTCATGCTGCTCATCGCCGCCTGGCCGAGCGTCGGCACCGCCGTGATCGCCCTCGGCACGGCGTTCGTGCTCGGCGGGATCGGGATGCTCGTGTACTTCGGGCGCACCCGCGCGCGCGTCGAGGCGGGCGAGCTCCGCATCCGGGGCCCGCTGCGCACCCGCCGCTGGCCGACCCACGCGATCGGCACGCTCGTGCTGCTGCCCCTCCCGGGCACGCGCGACGCGACGCTCTACGGCGTCTCGCCCGTGCTCGAGCGCATGTTCTCGCTCTCGGCGCAGACGTGGGAGCAGGACGAGCTCGCCGAGCTCGCGGAGGCGATCGGCGCACCCGTCGTGCGCGCGCCCGCGGGCCTCACGGTCGCCGACCTCCGCGAGCGCTACCCCGGCACGATCGGGTGGACGACGACGCACCCGTGGGCGGTCGTGCTGCTCGTCGTGGGCGGCGTGGCGATCGCGACGTTCCTCGTGTCGCTCGTCGTCGCCGCCGTCATGATCGCGACGGGTCAGGTGCAGCTCCCCGGCTCGGGGGGCTGACCGCGCTCACGCGGGTCCGCGGATTCCGGCGTCCCGTCGCCGACGTCAGGCGCGCAGACCCGCGAGCAGCGCCGCCTGCACCTCGGGGCGGATGGGGTAGCTCGCGCTGAACGAGAGCCGCGTCACGAGCCCCGCGAACCGCGCACGCAACTGGGCGGCGACCTCGGCGGGCGAGCCGACGGCCGCGAAAGCCGCGAGCATCTCGTCGTCGACGAGCGCGCCCATCTGCTTCCACTCGCCGCGCTTCGACGCCGCGTGGAGCTGCTCGTGCACGCCCTCCCAGCCGTGCAGGGCGAGCACGGGCAGGTAGGCGGGCGTCGAGCCGTAGAAGGCGATCTGCGCCTTCGTGGCCTGGATCGCGCGGGCGAGCTCCTCATCCGTCTCGCCGACCGCGACGAACGCCGGCACGCTGATGCCGAGGGATGCGGCGTCGCGACCCGCCGACGCCGCGCCGCGCTCGAGCGCGGGCCGCGTGACCTCGCGCAGGTAGCGCTCGGTCGTGAAGGTGTGCGCGAGCACGCCGTCGGCGACGGCGCCCGCGGTCTCGGTCATGCGCTCCCCGACGGCCGCGATCCAGATGGGCGGGTTGCCGTGCGGGTTCGGGCCCGGCGAGAAGAACGGCGACATGAGCGTGTGGCGGTAGTGCTCACCCGAGAAGGCGAGCTTCTCGCCCGTCTCCCACGAGGTCCAGATGGCGCGCACGGCGGCGACGAACTCCCGCATGCGCGCGGCGGGGGCCGACCACGGCATCGAGAAGCGGTGCTCGATGTGCGGCTTGATCTGCGATCCGAGCCCCAGGATGAAGCGGCCGCCCGAGACGAGCTGCAGGTCGTTCGCCGTCTCGGCGACCGTCATGGGGCTGCGGGCGAACGCGACCGCGATGCCCGTCATGAGATCGACCCGCTCGGTGCGCATCGCCGCGGCCGTGAGGGACACGAAGGGATCGTGCTTGGTCTCTGCGGCGAAGATGCCGTCGTAGCCCGCCGCCTCGATGTCGGCCGCACCGGCGGCGAAGGAGCGGGGGTCGGTGCCGGCGTCGCCGCCCGCGTCGATGAGGAAGGGAACCGTCGCGTCGTCGCTCACACCCCCATCCTGCACGAACGCCGCCTCATCCCGGGCGATAGCCCACGCGGGGGGCCGACCGCAACGCCCTTGCCTCGGTGAGCGATCCCCGCGAACCTCGGGGGGTCGAGAGGAGCCCCCGTGACCGTCGTCGGATTCCACGCCTCGCACGAGCAGGCGCCGCCATCCGAACTGCTCGAAGCCGTGCAGCGCGCCGAGGAGGCCGGGTTCGACGCCGCGATGTGCTCCGATCACTTCGCGCCGTGGAGCGAACGGCAAGGGCAGTCGGGGTATTCGTGGAGCTGGCTCGGCGCCGCGCTCGCGACGACCCGCCTGCCCATGGGCGTCGTGACGGCCCCCGGGCAGCGCGCGCATCCGGCGATCGTCGCGCAGGCGATCGGGACCCTCGGCGAGATGTTCCCCGGCCGGTTCTGGGCCGCTCTCGGCAGCGGCGAGAACGTCAACGAGCACGTCACCGGCGACGCCTGGCCCGACAAGTCGACCCGCGACGACCGCCTCGACGAGTGCGCCGCGATCATCCACGCGCTGCTCCGCGGCGAGCGCGTCGACCACGCCGGCACGGTGCGCGTGCACGAGGCCCGCCTGTGGTCGCTCCCCGTCGTGCCCCCGCGCCTCGTGGCCGCGGCCGTCGGCCCTGAGACGGCCCGGCGCGTCGCCGCCTGGGCCGAGGGCCTCATCACCGTCGTGCAGGAGCCGGATGCCATGCGCGGCGTCGTGGACGCGTATCGCGACGCGGGCGGGCGCGGTCCCGTGGCCCTGCAGGTGCACCTCAGCTGGGCTCCGACCGAGGAGGAGGCGCTCGCGATCGCGCACGACCAGTGGCGACACGGCATCATCACCCCGCCCGAGCTGTGGGACATCGCGCAGCCCGCCGAGTTCGACCTCCGCTCGGCGGACGCCACGCCCGCCGACACCGCCCGGAACGTCTTCGTATCGGCCGACCCGGGGGCCCACCTCGAACGCCTTCTCTCGCTCGCCGCGCTCGGCTTCGACGAGCTCTACCTGCATCACGTGGGCCGGGCTCAGGAGGCGTGGATCACGACCTTCGGACGTGAGGTGCTGCCGACCCTCACGGGGCGCCGATGAAGATCACCGACACGAGCGACCTGTGGTGGAAGACCGCCGTCGTCTACTGCCTCGACGTCGAGACGTACATGGACTGGGACGGCGACGGATGCGGCGACTTCGAGGGCCTCGCCCACCGCATCGACCACCTCGCCGACCTCGGGGTGACGTGCCTCTGGCTCATGCCTTTCTATCCGACGCCCGGTCGCGACGACGGCTATGACGTCACCGACTTCCTCGCGGTCGACCCGCGCCTCGGCGACCTCGGCCGCTTCGTCGAGTTCGTGCGCATGGCGAAGGACCGCGGCATGCGCGTCATCATCGACCTCGTCGTCAACCACACCTCCGACCGGCATCCGTGGTTCCGCAAGGCGCGCGCGAGCCGCGACTCCGCGTTCCACGACTTCTACGTGTGGCGCGACGAGAAGCCCGCGAAGGAGCAAGCGACCGTCTTCCCGGGCGAGGAGACGAGCGTCTGGGAGTGGGAGGAGAAGGTCGGACGCTACTACCTGCACAGCTTCTACCGGCACCAGCCCGACCTGAACCTCGCGAACCCGCGCGTGCGCGACGAGATCGCCCGCATCATGGGCTTCTGGCTCGAGCTCGGCGTGTCGGGTTTCCGGGTCGACGCCGTGCCGTTCCTCATCGAAGGACCGGAGTTCACGGGCGGCGACCCGCACCAGCACCTGCGCGACCTGCGACGGTTCCTGCAGCGCCGGGCGAGCGAGGCCGTGCTGCTCGGCGAGGTCAACCTCCCCTACGAGCAGCAGCTCGAGTTCTACGGCGGCGGCGACGGCGCCTCGCAGCTCACGCTGCAGTTCGACTTCCTCGGGATGCAGGCGCTCTACCTCGCGCTCGCGCGCCGCGACGCGACCGTGCTCGCCGAGACGCTCGCCTCCCGCCCGCGGGTACCCGCCGAGATGCAGTGGGCCAACTTCGTGCGCAACCACGACGAGCTCACGCTCGACAAGCTCACCGACGAGGAGCGCGAGGAGGTCTTCGCGGCCTTCGCGCCCGAGGAGCGGATGCGCGTGTACGGTCGCGGGATCGTGCGGCGACTCCCGTCGATGCTCGACGGCGACCCCCGCCGCATCCGCATGGTCTACAGCCTGCTGTTCTCGCTGCCCGGCACCCCCGTGCTGTTCTACGGGGAGGAGATCGGCATGGCCGAGAACCTCGACATCCCCGGCAGGCGTGCGGTGCGCACGCCCATGCAGTGGTCGGGCGAGAAGCACGGCGGCTTCTCCTCGGCGCCGCGTTCGCGCCTGTGCTCGACGCCGCCGGAGGGCGGCTACGCGCCGGAGCACGTCAACGTCATCTCGCAGCGCCACGACCCCGACTCGCTCCTGCACCACGTGCAGCGGCTCATCTCGCGCTACCGCTCGTCGTCGGAGATCGGCTGGGGCGAGCTCGAGATCCTCGAGCACGACGTGCCCGCCGTGCTCGCGCACTCGGTGCGGTCCGACACGGGCCGCATGATCGCCGTGCACAACCTCGCGCCTGAGGCCGCGACCGTGGCGCTCACCGTGTCGGGAGAGCCGGAGGACGCCGAGCTCGCCGATCTGCTTCGGGAGGCGACGACGCCGCTCGGCCCGCGGGGGCGCATCGAGGTCGAGGTCGAGCCCTACGGCTACCGCTGGATGCGCGTGCTGCGGCCGGGAGACCGGCGCCTCAGCTGAGCGCGCGGGAGCCGGCGCACATGTGCGTCAGCCGACGAGCTGCTGCGCGAACACGTGGGGCGTGAAGCCCGTGAGGTCGCCGATGCCCTCGCCCTGACCGACGAGCTTGACGGGGATGCCCGTCTTCTCCTGAACCGCGAGCACGAACCCGCCCTTCGCGGAGCCGTCGAGCTTCGTGAGCACGAGCCCCGTGACACCCGCGTGCTGCACGAACGCGTCCGCCTGCGCGAGGCCGTTCTGCCCCGTCGTCGCGTCGAGCACGAGCAGCACCTCGGCCACCGGCTCGAGCTTCTCGACGACGCGGCGCACCTTCGAGAGCTCGTCCATGAGGCCCGCCTTCGTCTGCAGGCGACCGGCCGTGTCGACGAGCACGATGTCGATGCCCTCGCGCTGCGCGAGCTCGACCGTCTGGAACGCGACCGATGCCGGATCCTGACCCTGCTGCTGCGGCCGCACGATGCGCGCCCCCGCGCGCTCGGCCCACGTCGCGAGCTGGTCGACGGCCGCCGCACGGAAGGTGTCGGCCGCGCCCACGACGACCGAGCGCCCGTGGTTCGTGAGGAACTTCGCGAACTTGCCGATCGTCGTCGTCTTGCCGACCCCGTTCACGCCGACGACGAGAACGACCGCGGGCCGGTTGGTGAGCGTGAGCGTCGAGTCGAGCTGCGCGAGCCGCTCCTCGATCGTCTCGCGCAGCATCCGCTGGAGGTCCTTCGGGTCGGTCGTGCGATAGCGGTCGACCTTCGCGCGCAGCTCCTCGACGATCTTCTCGGTGAGGTCCGGGCCGAAGTCGGCGCCGAGAAGCGCCGTCTCGAGGTCGTCCCACGTGTTCTCGTCGATCGTCGGCTTCGCGAACATGCCGCGCAGGGCTCCGCCGAGTGACCAGGATGCCGCCATGACCCCAGGCTACCGGCAGGCTCTGGAAGACTCGTCGTGTGCCGCTCGCCTTCATCCGCCATGGTCAGACCGACTGGAACCGGGAGGGGCGCCTGCAGGGCTCGAGCGACATCCCGCTCAACGACACGGGGCGCGAGCAGGCCCGTACGGCCGAGCGGATGCTCGAGGACTGGACGTGGGACGCAGTCGTGAGCTCGCCGCTCGTGCGCGCCCGCGAGACCGCGCAGATCGTGGCCGAGGGGCTCGGGCTGCCGCTCGGCCCCGCCTACCCCGAGCTCGCGGAGCGCGACTACGGCCCCCTCGAGGGACTTCCCGACCAGGAGGTGATGGCCCGCTGGCCGAAGCGCGACTACCCCGGAGCGGAACCGCTCGACGCCGTCGTCGACCGCTGCCTGCGAGCCCTCGAACGCATCGACGCCGACTACCCCGAGAGCAACGTCGTCGTCGTGTGCCACGGCACGATCATGAAGTACACGCTCATCCGCCTCACGGGCCACCCCGTCGACGTCGTGCTCAACGGCACCGTGTCGGCGATCGAGCGCGATCGCGACGGATGGCGCGTGCTGACGGTCAACGGCGAGCCGGTCGGCGCCTGACCCGCCACAGGTCGACCGCCCACACCGCGAGCGCGACGACCGCGAAGCCCACGAACACGAGCACCCAGCGGGTGTAGTCCTCGCCCACCTCGGTCCACGCCTCCGGGAGCGTCAGCATGACGAGGCCGAACGCCGCCGCCGCGCCCAGGTAGACGGCCGCCCACACGAGCCGCCGCCACGCGAAGACGACGCCGCCGTCGAGGGCGGCGAGCGGCAGCAGGGCGAGCGGGAGCGTCGAGACCCCCTCGACGACGACCGCGCTGAGGGTCTCGGTGAGGGCGCGCATGGCGACGACGTCGGGCATCGTCGCGACGAGCGGCGCGAACGCGCTGTAGCCGACCCACGCGACCGCGGCGAGGGCGAGCGCCATGCCGGCGCCGACGAGCACGACGAGCGCCTCGCGCGACGCGGCGAGCGTCACGGCGAAGGTGAGCCCCGCGACGATGCCGAACACGGCGCCCGGCTCGAACTGCAGCAGCCGTGCGATGAGCACCGCGACCGCCACGAGCACGAGCGAACCCCAGCGGAAGGCGATGCGTGGCCGCGCATCCGGCTGGATGCGGCGCACGATCGCGGCCGCCGCGAACCAGCCGACGACGTTGACGAGCGCGAGCGAGGCGAACATCGTGACGTAGAGGCGGAGCGAGAGCGGATTGAGCCCGAACGAGGGGTCGACGAAGCACGCGATGAGCGCCGCGGCGGCGAAACCCGGCCACACGAGCCACGACGGCGGGCGCCGCGCGGGGAGCGCTGCGGGGCGCGGCGGGTTCGCCAGCGGGTTCGCCGGTGCGGAGGCCGCCGCCGCATCCGCGTACCGCTCGCGCACGAGCCGTGCCCGCCGCAGCCGCCACCATGCCGTGAGCTGCGCCCAGCGTCGGCCGAGCACGGTGTCGAGCAGGTAGCCGGGCAGCCCCACGAGCAGCGTGAGGAAGACCGCGGTGCCGCCGAGCGCAGCCGCCTGCGTCGCGCTCGGCGCCGCCTCGGCGATCGTGCGCAGGCCGCTCAGCACGCTCGGGTCGGACGCGCCCGTCGTGTCGTAGTCCTGCGACACGATGACGTCGATCATGAGCACCGAGCGGCCCGGGAACCCGGGGTCGGGGGCCGCGATCACCCCGTCGCCGTAGAGGAGGTGGATGATGTCCTCTCCCGTGTTGCGGTCGCCGAAGCGCACGTTGATCGAGCCGGGCAGCGGGTCCCACGCGCGCAGCTCGGCCGAGCCCATCCGCTCGTTCGCCGTGCGGCCCGCGCGATTCGCGACGATCATCGCCTCGTCGCGGAACCATCCGGCGTCCTCGAATCGCTCGATGATGTCGAGCACGCGCTCCACGTCGACGTCGATCCAGTAGAGGGCGTACTGCGCACCGTGGTCGCCGCCGATCTCCCAGCCGACCGTGTGGCCGGCGCAGTCCCAGCCCGTGCCGCGCAGGGGCGGCGGCACGTACGCCTCGGGCACGTCGACGAACTCGTAGCCGCCGCTCATGCGGTAGCCGCCCTCGCAGGCAGCCTCGTCGGCGGATGCGGGCTCGCTCGTCGCGAGCGCGCCCGCCAGGGCGAGGGCGGCGGCGAGGGCGAGGGCCGCGGCGACGGCGGTGCCGCGGATGCGTCGTGTCGGGTTCACGTCGCCCGAGGCTAGACGGGCTCGCGTCCCGGATGTCAGGGGCGCGTGTCCCGGATCCGGGCGCGAAGACTAGCTCGCGCGCTCGGCCTCCGTCGCGACGCGCTGACCGACGACGGCGCTCACGCCGTCCTGCCGCATCGAGACGCCGTAGAGCGCATCCGCGATCTCCATCGTGCGCTTCTGGTGCGTGATGACGATGAGCTGCGAGTTCTCGCGCAGGCGCTCGATGACGCTCAGCAGGCGGCCGAGGTTGGCGTCGTCGAGCGCCGCCTCCACCTCGTCGAGGATGTAGAAGGGGCTCGGGCGGGCCGTGAAGATCGCGAAGAGCAGCGCGACCGCGGCGAGCGAGCGCTCACCGCCCGAGAGCAGCGAGAGCCGCTCGATCTTCTTGCCCGCGGGCTTGACCGTCACCTCGATGCCGGTCGTGAGCATGTCATCCGGGTTCGTGAGGTGCAGCGAGCCGGTGCCGCCGGGGAACAGCAGCGGGAACACCTCGTCGAACGCGGCCTTCGTGTCGGCGAACGCTGCGGCGAAGATGTCCTGCATCTTCTCGTCGATCTCCTCGATGATCGTGAGGAGGTCCTTGCGGGTGGCCTGCAGGTCGGCGAGCTGCTCGGTGAGGAACTTGTGGCGCTGCTCGAGCGCGGCGAACTCCTCGAGCGCGAGCGGGTTCACGCGTCCCAGCTGCGCGAACTTGCGCTCGGCGCGCTCGAGGCGCGCCTTCTGCTTGGCGCGGTCGAACGGCTCGGTCGCGACCGCCGTCCCCTCCTCCTCCTGGGTCGAAAATGCAGGAGAATCCGCGTCCGCAGGCTGCACAGACCCCGTACTCTCGGCATCCGCATCCCCGGGCTCCTGCATTTTCGACCCCGACGGCGAGCCGGAGGGGGTCGGGGTTGGGGCGGTCGGGGTGGGGGCGGAGGGGGTGGGGGCGGAGGGGGGGGAGGGGGCGGGGGGGGCG
>JAEYZI010000076.1 GCA_023428065.1 Actinomycetes bacterium | reverse complement strand
GGTGGCCGCGGCGACGCCCTCCACGCTAGGAGCGCGTTCGCGGCGTCCCGGCGCATCCGACGCAACCCGGACGATCCCGAACAGCCCGCCCGTCAGGCGGGCAGGCCGAGGCCGATGTCGATGAGCTCGATGCGCCCGACGAGACCGGGCTCGGCGCTCAGCAGGCCGGACTTGCACGCACCGAAGGTGACGGTGACGTCGGCGGGGAGCACGCCATCCGGGTCGGGCGCCTCGCCGGTGTCGGGGTGGATGCCGCTCGGCAGGTCGACGGCGACGGTCAGCGGCAGCGCGCCTTCGCGGGCCGTCACCCTCGCGCGCGCGGCGACGACCGCACTGCGCGCGGGCTCGCGAAGGCCCGGGGAGGCGCCGATCCCGACGATCCCGTCGAGGATCGCGTCGGCGGCCGCGAGGGCGGAGAGGTACTCGGCTCCGTGGGGGGCGTCGTCGATGCGGGTGGCGCCCGCCGCGAGCGCCGCGGACTCGCCCTCCCGGTGGACGCGAGGGGCGACGGGCGCGTAGTCGACGTCCGCGCCTCGACCGGCGAGGATCGCCCCCGCGTGAAGGGTGTCGCCGCCGTTGTCACCCGGTCCGACGAGCAGCAGGATGCGGGCCTCGTGAACCGGGACGCCGAGCCGGCTCAGCTCGGCCGAGACGGCATCCGCGAGCCCCGCCGACGCGCGCGCCATGAGGGGAGCGCCGGCGGCGAGCAGCGGCGCCTCGGCGGCTCGCACCTCGTCGGCCGTGTAGCCTCGCACGATCCCATTGTGCGCTCGTCGATCGTGCGAGCGGGCGGGCCGGGCGGCACGCATCCGAAATAGACTCGACGGGTGCGTCTCGTGGTGGCCCGGTGCTCGGTGGATTACGCGGGGCGCCTGTCGGCTCACCTGCCTCTCGCCACGCGCCTGCTCGTCGTGAAGGCCGACGGCAGCGTGCTCGTGCACTCCGACTCGCTCAGCTACAAGCCGCTCAACTGGATGAGCCCGCCCACGACGTTCGCCGTCGAGGAGGTCGACGAGGATCGCGCCGCGGCGGGCGTCGTCGAGCTGTGGCGGGTCGCGAACGCGAAGACGGCCGACCTGCTCGTCATCTCGATCCACGAGATCCTGCACGACTCGAGCCACGAGCTCGGGGTCGACCCGGGCCTGCAGAAGGACGGCGTCGAGGCCGACCTGCAGCGCCTCCTCGCGGAGCAGATCGAGCTGCTCGGCGAGGGCCACACCCTCGTCCGGCGGGAGTACATGACCGCGATCGGCCCGGTCGACATCCTCGCCACGGATGCGGAGGGCCGCTCGGTCGCGGTCGAGATCAAGCGCCGCGGCGACATCGACGGCGTCGAGCAGCTCACGCGCTACCTCGAGCTCATGAACCGCGACCCCCTCCTCGCGCCCGTGACGGGCGTCTTCGCGGCCCAGGAGATCAAGCCGCAGGCCCGCACCCTCGCCGAGGACCGCGGCATCCGCTGCCTCGTGCTCGACTACGACGCCATGCGCGGCCTCGAGACGGGCCACGCGAGACTGTTCTGAGCCGCGCCCGCCCCCGCCCGAACCCGACGATCCGAGACCCCATGCCCCCGCGCTTCACCCCCGTGCTGTTCGACCTCGATGGCACGATCATCGACTCGGCGCCCGGCATCCTCGCGAGCCTCGCCTGGACCTACGAGCAGCTGCGGATGCCGGTGCCCCCGCCCGCCGAACTGCTCAAGTGGGTGGGGCCGCCCATCCTCGACTCGTTCCGCGACCTCGCGAAGCTCGACGAGGACGAGTCCCGGTACGCGCTCGCGCTCTACCGCGAGCACTACACGGCGGTGGGGGTCTTCGACGCGACACCGTATCCGGGCGTGCTCGAGGTGCTGCGCGACATCCACGCGGCGGGCGTGCCGCTCTCGCTCGCGACGTCGAAGCCCGAGTCGACGGCGCGGCTCATCCTCGAGCACCTCCGCATCGCGGACGTGTTCACCGAGACCACGGGGGCCACGGACGACGAAGTGCGCAGCAGCAAGCCGGATGTCGTGGCCGAGGCCCTGCGCCGGCTCGCCGCGCGCGGGCTCGTCGAGCGGCCCGTCATGGTGGGCGACCGTGTGCACGACGTCGAGGGCGCCGCCGTGCATGATGTGCCGACCATCTTCGTGACGTGGGGCTACGGCTCGCCCGCGGAGGCCGCGGGCGCGATCGCCTCGGTCGACACCGCCGAGGAGCTCCTCGTCGAACTCGCGCTCTGAGCGGGCGGTCAGCAGCCGCAGTCGTCGACCGAGACGGGACCGACGAGCGCGTCGACGCCGCGGATGACCGGTCCCGCGTCGGACATCACGTCGTAGCCCTCCCGCGCCCAGTACTCGAAGCCGCCGATCATGAGCTTCACGTCGTAGCCGAGCTTCGCGAACTCGAGCGCCGCCTTGTCCGCGCCGTTGCATCCCGGACTCCAGCAGTAGACGACGACGGGGGTGTCGAGCGGGATCTCGCGCGGGGCGCGCTCCGCGACCTCGCGGCGCGGGATGTGGATCGCGCCGGCCGCGTGGCCCTGGTTCCACGAGGCGTCGTTCCGGGTGTCGACGAGCGCGAGACGCTCGCCGGCCGCGAGCGCCTCCGCGACATCCGAGGCGTCGGTCTCGTAGCGCAGCTTCGCCGCGAAGTGGGCGACGGCCGCGTCGCGCTCGGCGGCCGTGAGGGGCGAGGCGGGGGCGGTCTGCGTGTCGGTCATGGGCCGACGCTAACCGACGACCTGGCGCCTCACGCCCGTCGGCCCTGCCACCGTGCCGCGAGATCCCGCCAAAGCCCGCGGCACCGCCCTGTCTACCTGGCGGCGGCCGTCGGCGATCCGAGAGGATGAGGCATGGGATCAGCGTTGACCTCCATCGGATTGCCCGTCGCCCTCGGCATCATCATGTTCGGGCTCGGCCTCTCGCTCCGCCCGGCGGACTTCGCCCGCGTGGCGAAGCACCCCAAGGCCGTCGTGATCGCCCTCGCGTGCCAGCTCGTGCTGCTGCCGGCGATCTGCCTCGGGCTCGTGGTGCTGTTCCAGCTGCCACCCGTGCTCGCGGTCGGCATGGTGCTGCTCGCCGCGTCGCCCGGCGGCACGACGGCCAACCTCTACAGCCACCTCTTCCGCGGCGACGTCGCGCTCAACATCTCGCTCACCGCGATCAACTCCGTCGTCGCGGTGTTCACGCTGCCGCTGCTCACGAACCTCGCGATCGGCTGGTTTCTCCCCGGTCAGGGCGAGCTCGGCGTGCAGCTCGCGAAGGCCGTCGAGGTGTTCGCGATCGTCCTGCTGCCCGTGCTGCTCGGCATGCTCGTGCGCTGGTGGAAGACCGGCTTCGCCGAGCGCATGGACAAGCCCGTGCGGATCGCCTCGATCGTGATCCTCGCCGTCGTCATCGGCGGGTCGATCGCGTCGAACTGGGCTCTGCTCGTGGCCAACGTCGGCACCCTCGCGCTCATCACGGTGCTCTTCTGCCTGCTGTCGCTCGCGCTCGGGTTCTTCGTGCCGCGCCTTTTCCGCGTCGAGCCGCGCCAGGCGGTCGCGAGCTCGTTCGAGATCGGCATCCACAACGCCACACTCGCGATCGTCATCGCGCAGACGGTCATCGGCAGCATCGAGATGTCGCTGCCCGGCGCGGTGTACGGCGTGCTCATGTTCTTCGTGGCGCTCGCGTGGGGCTTCCTCCTGCGGCGTCTCGTGCCCGTGCGGGCGGCGGATGCGGACGACGTGCCCGCCGCCGCATCCGCCTAGCGCTCACACCTCGATCGCGACCCGCTCGGAGGTCGTGGCGACGGCGGTCGAGAGGTCGCCGCCGATGCGGTAGCGCGAGCCCTTGTGGTCCGCGGGCAGGCGGTCGCCCCGCCCGTGGAGCTTGTTGCGCAGCGTGCCCGGCGCGTACTCCACGGGGTAGGCGCCGCGGGCGCGCAGTACGGGGATCACGTGCTCGACGATGTCCTCGAAGGTGCCGGGCGTGATGGCATAGGCGAGGTTGAAGCCGTCGACGTCCGTGTCGTCCACCCACTCCTGCAGCAGGTCGGCGATCGTCTCGCCGCCGCCCACGATCGTCGGCCCGAGCCCGCCGATCGCACCGTTCAGCGCGATGTCGCGCACGGTGAACTCCTCGCCGTGCTTCGCCGATTCCGCGTAGTTCTGCACGGCCGACTGGATGGCGTTCGACGTCACGTTGCCGACCGGCTCGTCGAGTGCGTACTGCGAGAGGTCGACCCCCATCCACCCCGACATGAACACGAGCGCGCCCTCGGGGGAGGCGTAGCGCAGGTAGTCGGCGTATTTCGCCTGGGCCTTGTCGTCGGTCTCGTCGGTGATGACGGTGATGAGCGTGTAGATGCGTGCGGCGTAGCGGTCGCGGCCGGCGGCCTCGAGGGCGTCGCGGATGCGCGACACGGTCCCCTTGAGCACCTCCTTCGTGGGGGCCGCCACGAAGATCGCCTCGGCGTTGCCCGCGGCGAACGCGATCCCGCGGGGGGAGGCGCCCGCCTGGTAGATCACGGGGGAGCGCTGCGGCGACGGCTCGGAGATGTGGATGCCGGGCACGGTGTAGTGCCGACCGTAGTGACGGATCTCGTGCACCTTCGAGGGTTCCGTGAAGACGCCGCGCTCGCGGTCGCGCACGACCGCGTCGTCCTCCCACGAGCCCTCCCAGAGCTTGTAGAGCACCTCGAGGTACTCGTCCGCCTGGTCGTAGCGGTCGTCGTGCTCGAGCTGGTCGTCGTGCCCCATGTTGCGCGCGGCGCTCGGCAGGTAGCCCGTGACGACGTTCCAGCCCACGCGGCCCTTCGTGAGGTGGTCGAGCGTCGACATGCGCCGCGCGAAGGGATACGGGTGCTCGTAGGCGGTGCCCGCGGTCACCCCGAAGCCGAGGTTCTTCGTGACGGCCGCCATCGCCGAGACGAGCAGCACGGGGTCGTTCACGGGAACCTGGGCGCCGTTGCGGATGGCGGCCTCGTTCGTGCCGCCGTAGACGTCGTAGGTGCCGAGCACGTCGGCGATGAAGACCCCGTCGAAGGTGCCGCGCTCGAGGAGCTTCGCGAGCTCGGTCCAGTACTCGATGTCCTTGTAGGTCTCCGACCGGTCGTCGGGATGCCGCCACATGCCGGAGGACTGGTGGGCGACGCAGTTCATGTCGAACGCGTTGAAGCGAATCTGGCGGGGGGCGCTCTGCTCGGTCATCCGTGCATGCTGCCTCGCCTCGGCCCGCCGGTCGAGGGGCGGGGTCATGCACCGTCACCGGGGGTCACACGCGGTCACACGGATGCGGCGAGCGCTTGCGGCGCGACAGTTAACGATATATCGTTGACCTGTCGCGATACCTCGCGCACCCATGATCAGCGAAAAGGAGAACGATCATGAATCCGAAGGCTTTCCGACGCCACGAACGTCACGCCATGTTCCACCACGACCCGAGCAACCCGGCCGGCCACGGCCCCCACGCCGAGTGGGGCGTACACGCCCCGATGCGCGGCATGCCGCCCTTCGGTGGCGGGTTCGGCCCCGGCCCCTGGGGGCGCGGACGCGGACGCGCGGGGCGCGGCGACATCCGCTCGGTCATCCTGTCGATCCTCGCCGAGGGCCCCTCGAACGGCTACGGCGTGATCAAGACGATCGCCGAGCGCACGGGCGGCGGGTGGCGGCCGAGCCCCGGCTCGGTCTACCCGACCCTGCAGCAGCTCGTCGACGAGGAGCTCATCGAGGCCACCGGCGAGGGCCGACGCACCGAGTACACTCTCACGGATGCCGGCCGCGGCTACGTCGAGCAGAACGCCGACGAGCTCGCGCGCGCGTGGGAGTCGGGTGCGCCCAAGCGCAGCGAGCAGGAGCTCGCGTTCCAGCAGAGCGTGGGCAAGCTCATGGGCGTCGTCGGCCAGTTCCACCACGCGGCGACCGACGCCCAGCGCCAGGCCGCGATCGAGAAGCTCGACGAGGCCCGCCGGGCGCTCTACCTCATCCTCGCCGACTGACCACATCCCGCGCCCGAGCGCACCCCCGCCCCGGGCCCGGCCCCGCCCCCGGCCCCGCGCCGGTCGGCGGGGGCACCTTCCCCATCGGCGGGAGCAATCACCCCTCCGGGCGCCGAACCACGCATGCGGCGGGAGTAACGACTCCCGCCGCATGTTCGCGTCTCCGCCCGCGCTCCGCACCACGACCTCCGCCCGCGCCCCGCACCACGATCGCGACCCGGGCGGCGCACCACGATCGCGACCCGGGCGGCGCATCCAGTCAGGATTCGAGAAGCGCCGGACGCGACGGCCCACCTAACCTGAGCGCATGGCTGACACGAGGACCACCACGAAGAAGAACTCGAGCACCTTCAACGCCGAGGAGCGCGCCGCGATGAAGGAGCACGCCGCCGAGGTGCGGCGCTCCAAGAAGAGCACGCCCGAGGAGGACGCCCAGGCGGTGCTCGACAAGATCGCCGCGATGGACCCGGAGGATCGCGCGCTCGCCGAGCGCATCCACCGCATCGTCACGGAGACCGCGCCCGAGCTCGCCCCCAAGCTCTGGTACGGCATGCCCGCGTACTACAAGGACGGCAAGAACGTCGTGTTCTTACAGGACGCCAAGAAGTTCAAGGCGCGCTACTCGACGCTCGGCTTCAACGACCCCGCGCAGCTCGACGAGGGCACGATGTGGCCCACCGCCTACGCACTCACGAACGACCTCACCCAGGCCGACGAGACGCGTATCGCCGAGCTCGTGAGGCGCGCCGTCGGCTCCTAGGCTGGCGGCGTGCTGCCGCCCCTCGCCACCCTCCTGTCGTTCGGGCTCGTGGTCGCCCTGCTGACGATCACCCCCGGGCTCGACACGGCGCTCGTGCTGCGCACGGCAGCGGTCGCCGGCCGCCACCGCGCCCGGGGAGCGGTGGCGGGCATCCAGGCGGGCGTGCTCGTGTGGGGCGCCGCCGCCGCGGTCGGCGTGAGCGCCCTGCTGCTCGCGTCGCAGCTCGCCTACGACGCGCTGCGCGTCGCGGGCGCCCTCTACCTTCTGTGGATCGGGCTCCGGATGCTGTGGTCCGCCATCCGGGGACCGCACCAGCCCCAGCCCGTCTTCGACGCCCGCGCCGACTCGTTCTGGGCGGGCTTCCGCCAGGGCGCGACGACGAACCTGCTCAACCCGAAGGTCGGCGCGTTCTACGTCGCGGTGCTGCCGCAGTTCATCCCCGGCGACGCGCCGGCCCTCGCGTGGGGTCTCGCCCTCGCGGCCATGCACGTCGTGCTCGGCACCGTGTGGCTCGGCACCCTGCTCGTCGTGGCGCGCTCGTTCCGGCGCTGGCTGCAACGGCGCACCGTCGCTCGCTGGATCGACGGGATCGCCGGCACCGTCATCGCCGCTTTCGGCGTGCGCCTCGCGCTCGAGCGCTGACCCTACCGTCCCCCGGAGGGTCAGCCGCGCCGCTCGAGCGCGCCGCCCAGACGGTCGACCGTGGCCCGCAGTTCGCGCAGCTCGGCGAGGATCGCCGCCTCGCCCGTCGACGTGGGCGCGGGCTCGTCCTCGCCCGGGTCGGCCACCTTCATCCGCTCCATCGCCTCCACGACGACCGCGATCAGCAGGTTGAGCACGATGAGGGTCGTGACGACGGTGTAGAGGATGAAGTAGCCCCACACCCAGCTCTCCTTCGCCGCGAGCGGGGCCACGGCCTCCGTCCAACCGTCGCCGATCATGAGGCGGAAGAGGGTGACGGTGGAGAGCCAGAGGTCGCCGAACGCGGTCGGCAGACGAGCGCTGAAGAGGGTGGTCGAGGCGACCGCGAAGACGTAGACGATCATCAGGAGCAGTCCACCGATCGAGGCGATGCCCGGGATCGCCGCGCCGAGGGCGGCCACGACGAGTCGCATCGACCGCACCGCCGACAGCAGGCGCAGCACGCGCAGCAGCCGGAGCACGCGCAGCACCCCCGCCTCGGCGCCCGCGGGGATGAGCGCCACCACGACGACGAACAGGTCGAAGAGGTTCCAGCCGTTGGTGAAGAAGCGCCACCCCGAGGCGTAGATGCGCAGCACGATCTCGCCGACGAAGATCGCGATGATCACCATGTTGACGGTGTGCAAAGGCTTCCCGAACGCCTCCAGCACCGCCGGGTAGGTCTCGAGGCCGAGGATCACGGCGTTGACGAGGATGAGCGCGATGATGCTGCGCTGGAACGGCCTCGACTCGACCAGCTGCGTGGCCCGGCCGCGGAGGCCGACGGGCGCGCGCGCGGGCGCGGGAGCAGGGGTGGTGGGTGTGGTGGTGGTCACCCGCACCAAGATAGGGCCAGGTTCGCCGCCTGAGTCAGGCGTCGCCGCGGTTGCGTCGTCGCATGGGACGGGGCGCCCGATCGCCGAGGAACGAGCGCGCGGAGTCGACGACGAAGCCGCGGCTGAGCGCCTCGCGGCCGATCAGCATCCGGAACCCCATGGAGTCGCGGTTGCTGAGGGTCACCTCGGCCTCGACGCCGCGCCCCACGAGCACGAGCGGCAGCGACACGACGAACCGCTCGTCGACGTGGCCGGAGGAGCTGCGCACGCGGCGCACATCGACGACGGGGCGCTCCACCTCGACCTCGTCGGCATCCGAGCGCTGCCACGGACGGATGCGAAAGCGCACCCACGCCTCGCCGTCGCGGTCGAAGGCCTCGACGTCGTAGGCGTGGATCGACGAAGTCTGCGCGCCCGTGTCGAGTTTCGCCTTGATCCACGGCACGCCGACCTCGGGGAGCTGAACCCACTCGCGCCACCCCGCGAGGGTGTTTGAATGGGTTCTCTCGCTCACCGCACCATCTTGGCAGGGGCTCACCCATGAAACTCGCGATCCTGTCGCGCGCGCCCCGCGCCTACTCGACCCAGCGCCTGCGCGCCGCCGCCCAGCAGCGCGGCCACGAGGTGCGTGTGCTCAACACGCTGCGCTTCGGCATCGACCTCTCGGGCGACGAGCCCGACCTGCAGTACCGCGGCAAGCCGCTCAGCGACTACGACGCGATCCTCCCGCGCATCGGCGCATCCATCACCTACTTCGGCACGGCCGTCGTGCGGCAGTTCGAGCAGATGGACGTGTACACGCCCAACACGGCGAACGGCATCTCGAACGCGCGCGACAAGCTGCGCGCCACCCAGATCCTGTCGCGCCACAACATCGGCATGCCGCCCACCGCGTTCGTGCGCAACCGGGCGGATGTGCGCCCCGCGATCGAGCAGGTCGGCGGCGCGCCCGTCGTGATCAAGCTCCTCGAGGGCACGCAGGGGATCGGCGTGATCCTCGCCCCCGAGGTGAAGATCGCCGAGGCCATCATCGAGACCCTGCAGTCGACGAACCAGAACGTGCTCATCCAGCACTTCGTCTCCGAGAGCCGCGGCCGCGACATCCGCGCCCTCGTGGTGGGCGACCGGGTCGTGGCGGCGATGCGCCGCACGGCGAAGGGCGACGAGTTCCGGTCCAACGTGCACCGCGGCGGCAGCGTCGAACGCGTGGACCTCGCCCCCGAGTACGAGCAGGCCGCCGTGCGCTCGGCGCAGATCATGGGCCTGCGCGTCGCGGGCGTCGACATGCTGGAGGGCGCCGAGGGGCCGCTCGTCATGGAGGTCAACTCCTCGCCGGGGCTTCAGGGCATCGAGGCGGCGACGCAGCTGGATGTCGCGGGCGCGATCATCGACTACGTCGCGCAGCAGGTGGCGTTCCCCGAGATCGACGTGCGTCAGCGACTCTCGGTCTCGACCGGCTACGGCGTCGCGGAACTGCTCGTGCACACGAACGCCGAGCTCGTCGGGAAGACCCTCGGCGAGTCGGGGCTGTGGGAGCGCGACATCACCGTGCTCACGCTGCACCGCGGCGCGAGCGTCATCCCGAACCCGCGCAAGGGTCAGCTGCTCGAGGCGGGCGACCGTCTGCTGTGCTTCGGCAAGCTCGAGGAGATGCGCTCGATGATCCCCGAGCGCCGCCGCCGCCGCGCACGCGTGCGCAAGCTGCCGGCCGAGCCGATCCCTGCGGAGGACTGAGCGGGTAGCGCGGCCACCCGGCGTTGCGCGTGCACGATCGTGCAGCCGCAAGACCAGCACTCGCGGTGTTCGTCAGACTTGAGTCTTGGCAGGTCCGGCCACCGCAGCGGGGCCGAGTCAGAACGGGTCCGAGCCGAACACGAGACCTCGCGAAGGAGAGCGCCGTGCGTCACGAGAGCATGCTGATCGGAGGGCAGTGGCTCTCGTCCGCGTCGGGCCGCACCATCGACGTCGAGGACCCCGCCACCGGAGAGATCGTGGCCACCGTTCCTCGTGCGGAGGTCGAGGACCTCGAGCGGACCATCAGCTCAGCCGTCGACGGCTTCGCCGCCTGGCGCCGTGTTCCGGGATGGGAACGAAGCGAGCGCCTCCGCGAAGCCGCAGCGCGCATCCGAGATGAGCGCGAGGCGATCGCGACACTGCTCACCGAGGAGCAGGGCAAGCCCCTGGCTCAGTCGCTCGCAGAGGTCGACACGAGCGTCGACCAGTTCGAGTGGTATGCCGACGAGGCGCGGCGCATCTACGGACGAACGGTCGACGCACCGACCGTCGGAACGCGCATCGAGGTGCGCCGCGAACCGGTCGGGCCGGTCGCCGCATTCACCCCGTGGAACTTCCCCGTCCTGCTCGCAGCGCGCAAGCTCGCGCCCGCTCTCGCCGCGGGATGCAGTGTCATCCTGAAGCCGGCCGAAGAGGCGCCCTCCGCGTGCCTCGCCCTGGTGCGTGCCGTCGCCGAAGTGCTCCCCCCTGGTGTCGTCAACGCCGTAACGGGCGACCCCGCCGCCGTGAGCGAGAAGCTCGTGAGAGATCGTCGCATCCGCAAGGTCAGCCTCACTGGTTCGATTCGCGTCGGCGCACTACTGCTGCGACAGGCCGCCGAGACGGTCACCAATGTGTCGATGGAGTTGGGCGGCCACGCGCCGGTCGTCGTCTGGGATGACGTCGATGTGCCCACGGTCGCGAATCAATGCGTCGTCGCGAAGTTCCGCAACGCCGGACAGGTCTGCGTCGCGCCGACGCGCTTCATCGTGAAGGCGTCGATCGCCGAGGAGTTCGCGGCCGCCTTCGCCGCGGCTGCCGACGACATCCGTGTGGGCGACGGGCGGGATCCGTCGACAGAGATGGGTCCCCTTGCGAGCGCCCGTCGGCTCGACGAAGTCCATCGCGCCGTCCGCGACGCCATTTTATCGGGAGCCGACCTCTTGGCGGGAGGGGCACCGCTCGAGGTCGACCGCGGGCACTTCTACCGGCCGACGGTGCTCGCCTCCGTACTC
>JAEYZI010000035.1 GCA_023428065.1 Actinomycetes bacterium | reverse complement strand
AAGGAAACCACGTGCTCATCGCACAGCGTCCCACCCTCTCCGAAGAGGTCATCTCGGAGTTCCGCTCCGCGTTCGTCATCGAGCCCCTCGAGCCCGGCTTCGGCTACACGCTCGGCAACTCGCTGCGTCGCACCCTCCTCTCCTCCATCCCCGGCGCCGCGGTCACGAGCATCCGCCTCGACGGCATCCAGCACGAGTTCGACACCATCCCCGGTGTCAAGGAGGACGTCGTCGAGATCGTCCTCAACATCAAGAACCTGGTCGTCTCGAGCGAGCACGACGAGCCCATCACCGCCTACCTGCGCAAGACGGGTGCGGGCCAGGTGACGGCTGCCGACATCTCGGCGCCCGCCGGTGTCGAGATCCACAACCCGGACCTCGTCATCGCGACGCTCAACGACAAGGCGAAGTTCGACCTCGAGCTCACGATCGAGCGCGGCCGCGGCTACGTCTCGGCGACGCAGAACCGCAGCGAGTTCAGCGAGGCCGGGCAGATCCCGGTCGACTCGATCTACTCGCCCGTGCTCAAGGTCACCTACCGCGTCGAGGCCACCCGTGCCGGCGAGCGCACCGACTTCGACCGCCTCGTGGTCGACGTCGAGACGAAGCCGGCGATCACGCCGCGCGACGCCATCGCCTCGGCCGGTCGTACGCTCGTCGAGCTCTTCGGTCTCGCCCGTGAGCTCAACACCGCCGCCGAGGGCATCGAGATCGGCCCCGCGCCGGTCGACGCCGTGCTCTCGAGCGAGCTGTCGATGCCCATCGAGGACCTCGACCTCTCGGTGCGCTCGTACAACTGCCTCAAGCGCGAGGGCATCAACACCGTCAGCGAGCTCGTCGCCCTCTCGGAGACGCAGCTCATGAACATCCGCAACTTCGGTCAGAAGTCCGTGGACGAGGTGAAGGACAAGCTCGTCGAGCTCGGCCTCTCGCTCAAGGACAGCGTGCCCGGCTTCGACGGCGCGCACTTCTACGGCGGATACGACGACGAGACCGTCTGACCGCCCCTGACCCCGAAACCCGCTGCGTCGCGATGACCCGCGACGCGCACATCCTGGAGAACGACTGATCATGCCCCAGCCCACCAAGGGTCCCCGTCTCGGCGGCGGTCCGGCGCACGAGCGCCTTCTGCTCGCGAACCTCGCCGCGGCCCTCTTCACGCACAAGAGCATCACGACCACCGAGACGAAGGCGAAGCGCCTGCGTCCGCTGGCCGAGCGCCTCATCACCTTCGCCAAGCGCGGCGACCTGCACTCGCGTCGTCGCGTGCTGTCGGTCATCCACGACAAGACGGTCGTGCACGAGCTCTTCACGGAGATCGCGCCGCTCGTCGCCGACCGCGAGGGCGGCTACACCCGCATCACGAAGATCGGCAACCGCAAGGGCGACAACGCGCCCATGGCGGTCATCGAGCTCGTGCTCGAGCCGGTCGTGAAGAAGCCCGCCTCGTCGAAGAAGTCGGCTGCCCGCGTCGAGACCCCGAAGGCCGCCCCCGCCGAGGAGGCCCCGGTCGAGGAGACCGAGACCCCCGCCGAGGAGTCGGTCGAGGAGACCGAGGCCGCCGCCGAGGAGACCCCCGCCGAGGAGTCGACCGAAGACGCGCCGGAGTCCGAGGAGAAGTAACCTCGCACCCATTCGACAGGAAGCCCCGCTCACCGAGCGGGGCTTCCTGCGTTCCGGGCGCCGATGTGGGCCCGCGGACGGCGGGGCGGCGTCAGACGGGGCGCGGGAGCGACTCGTCGGCCGCCTCGTCGCGTACGGGCGGCAGCGCCGCGAGGCGCGTGAGGGCCTCCTGGATCGTCGCGGTGAAGATGCGGGCGCCCGCCCCGCCGAAGTGCACCTTGTCGCGCGCGAGCACGTCGAGATGGGGCTGGATGGCGGCGTACCAGTCGGCGAGCTCGACGTCGCGGTACTGCCACGCGAACGAGCCGAGCTTCGCGTTGACGTCGGGGATCCATCCGCGCGGCGCCTGCGCCGTCACGAGCACGAGCTCGCGCTCCGGCCCGAGGATCCCGCGGATGGCGGTGAGCGTCTCGTCGGCCACCGATCCGTTGGTGCCGAGCGCCACCACGACGACGGGGCGCAGCGTTCCGGCATCCCGCATGCCGCGCAGGATGTCGGGGGCCGCCGACATCTGCCGCGAGACCGCCGCATCGATCTGGATGCCGGGGAACGCGGCCTGCAGCTCGGGCACCGCCGCGAGCATGACGGAGTCGCCGACGGCCGTGATCTGATCGCCCTGGAGCTGCTGGGGCGGCCCCGTGGGAGCGGGGGTCGCGGAGGTTTCGGGTGCCGGGGCGGGCGTCTGCGTCTCCCTGATCGCGTCCTGCCCCGCCTGGATGCGGTCGGCGACGTCGCTCTGCCGCGGCTGCAGCACGAGGGCCGCGCTCGTGCCGGCGACGCCCGCGAGCGTGAGCACGAGGGTCGCCGCGGTGCCCACGGTCGCGAGACGGGGTCCGCGCCAACCGCTCGCCCACGCGGTGAGCGTCGCACGGAAGCCGGCCTCGCGGATGGGCGTCTCCACGAAGCGGAAGCTCAGCGCCGCGGCTGCGACCGTGACGACGGCGGCGATGCCTCCCAGCACCCACGCGAGCACGGGGTCGCCGACCCAGGTGGGCAGGGCTGCCGCGAGGAGCACGAAGACGGGCCAGTGCCACAGGTAGATGCCGTAGCTGCGACGGCCCACCCAGCGCAGCGGGGCCGCGTCGATGCCGCGCGCGAGGGGCGAGCCGGGCACGAGGAAGGCGGCGATGGTGGCGGTCGTGAGCACCGCGACGCCGACGAGTCCGCCACGGTAGGCCCAGTCGGCCGTGCCGGGCATGACGAACGACAGCGCGAGGATGCCGGCGAGGCCGGCGACGCCCGCGGCCCCGAGCGTCCGCCGCGCGCCGCGGGACCACTCGAGCGCACGCGGCGACCAGGCGTGGCTCGCGACCGCGAGCAGTGCGCCGAGTGTGAGGCCGAACGCGTGCGTGCCCGTGCCGTAGTAGACGGAGGTCGGGTCGCCGGGTGTCAGGAAGACGCCCATCGCGATTGCGGATGCGGCGGTCGCGAGCGCGAGTGCGACGAGCCGCGCGGGGCGGGGGAGTCGCAGCACGAGGAACAGCAGGGCGAGCGGCCACAGCAGATAGAACTGCTCTTCGACCGCGAGCGACCACAGGTTGCGGAAGAGCTCGGGCGCCGTGCTCGCGAAGTAGTCGCTCCCGCTCGCCATGAAGTACCAGTTGCTCGAGAAGGTGAGCGCCGTGGCGAGCTGCGCCCCGACACCGACGAGCACGTCGCCGCCGACGAGGAGGGCGGCGCTCGTGCACGCGAGCAGCAGCACGACGAGCGCGGGCAGGAGCCGCCGGGCGCGCCGCTTCCAGAACGCGCCGAGGGCGATGCGCCCCGACTCCGCGTGCTCGACGAGCAGCAGGCGCGTGATGATGAAGCCGCTCACGACGAAGAACACGTCGACGCCGAGGTAGCCGCCGGGGACCGCGCCGGGCGTGAGATGGAAGACGACCACGAGCGCGACGGCGATCGCGCGGAGCCCGTCGAGCCCCGGCACGCGCGCGGAACCGGACGGGCGCGCTCCGGTGCGCTCGTCTCCGGGATCGGGTGTGCGTGGTGTCATCGGCGGGTCACCGTCTCCAGCCTAAACTCGCCACGTGAACACCCCGGAAGCCGCGGCGCGCATCCGGCTGGATCTCGCCTACGACGGCACCGACTTCACGGGCTGGGCGCGCCAGCCGGGTCTGCGCACCGTGCAGGGCGTTCTCGAGGACGCCCTCGCGACGCTCTTCGGGCGGGCGGGGGTCGCGCCGCCGCGCCTCACCGTCGCGGGCCGCACGGATGTCGGGGTGCACGCGATCGGGCAGGTCGCGCACCTCGATCTCGCGCCCGAGCAGCTCGCCCAGCTCGAGCGCAGGCCGCGCGGGCGCGGAGCGGGGGCTGCGGGCGCCGCCTCCCTCGCGCGGCGGATCAACGGCATCGTCGGCGCGGCGTCCGACGTGCAGATCCTGCGCGCCGGTCCGGCGCCCGAGGGCTTCGACGCGCGCTTCTCGGCGGTGTGGCGGCGCTACGAGTACCGCATCGCGGATGCCGTCGCGCTGCGCGACCCCCGGACGCGCAGCTTCACCCTGTGGCACCCCGCCGAGCTCGACGTCGACGCGATGGACGCCGCCGCCCGGTCGCTGCTCGGCCTCCACGACTTCGCCGCCTACTGCCGACCGCGCGAGGGGGCGACCACCATCCGCACGCTCCAGGAGTTCTCCTGGGCGCGCGACGACGACGGCGTGCTCGTCGCACGCGTGCGCGCCGACGCGTTCTGCCATTCGATGGTGCGGGCCCTCGTGGGCGCGTGCGTCGCGGCGGGGGAGGGGCGTCTCGCGGCGGAGCGGGTCGCCGGCATCCGCGACGAGGCGCGCCGCACGAGCGAGTTCATCGTCATGCCGGCACGCGGGCTCACGCTCGTCGAGGTGGGGTACCCGCCGGATGCCGAGCTCGCCGCGCGCGCGGAGCAGACGCGGGCGAAGCGCGGTTTGCCGGACGACGCCCTCATCGACTAGTCTGTTGAGGTTGTCTGCGCGCCGCGCGGACGACCAGTTGGGCCCTCCACCGTCGGGTTCCGCCTCCTCGAGGCCGGAACGCACACCGGAGCGGGATTCACGAACACCACCGACAAGAATCGAGTCATCTCATGACGCGTACTTTCAGCCCCACGCCGGCGGATATCAAGCGCGAGTGGATCGTCATCGACGCCACCGACGTCGTGCTCGGTCGCCTCGCGAGCCACGCTGCGGCGATCCTCCGCGGCAAGCACAAGGCGACCTTCGCCCCCCACATGGACATGGGCGACTTCGTCATCATCGTGAACGCCGACAAGGTCGCGCTCACGGGTGCGAAGCTCGCGCAGAAGAAGGCCTACCGCCACTCGGGTTACCCGGGTGGCCTCACGGCCACGAGCTACTCGGAGCTCCTCGAGAAGCACCCGACCCGCGCGGTCGAGAAGGCCATCCGCGGCATGCTGCCGAAGAACTCGCTGGGTCGCGCCCAGATCAAGAAGCTGAAGGTCTACGCGGGCGCCGAGCACCCGCACGCCGCGCAGCAGCCCAAGCCCTACACGCTCACCCAGGTCGCGCAGTAAGCGCCGAGAGACTTCTGAGGACATCACTGATGGCGAAGATCGAAGACACCGTTTCGGACGAGGTGCTCACCTCCTTCTCGACCGAGACCCCGGCCGACGAGGCCCCCCGCGCGCCCCGCGCCGTGCTCAACGTCTCGGGCGCGGCCGTCGGCCGCCGCAAGGAGGCCATCGCCCGCGTCCGGCTCACGCCGGGCGGCGGCGAGTTCACCGTGAACGGGCGCACCCTCGAGGACTACTTCCCGAACAAGCTGCACCAGCAGCTCATCAACGACCCCTTCAAGGTGCTCGACCTGCTCGGCTCCTACGACGTGAAGGCGAAGATCACGGGCGGCGGCCCCTCGGGTCAGGCGG
>JAEYZI010000092.1 GCA_023428065.1 Actinomycetes bacterium | reverse complement strand
CACGATCGCCGCGGAGTCGGCCGAGCTCCCGTTCGGCGGGGTGCGCAACTCGGGCTTCGGTCGCGAGATGGGTCCGCTCGGCATGGACGAGTTCGTCAACAAGCGTCTCTACTTCATCGCCGAGTGATCGCGAGATGCGGCGGGCGGTCGGGCATCCGGCCGCCCGCCGCTGAACGGCTAGGCCCCCGCGGCGCCGTCGGAACGCCCGAGGTCGGTCGCGCCGTCTCACGAAAGGGGCCCGAGATCCTTGGAATCTCGGGCCTTCGTGGCTCCCCGGCTTGGAATCGAACCAAGAACCTATCGGGAGGCTGTAGCGCCACCTTGGAGGATCACGAGGAGCAACAAACCCCTGATCGACGTGCAGATCGACTCTCGTGACGACACGTCGGATAACGACGAATCACACTCAAAGTGTTGAGTAAGTGTGAGTTTGGTCGGTGGCTCAGAGTCCGTCGAGGTGTGCAACTAGCTCGCCCGGCGTGCGGGGCAGGAACGTGCCCAAAAGCGCGTCCTGCCCCGTGGCTTGGAGCGCCGCACGAGCTTCCGCGTCCGTGAACACGACGTCGCAGTACGGCACGGCGATCGACATCGCGCCGATGTCGTGCAAGTCGTTGATCGACCAGCGCCGCGTGGCGTTCCGGTGGTAGTGCCCCTTCATCGCGACGAACACGGACGCTGAAGGCATGGCGAGCGGCAGCTCCCGAAAGTCAGTAAGCGACTGGGCAACGTCGCCTACCGAGATGCCTCGATGCATGAGTTCCCGGGTGAGCGTGTCGAGCAGTTCGAGACTGAGGTGTCGAGCTGCGAGCACATCGGCGAGCCGCCCTTTTCTCCACCGCTGAGTCAATCGTTCGTCCGCGAACGCTTGCTCGATCGTGACGTTGTCGAGGAGCTTCTGGCGGGGAACCTCTGGCTGATAGCCGCCCGCCGCGCGCAGTTGGATCTCCATCTCGTCGTCTGGCCCTTGAATCAACATGCGCTCCGCGACGCGTTCCAACTGGCGGTGACGTTCCTCAAATCCGGGCTCATCGGCCTGCAGCTGGTCGGTTATGTCCAGCCCCGTCTCCTCGTCATGTATCCGTAGACCGCCGACCATCCCGAAGATGTGCAGGAGCGAATTGCCGATCAGCGGGATGCTTCCGTGATCGATCCCTAGCGTCCCAGTTCGCACGTTGAGGAACGCGCTCACCTCAAGTCGCATCACATCGGAGAGCGGGGCCAGATACTCGAACCCGCTCACCATCTCGATCACCTCGGAAAGCTCGACACGCTGGCGCGGGTTCGGGATCGCCCATATCTCTTCGACCAATGACCCTGAGAGAACGAACCGGGCAGCCCCTCGTTCTTTGGCCGAACGGCATGCGCGGAGGAGATCGGCGTAGCCGGGCTTCGGTCGGCCAAGGAGCGCGCCCGCGAGGTAGATCCAATGATTGAGGTCGAGATACACAAGGGGCGCGCCAGGAGGCCGGATCACGCCTGTCGGCCACACGGGCTGGTACTGGGGCCATCTCATCTCGCGCCTTCCCGTGGCCATTTCTACCGGGTAGGCACGACACCCGACGACTTGAAAACCCGTACGGTTTGTCAGCCGCTATACGCGTAGCGGCAGGGAAGGTCCGTGGGGGGGTGTCCGGGTTGGGGCGCGACGAACAATCGCCGGTGATCAGAGTTGGTCGATTCAGTCGCGGATGGGTGAGAACTCGTCGGGCCAGTATTGGATGGTCCGCCATTCTCCGCCGTCCTCGAACTCCGGGGGCGGTCACGACGCGACCGCCTATCCGAAGAACGCAGACACGGGAACGTCGAGCAGCTTCGACAGCTTCGAGAGCTCGGAGGCGCTGAACTCGACCGCGCCGGAGAGACGGCGGCTCACCTGCGGCTGCGTGAGTCCGAGCGTCGAGGCGACCTGGGCCTGAGCGACGCTCCGTCGCGCCATCTCGGCCTTCACGTTGGCGATGAGCCCGGGGGCTGGGTATGCATGGATGCATAGAAGTCAAGCGGGAGTCATGCGCGGCGTGTCGCGACACGACACACGAAGTCCGGTCTATGCGGCGCGCGCATGATCTGATACGCTCAGCGCATGACTTCCGCAACCATCACCGAGCTGCCGAGCCGCGACGCCCGCGAGGTGTTCGCCGCCCCGATCCGCGCGCACCTCGCCGTGCGGAACATCTCTGGCGCAGACCTCGCCCGCCGCATCGGACTCACGCAACCGCAGGTGAGCCGCCGCCTCTCCGGCCGGCTGCCCTTCACCAGCGACGACCTCAACGCGATCGCGGCCGAGCTCGGGCTCACCGTCGTCGAACTCATCCAGATGCCGAAGCCTGTAATGACCGGCGGCGGAGCCCAGGCGATCGGGCTCAACGCCATCCGGAAGGGGTGGAAGCTCCCCGGCTTGGACTCGAACCAAGAACCTATCGGTTAACAGCCGATTGCTCTGCCAATTGAGCTACCGAGGATCGCTGCGAAAACAGCTTCGCTAGCTTAGCAAAGGTTAGGGCGTGCTCTTGACGATGCACGTGGGCGACGGCGTCACGACGGAGCCGATCCGGGTCGGCAGCCCGTCGTCGCCGATCCGGAAGGTGACCACCTCGTCGGAGAGCTGGTCGGCCACGTGGAGCAACTCCCCGTCGACCATCAGATGGCGCGGCCACCGGCCGCCCGAGGGCACCCAGCCGACGGCTCGCGCACCGTCGTCCTCGAGTGCGACGACGGCGATCCGGTCGGCGCCGCGGACACCCGCATACAGGAACCTCCCGTCGTCGCCGACGGCGAGGGCGGCCGCCTGGTCGCGACCCGGCGTCGCGCCGGGGAGGGCGAGGATCTGCACGATCTCGAACTCGTGCCCCGCCGGGTCGAGCACGAGGAGCTCGCAGCTCCACTCGCCGAGGAGCGCGAGCTCGCCCGACGGGAGCGCGTGGAGGTCGCGCGGGCCCGTGCCGGGCGGCACGGCGAGCGAGTCGACCCGCTCGAGGAGGCCGGCATCCGTGCGCGCGTGCACGTGCAGGCGGTCGGCGCCGAGATCGAGCGTCAGCACGCGACCGTCGGGCAGCACGTGCACGTGATGCGCGTGCGGTCCCTCCTGGGCGGGGAGCGGCCCCGAGCCGACGCCCTCCAGCCGTTGGGCGGGGCGGGCCTCGCCCGCACGCACCACGACGACGGCGCCGTCGCCGTAGCAGGCCACGGCGACCGTGTCGTCGTCGAGGAAGGCGGCGTGGCACGGCGACTCGCCGACGAGCTCGGTCACCCCGTCCGGGCGCCATCCGTCGCCCTCACGGGCGAACCACGCGAGCGAGCCGGCGCCCTCGAGCGTCGCGACCATCCGCTCGCCCCGCACGGCGAGCCACGAGGGCGACGCCTCCCCCGGCCCCTCCCCCGACAGCGCGACAGGCCCATCGGGAACGGATGCCGCAGCCGCGATCCCGCGCGCCGACCCGCCCATGTCGGGTCCGTACGCGCCGATCACCAGGCGCGTCACGCGTGCAGCCTCGCGAGAGTGCGCGTGTACTCGTGCAGCGGGTTCGCGAGCACGTCGTCGACCGTGCCGTAGCCGACGATGAGGCCCGCGTGCAGCACCGCGATGCGGTCGACGATCGTGCGCAGCTCCCGCAGGTCGTGGCCCACGATGAGCGCGCTGAAGCCGAGCTCCCGCTGCAGCTCGGCGACGACCTGCAGGATGGGGCCGCGAACGAGCACGTCCACGCCCATCGTCGGGTCGTCCGCCACGAGCAGCTCGGGCTCGAGCACGAGCGCTCGGGCGAGGGCGATGCGCTGACGCTGGCCACGGCTCAGCTCGTGCGGGAACTTCTCCATGACCGAGAGCGGGAGGCGCACCGCGTCGACGAGGGTCGCGACGGCCGCACCCGCCTCCACGCGATCGAAGTGCTTGTCGCGCTGGAAGATGGGCTCGGCCACGTTCTCCCCCACCGTGAGGTGGGGTTGCAACGACGAACCGCCGTCCTGCGGCAGGTAGCCGACCCGAAGGGCGAGCCGGTCGCGTCCCCGCGCCCGCGTGCCCCGCAGGTCCTCCCCGAGCACCGTGAGACCGCCTCCGCGGATCTCCGGCGCTTCGCGCTCGCCCGGCGCGGACTGCGCCGCGATGGCACGCGCGAGCGTCGACTTGCCCGCGCCGGCCTCGCCGATGAGCCCGAGCGTCTCACCCCCTCCGAGCTGGAACGAGACCCCGTTGATGGCCGGCGCCTCGTCTCGGCCGTAGCCGAGCGTGAGGTCGTCGGCCAGCACGGCCGCGTCCGTCGGGGGGCGGCGGGTCATCCGGCCTGCCCCTGCAGCGCCGCGAGGGCCTCGCGCCGGTGTGCCTGCTCCACCGGATCCGGCACGGGAAGGGATGCGAGCAGCCGGCGGGTGTACGGATCGCGCGGCTCGCCGAGCACCTGCGCTGTCGGCCCCTCCTCCGCGATCTCGCCGTGATGGAGCACGACGATGCGATGCGCCACCCGGTCGACGACCGCGAGATCGTGCGTGATGAAGAGCGACGCGAAGCCGAAGCGCTCCTGCAGCTCCTCGAAGAGCTCGAGCACGCGCGCCTGCACGGAGACGTCGAGCGCGCTCGTCGGCTCGTCGGCGATGAGGAGCTTCGGGTCGAGCGCGAGCGCCCGCGCGAGGCTCGCGCGCTGGCGTTGACCACCGGAGAGCTCGTGCGGATAGCGATCCCCGTACGAGCCGCCGAGCTGCACCGCCTCGAGCAGCTCGTCGACGCGGTCGCGGGCGTCGGCGGCCGACGACGCGACGCCGTGCACGATGAGCGGCTCCGCGACGCACTCGGCGATCGTGAGCAGCGGGTTGAAGCTCGTGGCGGGATCCTGGAACACGAAGCCGAGCTCGCGTCGGCGGGGACGGAAGCGACGCTCCTTGACGCCCCGGAGCTCGGTGCCGAGCACCCGCAGCGACCCGCCCGTGACGGGCGTGAGCCCCGCGATCGCGCGGCCGATCGTCGTCTTGCCCGAACCGGACTCCCCGACGAGGCCCACGACCTCGCCCGGCGCGATGCGCAGGTCGATGCCCTTGACCGCCCGGAACGCCTTGCGCCCCAACCGGCCCGGGTACTCGATCTCGAGTCCGACGGCCTCCACGACGGGCTCGCCCGTCGCATCCGGCAGCGGACGCTCGACGATCTCGACGCGCGGCACGGCCGCGAGCAGCTTCTTGGTGTACTCGTGCCGGGGTGCGGCGAAGAGCTCGCGTACGGGCGCGGTCTCGACGATCTCGCCCTGGTACATGACGGCGACACGGTCCGCGAGATCCGCCACGACGCCCATGTTGTGGGTGATGAGCACGATCGCGGCGCCGAACTCGTCGCGGCACCGGCGCAGCAGCTCGAGGATCTCGGCCTGCACCGTGACGTCGAGGGCGGTCGTCGGCTCGTCGGCGATGAGCACGTTCGCGTCGAGCGCGAGCGCCGTCGCGATCACGATGCGCTGCTTCTGCCCGCCCGAGAACTGGTGCGGGTAGTCGTCGACTCGGCGCTCCGGCTCGGGGATGCCCACGCGGCGCAGCATCTCGATCGCGTGCGCGCGGGCCTCGGCGCGCGTGTACTGACCGTGCGCGCGAAGCCCCTCGGCGATCTGCCACCCCACCGTGTACACGGGGTTGAGCGCCGTCGACGGCTCCTGGAAGATCATCGCCGCCTTCGTGCCGCGCACCTCACGCAGTCGACGTGCGTCGAGGGTCGCCACGTTCTCGCCGTCGAGCACGACCGCGCCCTGGATGCGCGCCGTCTCCGGCAGGAGGCGCAGGATGCTGCGTGCCGTGACCGTCTTGCCCGACCCCGACTCGCCGACGATCGCGAGCACCTCGCCCGGCGCGATCTGCAGGTTCGCGTCGCGCACGGCGCGCACGGCGCCCGCGTCGGTGTCGAAGGTGATCTCGAGGTCGCGGATGTCGACCACCGGCTCCCGTCCAGCCATCAGAGCACCTCCCCCATCGCGTTGCGGGCCATCGGCTGAGAGGCGGCCACCGCATCTGCTGGCGTCACGGGCCGGCGACGTCGCGCCCGCAGCCGCGGGTCCGCGAGGTCGTTGAGGCTCTCGCCGACGAGCGTGATGCCGAGCACCACGACGACAATCGCGAGGCCCGGGAACACCGAGGTCCACCAGATGCCGCTCGTGACGTCCGAGAGCGCCTTGTTGAGGTCGTAGCCCCACTCCGCGGCCGCGGTGGGCTGGATGCCGAAGCCCAGGAAGCCGAGCGCCGCGAGAGTCAGGATCGCCTCCGAGCTGTTGAGCGTGAAGATGAGCGGGAGGGTGCGCGTCGCGTTGCGGAACACGTGGCGGAACATGATGCGCGGCGCCTTGGCGCCCACGACGCGAGCCGACTCGACGAACGCCTCCGACTTCACACGCACGGTCTCGGCGCGGATGACGCGGAAGTACTGCGGTATGAAGACGACCGTGATCGAGACGGCGGCCGCGAGGATGCCACCCCACAGGTTCGACTGTCCGCCGCTGATGACGATCGCCGCGACGATCGCGAGCAGGAGCGTCGGGAAGGCGAACACCGCGTCCGCGATCACGACGAGCACGCGGTCGACCCAGCCGCCGATGTAGCCGGAGACGAGGCCGAGCAGCACGCCGAGGAAGATCGACAGCACGACCGCGACGACGATCACGAGGAGCGCCGTCTGCGCACCCCAGATGACACGCGACAGCACGTCGTAGCCGCCGACCGTCGTGCCGAGCGGGTGGGCGGCACTCGGCGGCTGCTGCGCACCGAAGAGGCCGTTCTCGTCGCGCAGCTGCGAGAAGCCGTACGGCGCGAGCACGGGCGCGAGCGCGGCCGTGAGCAGGAAGATCCCCGTGATGACGAGGCCGGCGACGAGCATGCCGCGTTGGAGGCCGACGGACTGCCGCAGCTGATGCACGACGGGCAGCCGTCCGAGCACGGAGCGGACGGTACGGGCGGGACGCTCGGGCATCAGTACCTCACTCGCGGGTCGATGAGCGCCGCGATGATGTCGACGACGAAGTTGCTGAGGGCGACGATGACGGCGAGCAGCACGACGATGCCCTGCACCGCGACGAAGTCGCGCGCGCCCAGGTAGTGGGCCAGCTGGAATCCGAGACCCTGCCACTCGAAGGTCGTCTCGGTGAGCACGGCGCCGCCGAGCAGCATCGCGATCTGCAGCCCGATGACGGTCACGATCGGGATGAGAGCCGGCTTGTAGGCGTGCTTGCGCACGAGCCGGAACTCGCTCACCCCGCGGCTGCGCGCGGCATCCACGTAGGGCATGTTGAGCGTGCCGATGACGTTCGTGCGCACGAGCCGCAAGAAGATGCCCGCCGTGAGCAGCCCGAGCGCGATGCCCGGCAGCACGGCGTGCGAGAGCACGTCGGAGATGTAGGCCGGGTTGCCCGACCGGATGGCGTCGACGAGGTAGATGCCCGTCGCGCCGTCGAGGCGCCCGAGCGAGAGCTCGGTGCGCACTCCCGCGCGCCCAGAGACCGGGAGCCAGCCGAGCCACACGGAGAAGACGAGCTTGAGCACGAGGCCCGCGAAGAACACGGGCGTCGCGTAGCACAGGATCGCGAAGACGCGGAGGAACGCGTCGGGCCAGCGGTCGCGGAAGGCCGCCGCGAGCATGCCGAGCGGGATGCCGACGATGAACGCGACGATGAGCGCGTAGATCGCGAGCTCGAGCGTCGCCGTGCCGTAGCGCGTGAGGATGTCGATGACGGGCTGGTTGTCGGTGAGCGTCCTGCCGAAGTTGCCCGTGAAGACCTGGCCGAGGTACTCGAGGTACTGCACGATGATCGGCCGGTCGAAACCGGCCTCCGCGCGGCGTGCGGCGAGATCCTCGGGGCTCAGACGGCCGCCGAGGGCCGCCGTGATCGGGTCTCCGATGAGCCGCAGGAAGATGAAGACCATCGTCACGAGGATGAAGACGGTCGGGAAGATGAGCAGGAAGCGGACGAGGAGGTACCGCCAGAGGGTTCCTCCGCCGCGCGTACGCGCTCGGGAAGCGGGGGCCGACGTGCCCGTGGGCGCCGGCTCGACGGCGGTCGTCATTCGGTTGCCTGTCTCTCAAGCCGATGACACGGAGTGGGGCGGTCCGGAGACCGCCCCACCCGTGTCGGTTGGTGCTACCTGTCTACTACGCGGGCTCGATCAGCGGGTGATCGGAGCGAAGCGCAGCTTGAACGAGGCGTCGAGGATGACCCCGTCGACGTCCGCGCCCGTGACCGCGACCTGCGCGCCCTGGAGCAGCGGGACCGTGGACAGCTTCTGCGCCACGAGGTCCTGGATCTGCTCGATGATCGCCGTGCGCTCCGCGGCATCCGGCGTGACCGCCTGCTTGAGGATGAGCTCGTCGACCTGCGCGTCCGAGAAGTGGTTCGCGAGGAAGTTCTCCGTGAGGAAGAACGGCGTCAGGTAGTTGTCCGCGTCGGAGTAGTCCGGGAACCAGCCGAGCTGGTAGGCCGGGTACACGTCGGAGGTGCGGTCCTTCGAGTACTGCACCCACTCCGTCGACTGCAGGTCGACCTCGAAGAGACCGTCCTGCTCGAGCTGGTCCTTGACCATCGCGTACTCGTCACCCGACGAGGGGCCGTAGTGGTCGGGGCTGTACTGCAGGCTCAGCTTGACCGGAGTCGTGACGCCGGCGGCCTCGAGGGTCGCCTTCGCCTTGGCCGCGTCCGGACCGCCGTCGCCGTCACCGTAGAGGCCCTTGAGCGACTCGGTGGCACCCGCGAAGCCCTCGGGCACGTAGGAGTACAGCGGGGTGTAGGTGCCCTTGTAGACCTGCTCCGAGATCGCGTCGCGGTCGAGGAGGTCGGCCACGGCCTGACGGACGGCGAGCGCCTTGGCGGGGTCCGCCTCCGCGGTCGTCGCACCGTACGGCTGCGTGTTGAAGTTGAAGACGATGTAGCGGATCTCGCCACCGGGGCCGTCGACGACCTTGACGTCGTCGTTGCCGCGCAGGTCGTCGACATCCGTCGCCGACAGGCTGCGGTAGGCCACGTCGATGTCGCCCTTCTCGACCTCGAGCTTGAGGTTCGACGACTCGGCGTAGTAGTTGAGGATCACGCCGTCGTTGACGGGAGCGTCGAGGAGGCCCTTGTACTCCTTGTTCGGCGCGAACTCGACGACGTTGTTGAAGTCGTAGTCGGTGATGACGTACGGGCCGCCGAAGGCGTTCGCCTTGACGATCTCGTCGTCCGGCGTGATCGCGTCAGCCGAGAAGACCTCCTCGTCGACGATGGCGCCGGGGAAGCTCGTGAGGATGAACGGGAACACCTGGTCGTTCTCGGTCTTCAGGTGGAAGACGACCGTCGTGTCGTCGGTCGCCTCGACCGACTCCAGGTTGTAGAGCAGGCTCGACGCGCCGTTCGGGTCCGCGATCGCGAGGTTGCGCTCGAACGAGAACACGACGTCGGATGCGGTGAGGTCGTGGCCGTTGGCCCACTTGAGGCCCGCGGGGAGCTTCACGGTGTACTCGGTCGGCGAGGTGAACTCGGCGCTCTCGGCGAGGTCGGGGACGACGTCGGTCGAGTTGTAGTCGGTGTTCACGAGGTACGGGAACACCTGGGTCTGCACGGCGAGCGAGCCGTTGTCGTACGAGCCGGCCGGGTCGAGCGTCGTGACCTTGTCGGTGGTGCCGACGATGATCGTGTTGTCGCCGCTGCCGCCACCGTCGTTCGTGCCGGCGGCGCATCCGCTGAGCACGACGGCAGCCGCTGCGGGCAGCGCCAGCGCCGCCAACACGCGGGTCTTGTGAGAGACGGAAACCATTCCGTGGACCTCATTCCTTGGGGTGTGAAGGGGTGGGCGACCGAGAGCCGCCCAACATACAGGTCTATCACGGCAGTGAGGGACCCTCGCGCCACCGGCCGACCGGTCAGCGCTTTGTTTACGGCATCGAAATGTTCAGCGCATGAATCGTGCGTCCACGCGTAATCCGTGCAACAAGTCGCGCCTTCCGGGGCGACATCATTCCCCGCGGAGCGCGCGCCGCTCGCTCTCGAGGGCGACCGATTCCCGGCTGAGTGCGACCTCCCGCTCGCGGTCGCCCTCCGCGCGGGCGCGTTGCATCGCGCCCAGCAGCTCGCCCTTGCGACGGAGCAGGTCACGGTCGACGAGGGAGGTGACGACGCCGCGGCAGTAGACGCCGATCTGCTCCGCCCGTTCGGGGATGGGCGCGACGCCGAGCTGGGTGACGAGCGACTCGAAACCCGCCGGCACCTCCTCCCCCACGCGCTGGAGCCACTCCGGCGAATCGAGCTGATCGAGCTGCGCCCGGATCGCGTCGCGCACGATCGCGAGGGTCGCGTTCGTGAACCTCGACTCCACGGCCTTGCCGACGAGGTCGGCGCCCACGTGCTGGGGGTACTGGAGGATCGCCATGAGGGCGTCGCGCTCCATGCGCGTCACCGGATCGGTCGGCAGCTCCGTGAGGTTCGCCTGCCGCGGACGCGGATCCTCGCCCGGTGCGCCCGCCGCGGCATCCGCACGGCGCGCACCCTCCGCGCGCGGGTCGGCCCGACGGGAGGAGTTGCCCGCGCTCGTGACCGCACGCGAGACCTCGCCCGGGTCCATGCCGAGCCAGCCCGCGAGGTTGCGCACGTACCCCCCACGGAGGGCGGGGTCGCGGATGCCGGCGACGACGGGCGCACCCGCGCGGAGGGCGGCGACCCGTCCCTCGACCGTCTCGAGGTCGTGCCCCGCGAGGGTGCGGCGGATCATGAACTCGAACATCGGCTTGCGGTCCCCGATGAGCGCGCGCACCGCCTCGTCGCCGCGGTTGATGCGCAGGTCGCACGGATCGAGTCCGCCGGGCGCGACGGCGACGAAGGTCTGCGCGGCGAAACGCTGCTCCTCCGCGAACGCGCGGCTCGCGGCGCGCTGGCCCGCCTCATCCGGGTCGAAGGTGAAGACGACCTCGCCCGTGAGCGACACCGCGGCGTTGTCGTGGTCGCCGAGCACGCGCCGCACGACCTTGATGTGGTCGACGCCGAACGCCGTGCCGCACGTCGCGACCGCCGTCGTCACCCCCGCGAGGTGGCAGGCCATGACATCCGTGTAGCCCTCCACGATCACGACCTGCTTCGACTTCGCGACGTCGCGACGCGCCAGGTCGAGCCCGTAGAGCACCTGCGACTTGTGGAAGACGAGGGTCTCGGGGGTGTTGAGGTATTTGGGGCCCTGATCGTCGTCGAAGAGCTTGCGCGCGCCGAACCCGATCGTCTGGCCCGTGACGTCGCGGATCGGCCACATGACGCGGCCCCGGAACCGGTCGTAGGCGTTGCCGCGCTCCCCCGTCGAGAGCAGGCCCGCGCCCGTCAGCTCCTCGAGCGTGAACCCCTCCTTCATGAGGGCGTTCTTGAGCGCGTCGAACGACTTCGGCGCATAGCCGACGCCGAAACGCTCGGCGGCCGCCTGGTCGAAGCCGCGGCTGCCGAGGAAGTCGCGACCGGGCTGCGCCGCGGGCTCCGCGAGCTGAGCGCGGAAGAACCGCTCCGCCGCGGCGTTCGCGGCGAGCAGGCGCGCGCGGTTGCCGTGATCGGATGCCGCGGCCCCGCCGTCCTCGTAGTGCAACTCGATGCCGACGCGCGCGGCCATGCGCTCGACGGCCTCCTGGAAGCTCACGTGGTCCATGCGCTGCAGGAAGGTGAACACGTCGCCGTCCTCGCCGCAGCCGAAGCAGTGGTAGCGGCCGACGCCGGGGCGCACGTGGAAGCTCGGGCTGCGCTCCTCGTGGAAGGGGCAGAGTCCCTTGAGCGATCCGACGCCCGCCGACTTGAGCGTGACGTAGTCGCCCACGATGTCGGCGATGTTCACGCGGGCCCGGACCTCGTCGATATCGCTTCGACGAATCAGACCGGGCATGCCCTGATTCTAGGAGTCGCCCCGGATGCCGCGCCCGCCTAGCACAGCCGCTCGTGCCAGGCGTTCGCCGACGGGTCGGTGAGAGAAGCCACCTGGTCGACGATGACGCGCTTGCGGGCGGTGTCGTCGGCTGCCGCCTCGAAGTCGGACGCGAAGCCCGCGTCGAGGTGCGACGGGTCGGCCCACAGGGCGTCGGCGAGCTCCTTGAGGATGCCGCGCTGGCGCTCGTAGATGGGCTTGCGGGCGTTCGTCGACATGACGTTCGCCGCGACGATGCCCTTGAGCACCGCGATCTCGGCGCGTGTCTCGAGGGGCACCACGACATCCGCCCCGAAGCGTGCGAGCAAGGCCTGGGGATGGGCCTCGCGCGTCGCGCGCACGGCCTCGCCCGCGAAGCGCCCGATGAGCTGGGAGGTGAGGTTCTTCAGGCGCGCCTGGTCGCGCCGCGAGCCGTCCCACGAGTCGACCCAGTCGGGCAGGTTGTCGAGCCGGTCGAACGCGGCGATGAGCGTCTCGTGGTCGAGCTCGCCGCCGATCCACTCGACCATGCTGTCGACGAGGGCGTCGTGGTCGACGCGCGCCGAGAGCGCCCGCACGTCGAGGTACCCCGTGATGATGGCGTCCTCGAGGTCGTGCACGGAGTAGGCGATGTCGTCGGAGAGGTCCATGACCTGCGCCTCGATGCACCGCACGCGCGGCGGCGCGTCCGCGCGCATCCAGACGAAGGCGGGGGTGTCGTCGGAGTAGAAGCCGAACTTGCTGCGCCCCGAGGGATCCGGGATGCCCTCCTGCTCCGGCCACGGGTACTTGCAGCTCGCGTCGAGGCTCGCGCGCGTGAGGTTGAGACCGTAGGCGCGGCCGTCGGCGTCGAAGACCTTCGGCTCGAGGCGCGTGAGCAGGCGCAGCGTCTGGGCGTTGCCCTCGAAGCCGCCGATGTCGGCGGCCCACTCGTTGAGCGCGCGCTCGCCGTTGTGGCCGTACGGCGGGTGCCCCAGGTCGTGGGCGAGGCACGCCGTGTCGACGATGTCGGGGTCGAGGCCGAGGTTGAGCGCGAGCTCGCGGCCCACCTGCGCGACCTCGAGCGAGTGGGTGAGGCGGTTGCGGGCGAAGTCGAGCCCCGCCGTGGGGCTCAGCACCTGCGTCTTGACGGCGAGCCGGCGCAGAGCGCTCGAGTGCAGGATGCGCGCGCGATCGCGCGCGAAGTCGCTGCGGCGGGTGGAGTGCTCCTCGGGCAGCATCCGCTCGGCGTCGGCCTCGGAGTACCCGGGGGTGCGGTCAACCACCGCTCGTGTCCAGTTCCGCCTCCGTGAGCGCGACGCGGTGCGTCTCCTGGAGTTCGCGCGAGTCGAGCCACCGCTCGGGAAGCGCGGGCTGCTTGGGGGTGCCGGCTCGGCCGCGCTGACCCTCGGCGTCGGCGCCCGGGTAGGGCTGATCGGGGTCGAGCCGGGCGAGCAGCTCGTCGATCTCGGCGAGACTCGACGACCGGGCGAGCGCGGCACGCAGCTCGCCGCCGACGGCGTACCCCTTGAAGTACCAGGCGACGTGCTTGCGGATGTCGCGGCACGCGCGGCCCTCGTCGCCGTCGAAGAACTCCACGAGGAGCTCCGCGTGACGGCGGAACGCGATCGCGACCTCGCCGAGGGTCGGCTCGGCCTTGTGCTCGCGCCCTGTGAACGCCGCCGCGAGGTCGCCGAAGAGCCAGGGGCGGCCGAGGCACCCGCGCCCGACGACGACGCCGTCGCATCCGGTCTCCTCGACCATGCGCACGGCATCCGCGGCCGACCAGATGTCGCCGTTGCCGAGCACGGGCACGCTCGTGACCGTCTGCTTGAGCGTCGCGATCGCCGACCAGTCGGCGGTGCCCGAGTAGAAGTCGGCGGCGGTGCGCGCATGCAGGGCGACCGCCGCGGCGCCCGCTCCCTCGGCGATGCGACCCGCCTCGAGGTAGGTGAGGTGGTCGGCGTCGATGCCCTTGCGCATCTTGACCGTGAGCGGGAGCGGCCCGGCGGCCTTCACGGCGGCCTCGACGATGCCCCGGAAGAGGTCGAGCTTCCACGGCAGCGCCGCTCCCCCGCCCTTGCGGGTGACCTTCGGGACCGGGCAGCCGAAGTTGAGGTCGATGTGGTCGGCGCGGTCCTCGGCGACGAGCATCGTGACGGCCTCGGCCATGGTCTTCGGGTCGACGCCGTAGAGCTGGATGGAGCGCGGTGTCTCGGACTCGTGGTGCTTGATGAGCCGCATCGACTCGGGCGTGCGCTCGACGAGCGCGCGGCTCGTGATCATCTCCGACACGTAGAGCCCGGCGCCGTACTCGCGGCACAGCCGACGGAAGGCGGTGTTCGTGATGCCCGCCATGGGCGCGAGCACGACCGGCACGTCGAGGCGGAGCGGGCCGATCTCGAGCGCGGGGGCCGGGGGCGCGAATATGGTGGACATCCTCTCGATTCTCTCAGATGACGCGGTGAGGAGACCGGACATGGGCGCGGGACGCGAACGGGTGGCGGCGGATGCGGCCTCGCGCGGCATCGAGGTCGAGTTCATCACGCGCCCTCCCGCCTCCTCGCTCGATGAGGCCGCCGAGCTCCTCGGGATCACGCCCGCCGACATCGTCAAGTCGCTCGTCGTCAAGCGCAGCGACGGCACCTTCCTCTTCGCCGAGATCCCCGGCGACCGCGTGATCTCGTGGCCGAAGCTCCGCGCGCTCGTGGGCGTCAACAAGCTGCAGCTGCCGGATGCATCCGTCGCCCTCGAGGCGACCGGCTACGAGCGCGGCACGATCACGCCGCTCGGCTCGACGAACGCGTGGCCCGTCTACGTCGACGAGCGGATCGTCGGACGCCGCGTCTCGATGGGCGCCGGCGAGCACGGCGCGAGCCTCTTCGTCGACGCCGACGCCCTCATCACGGGCCTCGGCGCGACGGTCGCCGACATCAGCGAGCCCGCTCCCGATCGCTCATAGTGCCCGTTCCGCGTGTTTGCACCCGTTCCTTCGGCAACTAACGCGCGGAACGGGCACTTGGGGGGAGGGGTGGGGGGAGTTCGCAGACGTCGCCCTCGCATGAGAGCGCGTCCTGGTCGCCGAGTGGGATGAGGCCGCTCACGAGGCGACCGCAGCATCCGTCTTCTCTGCGGCGACCTGGCGCAGCACCTCGGCGAACGTCGCGGCCTCCTGGGCGCCCGAGACGCCGTACTTGCGGTCGATGACGAAGAACGGCACACCCTGGATGCCGAACTCCTGCGCGACCTGCTGGTCTTCCCGCACGTCGGCGAGGTGCTCGTCCGCCTCGAGCGAGCGGATGACGTCGTCGCGGTCGAAGCCGAGCTCGGCGGCGAGATCGGCGAGATCCTCGACGCGGCCCACGTGGCGGCCCTCCTCGAAGTAGGCGGAGAGCAGCCGCTCTTTCATCTCGAGCTGACGGGTACGCAGCTTCGCGTAGTGCAGAAGCTGATGGGCCTTCACGGTGTTGGTGTGCTGCAGGGCGTCGTAGTCGTACTTCAGGCCGACGGTCGACGCGATCGCCGTGACACGGTCGATCATCTGCTGCGCCGTGGCCTCGGGAATGCCCTTGTGCTTCGCGAGGAACTCGAACTCGCTCCCGTCGAAATCGACGGGCGTGTCGGGCGCGAGCTCGAAGGAGTGGTACTCGACCTCGACGGGCACACCCGCCTCGGCGGCCCCCTGCTCGAAGCGCCGCTTGCCGATGAAGCACCAGGGGCACGCGATGTCGGACCAGATGTCGATCTTGAGGGGTTCGCTGAGGCTCACGAGGGGTCGAACCGCTGTGCGCGGCCCCCTATTCCCGGCCTTCCGGAGTATCCTCCGGGGGTGTCCGCCGGGGGCCGGAGTTCCCGATAAACCCCGGACCCCGGCGGAACTCTAGGTGCGCGCGACCCCGACACCGACGGGGCGCCCGAGGGCGCGGTACTCCCAGCCGGCGGCGAGATAGCGCGAGACGTCGAGTGCGCCGCGCGCGTCGACGACTCGCCGATGCGCGACGAGCACGCCCATGTCGGCGGGGTCGGCCGAGCGGAACTCGGCCCACTCCGTGAGCAGCACGACGACATCCGCGCCGTCGACCGCCTCCGCGAGCGAGCCCGCATAGTCGAGGTCGGGGTAGGCGCGGTGCGCGTTGGCGTTGGCCTGCGGGTCGTATACGACGACGCTCGCGCCCTCCAGATAGAGCAGCCGTGCGACATCGAGCGCGGGAGCGTCGCGCACGTCGTCGGAGTCGGGCTTGAACGCCGCGCCGAGCGCCGCGACACGCACGCCCTCGAGCCGACCGCCGACGACCTCGCGCACGAGGTCGACCGTGCGCGACCGACGCCGCAGGTTGATCTGGTCGACCTCGTGCAGGAAGGAGACGGCGGCACTCACTCCGAGCTCCTCGGCGCGCGCCCGGAACGCACGGATGTCCTTCGGGAGACAGCCGCCCCCGAAGCCGAGGCCGGGCTTGAGGAAGCGCCCGCCGATGCGGTCGTCGTAGCTGAGGGCGTTCGCGAGGAGTGAGACGTCGGCGCCCGCGGCCTCGCACACCTCCGCCATCGCGTTGATGAAGGAGATCTTCGTGGCGAGGAAGGAGTTCGCGGCGACCTTGACGAGCTCGGCCGTCGCGAGGTCCGCGACGACGACGGGGACGCCGTCGTCGACGAGCGGCGCGTAGGCGGCACGGAGGAGCGCTTCGGCACGCTCGGAGGTGACGCCGAAGACGAGGCGGTCGGGCCGCAGCGTGTCCTCCACGGCGTATCCCTCGCGCAGGAACTCGGGGTTCCACGCGACCTCTGCCCGCGGTGCGAGCTCGGCGACCATCCGGGCGAGCCGCGCGGCCGTACCGACGGGGACGGTCGACTTGCCGACGATGAGAGCGGGGCCGGACACCCGACGCGCGAGCTCGGTGAACGCGGCGTCGACGTAGCGCAGGTCGGCGGCGTCCGAGCCGCTCGATTGCGGGGTGCCGACGCACACGAAGTGCACGTCGCCCGCCGCCGCCTCGTCGAAGTCGGTCGTGAAGCGCAGACGACCGGTCGCGAGGGTCTCCACGAGGAGCTCGTCGAGTCCCGGCTCGTAGAACGGCAGCCGCCCGGCTGCGAGGGCGGCGATCTTCGCGGGATCCACGTCGACGGCGACGACCTCGAAGCCGAGGTGCGCCATGCAGACGGCCTGGGTGGCGCCGAGGTAGCCGGTGCCGATCACGGTGATGCGCGGAGCAGGGGGGATGTGGTTCACGGTACGTCCTTCGCGTCAGGAGTTTCCGATCTCAACTGACGCCACCCATCGGGCCGATGACGCAATCCTCGTTGACTGTGGGAAGGCCGGGGGTTCCCCCGACCGACCCAACAGCTGCTGCGAACACCGTGTCAGCGGCGCCCGCGGGGTGTCAAGGGAAATGACCCCCGAACGGGTGGTTTTTACCTGGCGTTAACGACCCGGAACTCCCGCCGATATCTACGGCGCCACGACACGCACCGTGACGGGGATCGACGTCGTACCCCCCGCTGCGGTCTGCACGGTCGCGGAGGTCGTGTACACGCCAGGGGGAACACCCACGAGGTTCCAGCTCACCGTCCACCGAGAGGCGCTCCGCACCCCCTCCACTCCCGTGCGTCCGCCCACCGCGATGGTGAAGCCGACCGCGCTGACTCCCCGCGAGGCGAAGTAGGCATCGATCCCGGGGATGTCGGAGCTCCTGCCCGTGTCCGCGGTGAGGGTGAGCGTCGCGGAACCGCCGCCGCCCCCGGCAGCCGGCGGTTGAGGCGCGGGCACCGCGCCGAGCGTCGCCCCCGGCACGCTGTCCGCCCCCGCGAGGCGCGCGTCGACGGGCTGCCCGTCGATGTCGGCAGGCGCGAGCGCGACCGAGCCTGCGCCCGCGATGCGCGCCTGCGTGGGGTTCACGAGGTGCAGGTCGCCGGATTCGCGGTCGCGGAAGTCGACCATCCCGAAGCGCGTGCCGGAGCTCCCGAGGGATGCGGGCTGCGGGCATCCCGCGGTGTTCCAGCCGAGCAGCACGGAATTCGAGAGGGGCGCGGCGCAATCGGACAGGTAGCCGATGATGTTGCGGTCGGCGACGAGACCGGACGATGCGATGAGCCGCGTCGAGCCGTCGACGATGGTGTTCCCTCGCACGACGAGGCCGCTGATCTTCGGCGGGCGGAGATCGACCGCCGATCCTCCCCGGCAGGCCGCGGACTTCACGACGCACCCCTGGATGAAGTTCGACTCGATCACGATGTCGGTCATCCCGGCGCCCCCGCCCGGCGACAGGATGATGCCCGCGTTGTAGCAGTCCGCCATCCGATTGCCTCGCACGGTGACGCGCGCGCTGTCGAAGATCTGCAGGCAGTCCGCGTGGTAGCCGTTGTCGGTGGACTGGTCGTAGTCGCGGATGGTGTTGCCCTCGAGGAGCACGTCGGACGCGTTGCCCACCTGGATGCCGTCGATCGAACTCCCCCCTTCGAACTCGGAGTCGCGCACCGTGATGCGAGCGGCCCGCAGGAACAGACCCGTGCCGTCGAAGTGCATCTCGCTCAGCACCGAGCCCGTCGAGCCCGCGTTGAGGTAGAAGGGGGCGGTGACCCGGAGCGAGCTCCAGACGACGTTGGGCGCCGTGCTCCGCACGCGACCGAGCGCAGGGCTCGCTCCCGGGGCGGGCTGCACGACGACCGGTTGCGCGGTCGTGCCTCCTCCCCCGGCGACGACCGCGTCCGGGTAGGTGCCCGAGAGCAGGAGCACGCGTCCGCCGGCTGCCGCGCCCGCGACGGCCGTAGCGAGCGCGCACGGCGCCGCGGACGCGCACGCGGTGCCCGAGCCGCCCGGCGCCGCGAAACGGTCGGCCGGTGCGGCCGCCGCGGGCAACGCCGGGACGAGCAGGGCCGCGACGAGCGCGCCCAGCATCCCCACCGTCAGTGCTGTGCTTCTCCGAACCCGTTCGCCCGCCATGAGCGCTCCCGTCCCCTCATCGTCAGTTGCGGATCACGACCGTGATCTGCGCACTGCTACCGGTGTTGCCGGCCGCATCGCGAGCCTTCGCGATGATCGGGTACGAGCCGTTTCGATATGTCGCCGTATTCACGCTAAGCGACCAGAACTGCCCCGTCCAGGTCGCCTCGCCGAGTTTCTGGGCCCCCGACCAGAAGGAGACGCCGACGACGCCGACGTCATCGGAGGCCGACGCGAGGGCTGTGAAGGTGCCGCCGATGGTCTGCCCGGAGCTCGGCGTGATGATCGTCACGACGGGCGCCTGTGTGTCCGGCGTCGGGGTCGGCGTGGGCGTGGGCGTCGGGGTCGGCGTCGGCGTCGGGGTCGGCGTGGGCGTCGGCGTCGGGGACGGCGTGGGCGTCGGGGACGGCCCGGCGTCGACCGGTACGACGGAGGCCGCGAAGCCGAAGTACCTTCCGGGGACGGAGCTCAGCGGGTCTCCGTCGAAACGGTGCCCACGCAGCGCCGCGGCCGCCGCAGCCTGCAGGCGCACCGTGCGCACGACATCCGCGCTCGAGAGCCCGCCGCAGGCGCCGCCCGCCGCGAGGCAGTCGAGCACCACCCCGCTCGCGGCAGCCGTCGACATGCTTGTGCCCGACTGGATGTAGGCGAATCCGTTGCCCTTCTTCGTCGTGTACGGGCACACGCCGGGCGCCGCGATCGTGTGCGCCCTGTCGGCGTCCGAGACGGCGAAGTTGCTCGACAGCGAGTACGCATCGTCGGGGGTCTCGACGGAGCACGGGGCGGTGCCCACCCCTCCCGGGGCCCCGTCGAAGTCGGCGTAGTTGGTGACCGTCAGCACCTCGTCGTAGGCGGCCGGGATGAGCGTGCTGAAGTCGACCTTCTGATTGCCGGCTGCCGCGACGACGACGAGCCCTTCCTCGACGAGACCGCAGATCGCCTGGTGCACGACGTCGCCGTTCGTGTACCCGCAGTCCCCGTCGTCGGCGCCCGGGGTGCCCATGCTCATGTTGACGACGCGGATGTCGAACTCCTCGTGGTGGGTCGCGACCCAGTCGAGGCCGCACATGAGGCCCGCGAGGGTGCCCTCGTTCTTCGCCCCGAGCACGCGAACGGAGTAGACGGGCGCGCCCGGAGCGACCCCGACGATGCCCCCCGAGTTGTCCCGCGCCGCCATGTAGCCCGCGACCGCCGTGCCGTGCCCGTTCGCGTCTCCCGCGCCGCCCGAGCCGAAGCAGTTGACGGCTCCCGCGAGCGTGTAGTCGGGATGCGGGTCGACGCCGGAGTCGATGATCGCGACCGCGGGACCCGAGTAGTCGTCGATGCCGTCACCGGCATACACGGGGGCTCCGGTCGCCTCCACCGCCTTCGGGACGTTCGTGACGATCTGCCCGTACCCCTCCACCGGGCGGTCGATCGTGATGCCGCGCACGGAGGCGTCGCGGGCGAGGGCCGTCGCCTGTGTGGCCGTCAAGGAAGCGCTGAAGCCGTCCACCGAGGGGTACTCCGCCGTGCGCTCGAGACCCAGCCGCTCCGCGATGCGGCCGGCCGCGGTCTCGTCGGCGAACGACACGACGTACCGACCGGCGGGCAGCGCGACCGTCGGCGTGGCGGGGATAACGGCGGCCGCGATGACGATGCCGACGGCCGCAGTGAGGGCGAAAGCCGTCACGACAGCGGCTCGCCTGCCGAACGGTCGTGCGAGGGCTCGGTTCGTCGACCACGGGATGCCGTGGGGGTAGTGGGTTGCGGACATCAGGACTCCATGGGGGTGTTCATCGGAGGGCTGCCCGTCGGGTGGCGGGCAGGCGAGGCCGGTCGCGGACGGCGGTGTAGGCGGCGAGGGTGCGCCGCGCCACGGCATCCCATGCGAGCGGGTCGAGGGGAGGTTCGGGGCTGCGCGCAGCGTCGCCTGCCCATTCCAGGGCGTCGGCGAGGTCGTGGGGTGTCAGCTCGCCCGGGAAGGTGCGCACCCACTCCTCGCCGAGCTGCTGCGCGAGCTCGACGAGCGAGCCGAGTGCGGGCACGAGCACGGGGCGGCCGGCCGAGACGGCGAGGATCGCCGCCCCCGAGTTGAGCACCGCGCGGTAGGGCAGCACGACGAGGTCGGCGGCCCGGAGGTAGGCGACCATCCGCGCGTCGTCCTGGAAGGCCAGGTCGAGCAGGACGCGAGGGTCGCGCTCGGCGAGCCCTCGGAGCTCCGCCGCGAGCTCGGAGGACGACGGTCGGCCGGCGACGGCGAGTGCGAGGTCCTCGCCCGGCACCTGCCCGAAGGTCGCGACGAGCGCGGGCATGTTCTTGTAGGGCCGCACCTGCCCCACCGACACCGCGACCCGCGCATCGTCCGGGATCCCGAGGAGCTGCCTCGCCTCCGCCCGCGTGATCGACCAGTCGTAGGCGTCACGGTAGTGGCCGTGCGGGGTGACGAACCCCGGGAGCTCGGCGAGCTCGGGGAAGCGCTCGCGCGCGAGCGCGAGGCTCGACTCGGAGAGGGCGAGCACGCCGTCGAGCTCGGAGACGAGCAGTCGGTGCAGCCGTCGACGAAGCGCAGGGGTCGCCCGCTCCTCGTGGGCGTCGAGGTTGTGGACGGTCCAGACGAGCCGCGTGCCACGCAGGCGGGCGATCCGCAGGGCGATGCGGAAAAGCAGGAGGCGCGCCCGCACGATCGACATGCGGTGGCCCGACAGGAACGTGAGGTCGGGCCAGTGGAGGTGCACGACGTCGACCCGGCGGGTGGCGAGCCTCAGATAGTCGAGGTCGCGCACCCGCGCCCCCTCGTCCTGCAGGGCGTCGGCGAGCAGCGCGTTGTACGGATTCGCGGCGGCCGTGCGGTACGCCGGCTCCGCCTCGATCGCGAGACCCCTCACGCCGTCACCTCGTCTCGCGCCGGGAAGAGCGTGCGACGGGCGGCGGGGTAGCCGACGGACCAGTCGTCGCGGCGCCGCCACACCTCTCGCCACGACTCCTTGCCGAGTGCTGCGCGCAGGCCCGAGCCCGCCCGCAGGAGCGCCACCGCGAGTGCGCCGCGGTGCTTCCCCCACCGCAGTCGGGCGTCGGTCGCCTTGCCCGCCATGACGAGGCACATCTTGCGCCCGCTCGACGAGGTCGATCCCCCGACCTCGTGGACGATCACGGCGTCCGGCACGACGACAGGGCGCATTCCCGCGAGTCGCGCCCGCCGCGAGAAGTCGGCGTCCTCCCCGTAGAGGAAGAAGCGCTCGTCCATTCCGCCGAGGGCATCCCAGTCGGTGCGCGAGACGAGCAGGAGGCAACCCGTGATGACGGGCACCTCGCGCACGGTGTCGCGGCGCCATCTGCCGAGGGACTCGGGGTCGAAGACGCGCGTGCCGCGGAAGACCGTGCTGAGCCCCGTCGCGAAGCACACGAGGCTCCACGCGCTCGGCTCGCCCCAGCACGAGCTCGGGTCGAGGCTGCCGTCAGGGCGCAGCGTGCGCCCTCCGTACACGCGGTGCTCGGGGTGCTGCTCCGCGAAATCGAGGAGCGCCCGGATCGACCCGCTCCGCACGAGCGTGTCCGGGTTGAGCAACAGGATCCATTCGCGCGTGGCGAGCGAGGCGCCGAGGTTGACGCCGGCGGCGAAGCCGAGATTCTCCCCCGCCTCGACGACGAGCGCATCGGGAAAGCGCGACCGGAGAAGGTCGGCGCTCCCATCCGTCGAACCGTTGTCGACGACCACGATCTCCGCATCGACGGGCTCCCCCTCGAGCGAGGCGAGGCACGCCGCGGTCGCCTCGGCCGTGTTGAAGTTCACGACGACGATCGACACGCCGTTCACGACGTCACCGCTCTCGCGGCGGCGGACTCCTCGTCCGCCTCGGGGCGCGGCGGCCGCCACCCGATGACCTTCGCCGGCACGCCGCCGACGATCGCGAAGGGCGGCACGTCGCGCGTCACGACCGCGCCCGCCCCCACGATCGCTCCGTCGCCGATCGTCACCCCGGCCGTCACGACCGCGTTGGCGCCGATCCACACGTCGTCGCCGACGACGATGTCGCGCTCGATCTTCGGCTGATCCATGACCGGGGTGCCGCGCTCGACGGCGTAGTTCGACGCCGTGATCATGACGTGCGGGGCGAGGAGCGCCTTCCGTCCGAGCGTGATCCGCCCCGTCGAGTCGCCCGCCCACAGGAGCGAGAACTCGCCGATGTGCGACCCGTCGCCGATGCGGATGCGCTCCGCGTTGCGGAAGGACACGTTGGGCGCGAACGACACGTCCCGACCGCGATCGAGCCGCCGCACCTGCCGCACGTGGGCGTAGGACGCGAAGTGGGCCAGCCGCAGGGCGTGCAGGTGGGTCCTCACGTCGACGAGCGACCGGAGGGCGTCGCGCAGGCCGCTCATCCCCGCATCCCCTCTCGCGCGGGTGCCGCGGTGAGCGCGTCCCCGTCGCCCACGAGGTGCCGCTCGAGGTCGGACGCGATGGCCTCCACATCGATGTCGGGTGAGCCCGAGACGGCGATCGAGAGCGTTCCCGCGTAGCTGCTCGCGAAGATCGCGAAAGGATGCCGGGGGTCGAGCACGGGCCACAGCACGAGCCGTCGCACGAGCGCCCGGCCGGCGTAGCGCGGCCGGACGCGCCAGGGCAGATACGAGGTGTAGCCCTCCGCCGTGAGGCTCCGACCGGTCGCCGCGGGATCCCCTCCCACGAACGCCGCGAGCTGCTCCGCGACCGCCTCGACGGCCTCCGCGCGGCTCGCCCCGGCCGGCACCTCGACCTGGGTCATCGAGATGTTGTTGCGCTCCTCGCCCGTGGATCCGGCTCGGCGCGAGACGGGGACGAGCAGGGCGGTCGCCGCGTGGTCGTCGCGGATCGCGGCCGCCGCCGTCACGGAGCACCCGACGACGTAGTCGTGCAGCGACGCCCCCGTCGCGCGGGCGGAGAGCTTCGCCTCCCGCAGCTCGAGCGTGCGAAACGCGTGGTGGCGCGGCGGGAGCGGAGTCCGCTGCTGCGCGCGGACCCGCCGCGGCCGGAGGATGCGCCCGCCCGTTCGACGCAGCCGGCGCACGAGGGACTTGCGCGTGTACTCGCGCCAGGCGCCTCGCGCCCCGTCCTGTTCGCGCCACCAGACGCGGAAGGCGCCGAAGAGGATCGCGAGCGGGCTCGCCGCACGCTCGAGCGGCTCCGCCGGGGCGGTGCCCTCGGGCTCGAAGGGCGCGTCGGCGGTCAGATGATCGATGAGCCGCAGCGCGAAGATGCCGTCGCCGAGCGCGTGCTGCACGCGGGGCACGAGCGCGACGTCGCCATCGGGGAGACCCGCGATGAGGAGGGTCCACAGGGGGCGGTCGAACGCGAGGTCCGGGTTGCGGCCCCCCGCCAGCACCTCGGGGATCTCGTCCGGGTCGACGCGCTCGACGATGCGCACGTGGCGGTCGAGCTCGGGCTCAGCCGTCACCCACGCGGGCGTCGTGACGCCGAGCGGCATCGGCCGGATGCGCATGCGCAGCGCGGGCCAGGACGCGACGAGGTGCCGCACGAGCGCGTCGAGAGCGTCGCGGTCGAGGGTTCCGTCGGGTCGGCGGTACGGGGCGCCGTCGACGACGACGCCCGCGGTCGGACACATCGTCTGGAACGCCACCCAATCCGCGACGAACTTCTCGTCGAGCGTGCGCATGAGCTCGACATCCGATCTGCGCGCCATCAGCCGCCCTCCGCCCGCACCGCGGGCTCCTCGCGGAGCCCTTCCACGACAATCGCCCTCGGGCGGTCGTCGTCGACGAAACGCCCGGCCTCGAGCGCGAGACGCCGCGACGACGTGACTCCCGCGACGATGCCGGCGAGCATCGCCCGCTCGGCGGGGCCCCGCCGCTCGTCGCCGCGCTCGCGTACGACGCGCCGCAGCGTGCGCCCTGCGAGCACGACGAACATGCGCAGGCCGAGCCACCACCGCATCCGCAGCCACTTGCCGACCAGGCCGCCGAGCCCGAGCCCGTATCCGCGGTAGAGCGCCTCGTAGGCGCCGTCGTCCCGGGTGTGCACGTGATGCACGATGCAGCTCGGGTCGTGCACGACGGCGAAGCCCGCGTCGAGGATGCGGCAGAAGATGTCGAGGTCCTCGGCGCCCGCGAGTCGTCGCCCCGCGCCGAGCACGTCGTCGAATCCGCCGAGGTCGACGAGCACGTCGCGTCGGAAGGCCATGAGCGCCCCGTGCCCCGCGTCGAGACCGTCGATGACGCGCGAGTAGCGCGTCGCGGAGCCGTCGACGGGTGCGTGAGCGACCGTGTGGTCGATCATCTCCCCCGTCACCGCGCCGACCCGCTCGTCTGCGAAGCGCTCGAGGATGCCCTCCGTCCAGCGCTCGACGGCGACGCAGTCGTCGTCGGTGTAGACGAGGTATCGGCGCCGGGTGGCCGCGATGCCGACGTTGCGGGCGATCGAGAGGCCCTTCGTGTCGGTGCGCACGTAGCGCACCCCCGCGGCTCGCGCGGTGTCGCTCGTCGCGGTCGTCGTGGAGGCCGAGTCGACGACGAGGATCTCGGCCTCGGGGGGCGTGTGGGCGACGATCGTCGCGAGCGCGGCCGCGAGCATCTCGGCGCGCTCGCGCGAGCACACGACGACGGCGAGCTCAGCGGGCGACGGCATCCGACACCCCCCGTCGCGCGAGCGCCGTACGGTACACGGCGACGAGCATCGCGCCCGCGGCGTCCCAGCCGAGCTCGGCACGGCGCGCGACGCCGGCCGCGGACATCGCCGCGAAGCGCTCGGGATGCTCGGCCAGCAGGTCGAACTGCGTGCGAAGGGCGTCGACGTCGCCCGGCTCGTGAAGCAGCCCGTGCACCCCGTCGTCGAGGTAGGCGCCGGCGGCCGTCGAGACGAGGGGCACGCATCCGGCGGCCTGCGCCTCGTAGGTGACGAGTGCGCTGCCCTCTTCGACCGTGGGCAGCACGAGAGCGTCGGCGGAGGCGAGCGCGGCGCCCGGGTCGGACGTGAAGCCGCGCAGCTCGACGCCGGGCTGGTCGAGCAGCGGCGCGAGCACACGCGCGTAGGCGGGGATCGCCTCACCGACGATCACGAACCGCCCCGTGTCGCGCAGTCGCGAGCCGGCCCAGGCGCGCAGGGCATGGTGCAGTCCCTTGCGGGGCTCGATACGGCCGAGGAAGAGCACGGTGGGCGCACGGCCCTCCGGACGCGTGACGGCCGGGATCGCGTCGACGCGCGCGCCGTACCGATGGCGCAGCACACGGGCCGGGTCGTGGCCCCGGCGCACGAACGACTCCCGCACGGCGTCGGAGGGCGCGAGCACGGCCGCCGCCGCCGCCCACTCGCGCTCCTCGCGCGCGAGATGGCGGGAGTTCGACGCGTGCGAGGCGGACGACGGGAGGCGCACGCCGAGGCGGGCGCACTCTTCGGCGACGATCTCGTAGGCGTGACCCGTGTGGGTGTTGGGCGCCTCCCGGAGCCCGGCGGCTCCCACCTCGGACGCGGCGAGGAGCGACGCGTGGGCGGCGAGCGGCCAGGTGTGCACGACATCCGGTCGCACGCGGCGCACGACGGACGCGGCGACGCGATCGTGGAGCGCGAGGGCGCGGTCGCGGCCGAGGGCGCGGTGGGGAACCCGCACACCGCGGAGCTCGAGGACACGACGCTGCGACGCGAGCCCCGCGATGGGGCGCGCGACGCTCGCCGCCACGAGGTGCACGTCGTGCCCCGCGGCGACGAGCTCGGTCACCTGATTCCACGCCGTCCACCCGATCCCGGGCGCGCCGATGGCGTGGGGGAAGGAGTAGACGACAGAAAGCCGGCCATTGCTCTCTGATCCGGGGGACGACGTCATGAGGATCACCTCCGTCGGGATCAGGCGATGCCGTCACCCTGACGGGGGCACGCGCGACGCGCAACCCTCTCACCCGAAATGTCGCCGGAGCGTCGCACAGGTTTTACATGTCGGCAACATGTCGGGGGTGGAGGCGGAAACATCCGCGGTGGCAAGGTGGCTGGACGAGGGACCCCCGATACCCCTCACGCTCCACTCCCCCCGTGTCGAGCAATGGCGCCCTCCCGGAATGTCCGCCCCCCGATCGGAAGGCTCCCGCATGGACATCCCCACGTACCTCAAGATCCTCTGGAACCAGAAATGGCTCCTGCTCGTCGGCATCGTCGTCGCGGCGGGCGCCGGGCTCTTCGCCGGCTACACGATCACCGACGGCCACATCGTCTCCCGTGTGGAGCCGAGCTATCGCGCCGCGACCACCGTGCTCGTCGGAAGCGCGAGCCAGCCGATCTTCCAGGCCGAGACGCCCGTGCAGGAGGGGGCGCCTCCCGCGCAGACACGCGACCTCACGCAGACCGCCGTCGTCTACGCCTACCTCGTCGCGGGAGCGCAGATCCGCACCGAGGTGGAATCCGAGATCGGCGAGCTCCGTGAGGGCGAGTCGATCACGGCCGTGCGTCGTACGACCCAGCCGAGCGGTGACGAGGCGTCTCCCGGTCGCTTCTCGCTCCCCATCCTCGACGTCATCGGCACCGCCCCGACCGCGTCGCGCGCCGAGGAGCTCTCCCGCACGGCGGCGGACGCGTTCCACCGCTACGTGGAGGCGGAGCAGGACGCGTCCGGAATCGACGACGCCGCGCGCGTGCAGCTCACGACGCTCGACGAGCGACCGGCGGAGGACGTCACGAAGAGCGGCTCCATGCTGCCGGTCGTCGTGACGGGGCTCGCCGTGCTGCTCGGCTTCGTGATCGCAGCCTTCGTCGTGTGGAACGTGCGCGAGAGCCGCGCGCGGCGACGCGCCGCGGAGGCTGCGTCCGAGCCGACGACTGCCCGCGCGCCGATCGCCACCGCGACACCCGCCTACGACGCCCGCTGAGAACATGACGACCACGACGGGTTCCGTCGGCGGCGCGGCCCCGGCCGTGCGCATCCGCCCGGCGGTGAGGGGATCGACGGTCGCCCTCTTCACGCTGCTCGCGCTCATCATGTTCGTGCCCATCCGCGCGTACGCGGTCCCCATCCCGCTCCCGTTCGAGCTCGAGCCCTACCGCCTCGCGATCGCGCTCACGATCGCCGGTGCCGGAATCGCGCTCCTCGCCCAGCCGGGACTCCGGATGCGGCGCACCGTCTTCGGGGCGCCCATCGGGATCTTCCTCGCGATCCTCGTGATCTCGATCGTGGCGAACATCGTGCCGCTCGCGCAGCAGGGCCTCGTCGGCACCGCCCTCGGCGGCCTCGTGAACGTCGCCTTCATCCTCAGCGTGTTCTTCCTCGTGCGGCAGTTCCTCAGCACGGAGCGCCTCGTGATGGCGACCCTCTCGTTCCTCGCGTGGGGGGCGACGGTCGTGGCGTTCTTCGCGATCGTCGAGCGCCTCACGCGCGTCAACGTCTTCCTCATGCTCGGCCAGGTGCTCCCGCTCGAGACGCTCCGCACCCTCTCGGACGACTTCCGCGCGGGCGGCGCACGGTCCTTCGGCTCGGCTCAGCACCCCATCGCACTGTCGGTCATGCTGTGCATCCTCATCCCCGTGGTGCTGTACCTCGCGCGCGAGGCGAGCTGGCCGCGCAACCGCATCAATCGAGCGATCCTGCACGGCGGGATGCTCGTCGTGATCCTCGGCGGCATCGGCGTCGCGGTGTCGCGCACGGGCGTCGTCGTGCTCCTCACGATGCTCGCCGTCACCCTCCTGCTGCGGCCGATCGCCGGGGTGACGGTGCTCCTCGCGGCGATCCCCGGGCTCCTGCTCGCGACACTCGCGAGCCCGAAGACCGTGTCGACGACGCTCCTGTCGTTCCTCGACCTCGACTCGCTCGTCGCCTCGCAGTACACCTCACCCGGGTGGGGTGGCCAGGGCAGGCTCGCGGATCTGGCCCCCGCCTTCGGGCTCGTGCAGCAGCATCCGCTTCTCGGCACGGGCTACGGGGGTCGCATCGTGGTGGGCGAAGGCGCCAACGGGTTCATCCTCGACAACCAGGTGCTCGGCATCCTCATGGATGCGGGCGTGATCGGAGTGATCGGCCTCGCGATCTTCCTTCTCGTCCCCTTCGTGCGGTTCGTGCGGCACTCGCTCGATCGCAGCGTGCCGGAGCGGTACCGCTCGCTCGCCTTCGCGATCGCCGTGTCGACGGCGGGCTACACCGCCGCGCTGTTCTTCTACGATGCGTTCGGTTTCATGCAGACGCTCCTCGTGCTGTGCGTGCTGTGGGCGGTCGGCGCGTGGGTGCTGGACGACGCGTCGGGCGACGGTCGGGTGCGCGCGCCGGAGGCGCCCGCTGTCGACGAGCGCGCGGGCGCCATATGAGCGCGCCGATGAGCGTCATCGTGCCCGCTCACGACGAGGCCGCGATCATCGGCGCCAATCTCGAGCGGATGGCACGCGGAGCCCCCGAGGGACTGCTCGAGTTCGTCGTCGTCGCGAACGGATGCCGCGACGACACCGCGGCGCGCGCCCGGGCGGCGCTCCCCTCCGCGACCGTCGTCGAACTCGAGACCGGCTCGAAGATCGCGGCACTCAACGCGGGTGACGCGGTCGCGAGCCACACGATCCGCGCGTACGTCGACGCCGACGTACGCATCGAGGCCGCGGCCCTGTGCGCGCTCGCGGAGACGCTCGACACGCGGGAGGCCCGCGTCGCCGCCCCCCGCCTCCACGTCGACACGCACGGCTCCTCGCTCTTCGTGCGCGCCCATTTCCGCGTCTGGGAGCACACCGACTACCGACGCCAGGGTCACGTGGGGTCGGGCGTGTACGCGCTCTCCCCCGCCGGGCGCGCGCGATTCGGCGCGTTCCCCGATGTCATCGCCGACGACCGCTACGTGCAGCAGCTCTTCGCGCCCGAGGAGAGGGTCACCCTCGACGCCCACGCGTTCTCGGTACCCGCGCCGCGCACCCTGCGCGCGCAGATCCGGCGGGCCACGCGCATCCACCGCGGGAACGCCGAGCTCGTGCGTCGGCATCCGGAGCTCCGGCCCGCACCCGCCGCGCGGCGCCACGGCGGCCTCCTCGCTCGCGTGGCCCGTCGACCGGCCCTCTGGCCGGCGTTGCCCGTCTACGTCGTCGCGACGGTGGGGCCGCGTCTGCGCGCGGGGCTCGGCGACCGGGGCTGGGAGCGCGACGAGACGAGGCGGATGTGACGGCCCAGCAGGAGCGCCACGCGCCGCCGCCCGACCTCGCCCGCCGGGCGTCGCGCGGCACGCTCGTCACCGCGGGTGGTCTGTGGGCCCGCGCCCTCCTGCAGACGGGGTCGACCGTCGTGCTCGCGCGTGTGCTCGACCCGACCGACTTCGGTCTGCTCGCGATGATCACGGCGATCGTCGGCGTCGCGGATCTCGTGCGCGACTTCGGCATGACGGCGGCGCTCATCCAGACCCGCACGATGACGGCGCGCCTATGGTCGAGCGCCCTGTGGCTCTCGGTGGTGCTCGGCACCGCGCTCTCGGTCATCGTCGCGGCGCTCGCGCCGCTCATCGCCCTGCTCTACGGCGAGCCCCGGCTCGTGCTGCTCACGCTCGTCATCGCCCCCACCCTGCTCGTCAATGGGCTCGCGATGCCCATGCAGGCGAAGCTTCAGCGCGAGCTGCGGTTCACGACGCTCGCCCACATCGACGTCGGCTCGATGCTCGTGGGCGTCGTCCTCGCGATCGGACTCGCCCTGCTCGGAGGCGGGGTCTGGTCGCTCGTGCTGCTCGCGGGCGCGGGGCAGGTGTACCGCCTCGTCGCGCTGTGGATCTCGGCCCGTCCGCACTTCGGCGCCCCGCGCATCTCACGCGACGTGCTCCCGCTCGTCACGACGGGGGGCAGCGTCTTCGGGGTGCAGTTGCTCAACTACGCGTCCCGCAATCTCGACAACGTCGTGATCGGCCACCAACTCGGCCCGCACGAGCTCGGTTACTACTCGCGCGCCTACGCCCTCTTCCTCCTGCCGCTCCAGCAGCTCAACGGTCCGCTCGGACGCGTCGCGCTGCCCGTGCTCTCGACGCTGCGCGACGACCACGAGCGCTTCCGCAGCTACATCCGCGGGGCCGTGCTCGTCATCGGCTACCTCACGATCCCCGCCTACGCCGTCGCGGCTGCCGTCTCGGCCCCCCTCATCGCCCTCCTCCTCGGGCCCGGCTGGGAGCCCGCCGCCCTCGTCTTCTCGCTGCTCGCGGTCGCCGGCCTCGTGCAGGCCGTCGCGAGCGTGCAGGGCTGGCTGTATCTCACGCTCGAGCGCGCCCACCGGCAGCTCGTCTACTTCGCCGTGACGCGACCGCTCATCATCGGCGGGTTCTTCCTCGGGGTGTGGTGGGCCGGGATCGAGGGCGTCGCCTTCGTCTACAGCGCCCTCACGCTCCTCCTCGTCGTACCGGGGTTCTGGTTGGCGATCCGCGGCACCTTCGTCACGGGCGCCGACATCGTCGGGCCCCTCGTGCGTCCCGGGCTCGCGGCGCTTCCGGCATCCGCCGCGGCGTTCGCCGTCGTGCAGCTCGTCGAGGCGCCCGCCGCCGCCGAGCTGCTCGCGGGCTGCGCGGGCGGGCTCGTCCCGCTCGCGGCGGCGCTCGCGATCCCGGCATACCGCCGCGACATCCGCCGCATCGCGGGCTTCGTCGCGCGGGTGCGGCGCCCCGCGCCCGCCGCCCCCGTCGCAACCGAGGGCATCGATCCCGTGGACGTCGTGTGAGCCGACGCCGGACGGCCCTCGCGGTCGCGCTCCTCGCTGCGTTCCTCGGAGGATGCGCCGCGGATCCGCCCGCGCCCTCGCCCGCTCCCGACCGCCCCTCGCCGTCCCAGCCACCCGCGCGCCCGGAGGTCGTCGACGAGGTCACCCGCATCCTCGTGCTGGGCGACTCCGTGACGCTCGCCGTCAACGCGTGCCCCGCCGACGACCGGATCTGCGCGGAGGCCTCGTGGGCGACGGGCGGCGCCGAGGTGGACTCCCTCGCGCGGCGCGTCGACGCGCAGCACCCCGGAGCGAGCGTCGCATCCCTCGCACGCGACGGCGCCCGACTGTCCACGGCGCTCGACAACCTCGACCGCGTGCTCGCCGAGGACCCCGAACTCGTCATCGTGTTCCTCGGGGCGAACGACGCGTGCGCCCCCTCGCTCGCGGAGATGACCGAGCCGGCCGCGTTCCGCGATCAGCTGGTCCGACTGCTCGACGCGCTCGAGGAGCGCTCGAACCCGCGCGTGCTCGTCGTCGAGGTCCCCGACCTCGAGAACGTGTGGGAGCAGAGCCACCGCAACCGGAAGGCGGTGCGCGTCTGGGGATCGACTCCCGCGTGCCGCTCGCTGCTCGCCGACGCCGACGACACGGGGCCGACGGGCGAGGCGCGGCGGGCGCGCGTCAGCGAGCGCGTCGCCGAGTTCAACGCGGCGATCCGCGCGGTGTGCACCGAACGCCCGCGCTGCACGACCGACGGCGGTGCCGTACACGACTACCCGTTCCACTCGGGTGACCTCTCCGCGATCGACTTCTTCCATCCGTCCGAGGACGGGCAGCGCGTCATCGCGGAGCTCATCTGGAACGCGCTCGCCGACGTGCCCGCGGGGGACGCCGGATGAGGTGGGCGCGCGTCTCGCTCGCCGCGTGCGGCGTGCTGCTGCTCGCGGCGTGCACGGCGCAGGCCGGCGTTCCGACGCCGCCCGAGGGCCCCCGCGTGCTCGTCGTGGCGCCCGACGCGGCGGGCGACTGTTCGAGGGATGCGCCGTGCGGCTTCCGCGACGCGCTCGAGCGCGCAGGGGGCGGCACGCGCATCGAGCTCACCTCGGGCGACTACGGCGACCTGGCGATCGACGGGATGCCGCGCTATGCGACCTTCGACGACGCGGTCGTCGTGACGGCCGCGGCCGACGCGGCGCCGGTCGTCACGGGCCTCCGGATCGCGGCACCGCACGTGCACCTGCTCGACCTCCCCGTCGCCGGCCTCCTCTCGTTCGACCCGGGCTCCGACGGCGGCACGGCCGAACGAGTGCACGTGACGGGCAGCGGCATGTTCGTGCGGGCCGACGGCATCGAGGTGCGGGATTCCCTCCTCGAGGGCGGCAGCTCGGTCGACGGCATCCAGATCGCCCGCGCGAGCGACGTGCTCGTCGAGAGCACCGTCATCCGCGACTACGACCAGTCGGGCGACAACGGGCGGCACGCCGACTGCATCCAGATCTTCGACGTCGAGCGGGTCGTCATCCGCGGCAACCGCCTCGCGAACTGCTACAACGCGGGCATCATCCTGTCGGGGGGCGGTCGCGGCATCCAGGGGCTGCTCATCGAGTCGAACTACGTGCAGGGCTGCGTCGTGAAGTCGTCGCTGTGCGGGGGCGGTTCGGCCGCCGAGCTGCGCGAGCAGGACGTGAGCGATCTCGTCGTGCGCAACAACACCTTCCTCGACGGCTCGGTGCGCTGGGGTTCGGCGAAGGGCGCGGTCTTCGACCGCAACGTCGTCGCCTACCTGAGCGAGTGTGGCTCGCGCATCACGAACTCGCTCGTGCTCGCGTGGAACACGCGCATGTGCCGAACGCCCGGCTGGCTGGACGCCGACGGGAACCGCACGGGTGAGTACGAACCCCGAGACAGGCACGCCGGCGACCTCGCACCCGTCGACGCCGCCCAGGCGCTCATCACGCCCGTGGGAACGACGAGACCCGCGCCGACGGACATCGACGGGCACGCGATCCCCGCCGACGTCGCCGGGGCGACCGTCGGCGGGTGATGCGCCTCACGCGGCCGAGGCGGACGCCGACTCGTCGAGTGCGAACGGCGCGGCCTGCCCGACCGTGCGCGTCGAACTGCTCGCGGCGCGCAGCAGGAGGGCCTCGTCGAGCTGCTCGGGGGCCGCGGCGATCGCGAGTCCGCGCCGGTCGAGCTCCTGCGCGATCTGAACCTGGTGATCGTCGATGTGCTCGTCGAACCGGGCGAGCCGGGGCACCAGCACAGGGCAGCGGCCCGCCTCGATCGCCGTGAGAGCGGCGCCGACACCCGCGTGCGAGACCACGACGTCGGCCTCCGCGATCGCGGCGGCGAGCTCCGCGTGGGGCACGCTCGCGCGCCCCTCGACGCCGAAGCGGCTCACGTCCTGCGGGCCGGTCTGCCATAGAACTTCCGCGCCGGCGAGCAGGGGCGCGAGCGCCGCCACGAGACGGTCGAACCCGTACCCGTCCTGCGTCCCGAGCGAGACGACCGCGCGACGGATGCCGCCGACCGGCCGGGTGGGTCCGCTCTCGAACGCGTCGAAGATCGCGCCTCGCCACGACCAGCGCTCGCCCGCCCAGCCCGGGTACTGCGTGTAGGTCCGCACACCCGGCACGCGCGCGACGATCTTGCCCGACAGCGACGGACCGTCGGCGCGCGCCGCGGACTCGATGTAGTGCGTCGGCAGTCCCCGCCAGGCCGCCTGCGGGAGCGCCGCGACCGCGGGGCTCGCGCCCGTGCTCACGACACGGCCGATGTCCTCCGTGTCGAGCAGCCGACGCACCGCGAAGGCGATCCGACCGGTGTTCCAGGCGTCGCGGGGAGCGGCGAACGGCACGTACACGACGCGGCGGTCGCGGAGGAGGCTCGAGGAGAGCCCGTTCTCGAACGTCGCCCAGAGCTGGTCCTCCGGGGCGATGCCGAGCCGCGGCGCGAGGGTGAAGAGCTGCTTGAGGTGGCCGCCACCGGAGCAGATGAGAAGGGTCGACGACATGCGGTGCTCCTGTCAGTAGGCGCCTTCCGAGCGGAAGACGGCACGGATGGTCTTGAGGAGGATGAGGAGGTCGCCCGTCACGGACCAGTTCTCCACGTAGGAGAGGTCGAGCTTGACGCTGTCCTCCCAGCTGAGGTTCGAGCGGCCCGACACCTGCCAGAGGCCCGTGATGCCGGGCTTGATGAGGAGGCGCCGGTTGACGCGGTCCTCGTAGAGCTCGACCTCGGCAGGGAGCGGAGGGCGGGGGCCGATGAGGCTCATGTCGCCGATCAGCACGTTCACGAACTGGGGAAGCTCGTCGAGGGAGAAGCGCCGCATGATGCGACCGATGGGGGTGACGCGCGGGTCGTCCTTGATCTTGAAGAGCACGTCGTTGCCCGCGTCGCGCTCCGACTGCAGCTCGGCGAGCCTGTCCTCCGCGTCGACGACCATCGAGCGGAACTTGAACATCGTGAAGGTGCGCCCTTGGAGGCCCACACGGGTCTGGCGGAAGATCACGGGGCCCTCGCTCGAGAGCCGGATCGCCATCGCGAGCAGGGCGAGCAGGGGCGCGAGGAGCACGAGCGCGGCGGACGCCGCCGTCACGTCCATGACGCGCTTGATCGCATGGTTGACCCCCGAGTACTGCGGGAGGTCGACGTGCACCATCGGCAGGTCCTGCACGGGCCGCAGGTGCATCCGCGGGCCCGCGACGTCGGTGAGTCGCGACACGAGGATCAGCTCGGTCTTCGCGTTCTCGAGCTGCCAGCCGAGCTCGCGGATCTGCTCCCGACCGCCCGGGAGGTTGCCCGCGATCATGACCGCGCGCGTGCGCGTGCGACGCGAGATCTCGGGGAGCTCGTCGATACCCACCGAGGGCAGCGGCTCGCCGTGCAGTCGTCGGCCGTCGGTGACGACGACGCCGATGGGACGGTAGCCCGCGCGGAGGTTCACACGCAGCTGCTCGACGACCCGTTCGACGTCGGCGGCCGGGCCGACGACGATCGCGCCCGTGAGGCACCTGCCCGCCCGCCGGAGGGAGTTGAGAGTACGGCGCCACGTCATGCGGCCGGCGAGCAGGAGGGTGAGCCCCACGGGGAGCGCGACCGCGAGGTAGCCGCGCGCGACCTCGAGCTGGGCGAGGAAGGAGAGGATCGCGAGCAGCCCGAAGGTCCAGAGCGTCGCGTTGACGACCCGCTGGTACTCGAGCATGCCCACGGCGATCACGCGGATGTCGCGCGAGCGCGTCGCCGACAGGCTCACCATCCAGAGCACCGCGATCGCGATCGCCACCCCGAGGTACAGGGCGTCGATCGTGCCGCCGCGCACGTCGCCCGCACCGAATCTCACGAGCTGGGCGACGACGAGACTCACGCCGATCGCGACGAGGTCGGTCGCCGCGATCCCGCGCGTGAGCCGGTGCGGCCACGCCAGCCGGCGGGGCTGGGCGACCACGCGTCCCTCGCCTCCCGGCGCCCTGTTCGGCGCGAACGCGATCGGCGGCAGGGTGGGGGTGATTCCGGACATAGGGGATGCCTTCCGAGTGGGGGACTCGGAGACTCCGCACGGCGGTCCGCGGTCGGCTACCGCGCGGATGTCACCGGTGACAGCGGGACGGACGACCGTGAACGGTCGTTCCGGCGGCAATCGGGGTGCATCCGGAGGGGGTAGGACACCGACGCTAGACGTCCCCCCGGACGGGGGGCAAGACTCGCGAGGGGTTCGTCACGGAGAGTTCTCGGCGGTGAAATCAGCCCGACACATTGACGCGGCCGTAGAGCAGGTCGAAGACGGCGCGGTGCCGCGACTCCCACGAGTTCTCGGCGACGAAGCGCATCCGCTCCCCCTCGTCGGCGCGGCCGAGCGCGAGCGCGTCGTCGACCGCGTCGACGAAATCCGCGACGCTCGGGGCGAGCAGAACGCGCTCGTCGATCCCGCGCATGGGCGGAAGGTCGACCGAGAGCACCGGGGCGCCCCCGGCAAGGTATTCGTACGCCTTGAGCGGGCTCATCGCCTCGGTGAGAGGCGTGACGCGGTGGGCGACGAGCGCTGCGTCGCAGTTGCGCAGCACCGCGACGAGCTCGGCCCGCCCCACGGCGGGATGCACGACGACATTGGGCAGCCCGCTCACGGGCGCGATGTGGTCGGGCGCCGCGACGTGCCCGAGCAGCACGATGGAGACGTCGGGCCGGGCGCGCGCGAGCGCGGCGACCCCCGCGGCGTCGAGCCGGTCGTCGATCGTGCCGACGTAGACGAGACGGGGTCCCGGGATCGCGTCGAACCACGCGGGCGCCGTCGGCGCGCTTCCGACCCACTCGGCCACCTCGACACCGTTCGGCACGACGACTCCGGGCCCCCGCGGCGCGATGCGCTCGACGATCTCGGCCGAGACCGCGGCGACGGGCATGCCGCTCAGTGCGATGCGGCGGTACGCCTCGCGGTAGGCCGGCCAGTGCGGGGCGCGCCCCGGGAAGCTCGTCCAGTCGTCGCGTCCGAAGTACACCGTGCGGGTCGCCCAGTCGGTGCGGCCGAATCCCGCGACGAGCGGATGCGTCGTGAGGAGCACGGGGCGGGTATGGCCCGCGCGCCGGGACGCGCGCGCGAGCGCGGAACCGTAGGCGCGGTAGCGCGCCTCGAGCGCCTCGAGGTCGACGGGGTCGCGGCGGTCCCGCACCCGCCAGGGCTGCAGCAGGCGGCGGCCGGCGACGTCCGGGAACTCCGCCCCCGTGCCGAGGATCCGCCGCGCCGCGACCCCGGGCCACCAGCGGTAGGGATTCGCGATGACGACGTCGCGCACCTGCGGGTCGGCGATGAGCGCCGAGGCGAGCCGGTCCGGCGGCCGCATCATCCCGCGGCGCACGGCGTCGTCCCACGTCTCATACGAGAACGTGAAGACGACCTCGTGGCCCGCCGCGCCGCTCACGTGAGCTGCCGGATGAGTCGGGCGGGCGCGCCCGCCACCACGGCGCGCGCGGGGACGTCCTCGCGCACCACGCTGTTGGCCCCGACGACGGCGTTCTCGCCGATCGTGACGCCCGGGAGCACGACGACGTTCTGCCCGAGCCACGCGCCTCGGCGGATCCGCACGGGCGCGACGCGCACGAGCGGCTGGTCGCGGATGAACGAGTCGGGTTCGTCGAAGCCGTGCGAGTGGTCGGTGATGTAGCACCCGCGCGCGATGTCGACGCCCTCTTCGATGACGACGCTCTGCACGGCCGTGATGGAGGTCTGGTTGATGCGGGCGCGATCGTGCAGCTCGATGACGGGCGCGGGATGCGTGCGCTCGGGCGTCATGAGCCACGAGCCGGGGCCGATGATGACGCCCGCTCCGATCGCGATGAGGTCGGGATTCCCCGTGCGGAACGGCAGCAGGATGCGCGAGCCGCGCCCGAAGGCGTGGAAGCCCGGAGCCGCCATCACGCTGAACGCGGCGTCTCTGGCACGTTGCAGACCCATCAGAAATCCGAGCACGTTCATCGACGTCTCCTTGCCGGGGTCTCATCCCGCGCAGCCACCATAGCCGCACGCTCGTACCCCCCGGCCGGGGGTCACATGGAATTTACGTCGCGTTTACACGCCACCCGATCCGGGGGAACACCGCGCGGCTATCGTCGGCCCATGTCCACCCCTCGGGACCCCGCGACCCCTGCCGGTGCACTCGCCTCGCGCGTGCGCGCGGCGCTCTCCTCCCCCGGGCTGCGACGCGTCGCCGGCGCGACGGCCGCCGTCATGACCCCCGCACGCACCGCCGCGAGGTCCGCGCACGTCCTCGTCGCGCCACCCGGCCACGGCAACATCGGCGACCAGGCGCTCGTCGAGGCGTTCGCCGAGGCGGTGCCGGGCGAGGTCGTCGTCGTGACTCGTCGACCGGGCGACGTCGTCGTGCCACGCGACGCCGCCCGGCGCGTTCGGGTCGTGCCGCTCCCGTCGCTCGTCTACGGCGGCGCCGTCGGCCACGCGCGCGATGTGCGTCGCTTCGCACGCCTCCTCGACTCTGCGGTCTCGCTCAGCGTCCTCGGGGCCGACGTCATGGACGGCGCCTACGTGCCGGGCGCCTCGATCGCTCGCGCCGACATCGCGCGGCTCGGCGCACGGCGCGGAGTCGACACGCGGGTGCTCGGCTTCAGCTGGAACGCCGCGCCCCATCCCGCCGCCCTCGAGGCCGTGCTCCGCGCGGAGGCCGCGGGGGTGCGGATGCTGCTGCGCGATCCCGTCTCGGCGGAACGCGCCGCGCGCGACGGCTTCCGCGATCCGGTGCTCACGGCCGACATCGTCTTCACCGCCGAGAGCGCGGACGACGCGCTCGCCGAGGAGGTCGCCGCCCGGCTCGAGGGCCGCCCGTTCGCGATCGTCAACGCGAGCGGGCTCGTGGGCGAGGTCTCCTCGCAGCTCGGCGAGTACCTGCGGGTCGTCGACGCGCTGCGGGGCCACGGCCTCGGGGTCGTCGTGCTCCCCCACGTGTCGCGCCCGGGAGCGGACGACCTGCCCATCTGCCGAGCCGTGGTCGAGGCGGCGGGCGATCCGTCGGTCGTGCTCGTCGAGGGCCTGCGGACGCCGCGCGAGATCCGCGGGCTCGCCCGCACGGCGGCGATCACGGTCACGGGGCGGATGCACCTCGCGATCATGTCGATGCTCGCGGGTGTGCCCGCCGTCACGGTCGCGACGCAGGGCAAGGTCGAGGGGCTCATGGTGTCGCTCGAGGCGCCCGAGCTGTGCGTCGCCCCCGCCGACGACCTCGGTGCGCGCATCGTCGCCGTGCTCGAGACCGCCCTGCCTGCCGGATCGGCGACGCGCGCCGCGATCGCGCGCACCCTCCCGGGCGTCGTCGAGCGCGCTCGACGCAACGTCGACGGGCTCGCGAGCACCGTCGCGGCGATCGGCTAGCTGCCGGCCGATCAGGCCTCGAGCTCGCGGGCCCGCGCGATCCCCTGCCGGCGCACCCCGAGCTCCACCCACGCGAGGTAGGCCACCGTGAAGACGAGCTGGGTGAGGGGTGCGAGCGGGCCGCTCCCCTCGGAGCTCATCACCGTCGTGCCGAGCACACCGCTCGTGAGCAGCAGGAAGGAGATGACGTTGTTCACGACGTGCAGGGCGATGGCGGCCTCGAGCCCGCCCGTGCGCCACGTGACGATCGCGAAGCCCGCCCCCATGACGGCGACCGACAGCATCCCCCACAGCTCGTACTGCGTGTGACCGACGGTGAAGATGATCGTCGAGAGCACGATGCCGATCCAGGCGGGGCGGATCCACGCGCCGAGCGCCTGCGGGATGAGCCCGCGGAAGACGTACTCCTCGGCCGCCGCCTGGACCGGCACGAGCAGGAGGATGACGACGACGGATGCCGCGAATGCGCCCGCCTCGACGGGCACCGGGTCGAGCGTCTCGCCGAAGGCGAGCGGCAGGAACGAGAGGGCGCTGTTGAGGATCGTGATGACGAGCGCGGGCCACACGCACCACAGCAGCCAGCGCCAGCGCAGCCGGAACGCCACCGAGTGGCGCAGGCCGACCGGTCGAAGCCCGGCGCACAGCATCGCGAGCGGGACGCACGGGAGCATGACGCCGACCGAGGCGAGCAGGTAGGCCAGGCTCAGCGGATTCGAGGTGTCGCTCAGATGCGCGAGGAGCGCGTTCTGGTCGAGGAGCACCTCGACCTCGACGTCGCGCGTCACGAGGGCGACGATGAACCACACGATCGCGACCGCGACCGACAGCGCGAGGAAGAACGCGATGAAGAGCGCGAGCGCGACGAGCGGACGCCACCACGCGTAGCGCGGACTCGTGCGGAAGAGCCGGTGGTACGGCGCGGGATCCTCGACGGGCGGGCGCGGGGCGCCCGGCTGGCCGCCGACCGTGTAGGGCGGCGGCGCGACGACGGGATCCTGCGCGCTCATCAGGCTCCGCGCAGGCGCTCTGCGAGGTAGCCGTGCAGGCGGTCGAGCGAGACACGCTCCTGCGCCATGGTGTCGCGCTCGCGCACCGTGACGGCCTTGTCGTCGAGCGTGTCGAAGTCGACCGTGACGGCGAACGGCGTGCCGATCTCGTCCTGGCGGCGGTAGCGGCGGCCGATCGCACCCGCGTCGTCGAACTCGATCATCCAGTCCTCGCGGAGCGACGCGGCGAGCTCGCGCGCGACGGGCGAGAGCTGCTCGTTCCGCGAGAGCGGCAGCACGGCGACCTTGACGGGCGCGAGACGCCGATCGAGCCGCAGCACGGTGCGGGTGTCGACGCCGCCCTTCGCGTTGGGCGCCTCGTCCTCGTGGTAGGCGTCGATGAGGAACGCCATGAGCGCGCGCGTGAGACCGAATGCCGGCTCGATGACGTAGGGCACCCAGCGCTCGCCCGTCGTCTGGTCGAAGTAGGAGAGGTCCTTGCCGGAGTGCTCGGAGTGCGTCTTGAGGTCGAAGTCCGTGCGGTTGGCGATGCCCATGAGCTCGCCCCACTCGCCCGAGGCGAAGTTGAAGCGGTACTCCACGTCGACCGTGCGCTTCGAGTAGTGGCTGAGCTTCTCCTTCGGGTGCTCGTAGAAGCGCAGGTTCTCCTCACTGATTCCGAGGTCGCGGTACCAGCCGTACGACGCGTCGATCCAGTACTGGTGCCATTCCTCGTCGGTGCCCGGCTGCACGAAGAACTCCATCTCCATCTGCTCGAACTCGCGCGTGCGGAAGATGAAGTTGCCGGGGGTGATCTCGTTGCGGAAGCTCTTGCCGATCTGGGCGATCCCGAACGGGGGCTTCATGCGCGCGCTCGAGAGCACGTTCGCGAAGTTGACAAAGATGCCCTGGGCCGTCTCGGGGCGCAGGTAGTGCATGCCCTCTTCGTCGTCGACGGGCCCGAGGAAGGTCTTGAGCAGGCCGGAGAAGGCACGAGGCTCGGTCCACTGGCCGCGCGTGCCGCAGTTCTCGCACACGATGTCGGCGAGGCCGTTCTCGGGGGCGCGGCCCTTCTTCTCCTCGTAGGCCTCGAGCAGGTGGTCCTCGCGGTAGCGCTTGTGGCAGTGGAGGCACTCGATGAGGGGGTCGGAGAAGACCTCCACGTGGCCCGAGGCCTCCCACACCTGACGCGGGAGGATGACCGAGGAGTCGATGCCGACGATGTCGTCACGGCGCTGCACCATGAACTTCCACCACTCGCGCTTGATGTTCTCCTTGAGCGCGGTGCCGAGGGGGCCGTAGTCCCACGCGGAACGGGATCCGCCGTAGATCTCACCCGCCTGGTACACGAAGCCACGGCGCTTCGCGAGGGAGATGACCTGGTCGAGGGGGTTGGGCGTCGCCACGGGGAGCTCCTGATGATCGGGCCGCGCCGGCTTGCGCGGTGCGAGGTGGGAACTCCCAGCCTACCGATCGTGCGCCGCGCCCATTCCCCGCACCGCCGTCACGATCTGCTCGACGTCCTCCTTGGTGTTCCAGAGGTGGAACGAGGCGCGTGCGCGGCCCGCGCGTCCGGAGATGCGGATGCCGGCCGCGGCCATCGCGGCGAGCTGCGTGCCGTCGGGGTCGGGCCACGAGACGATCGCCTGGCGCTGGGCCGGGAGGCCGAGCTCGGCGCACAGCAGTTCGCCGAGGCCCGCGGCGCGATCCCAGATCTCGGCGATGTCGAGCTCGGCGAACATGCCGATCGACTGCTCTGCGCCGATCCAGGCCTGCCACGCGGGGGAGACGTCGAAGCGGCGCGCATCGGAGGCGAGCGTGATGTCGTGGCCGTAGCAGCTCTGCCACACCTCGTCGCCCGCGTACCATCCGAGCTGCACAGGGCGCAGGAGGGCTTCGGCGGCCGGGCCGATCGTGAGGAAGCTCACGCCGCGCGGTGAGCACAGCCACTTGTAGGCGTGGCACACGGTGATGTCGTGGTCGTCGGCACGCACGGGGAGCACGCCCGTCGCCTGCGTCGTGTCGCAGAAGGTGAGGGCGCCGCGGCGCTCGGCGGCCTCGGCGATCGCGGCGACGTCCGCCACGACGCCGGTCGCCGACTGCACGAGGGAGTAGACGACGAGGAAGGTGTCGTCGGTGATGCTGTCGGCGAGCGCCTCGAGCGGCACCGCGCGCACGCGGGCGCCGGGTCGTTCGGCGAACGGGGCGATGAGGGAGGAGAAGTCGCGGGCCGCGATGAGCACCTCCGCGCCCGCAGGCACGGAGGCCGCGACGAGCGACGCCTGCACGGAGGTCTGCGAGCCGATCGCGACGCGCGAGGGGTCGACGCCGACGAGCCGCGCGTAGGAGGCGCGCGTCCGCTCGATGACGGGATCGTAGCCCTGGGGATCGCGGTCGGCGGCGGCCCACGCGTCGAGGTCGGCGCGCAGCGCATCGACGGCTCGGCGCGGCGGGATGCCGATCGAGGCGGCCGCGACGTAGCCGCGGGGCTCGCCGAACTCCGCGATGGCGGCCGCGAGTTCGCGTGAGGGTGCCGTGAGCATGCTCATGCGTCCCAGCGTGCGCCCACCCGACCTATCGCACAAGGTCATGTCTCGCATGGCATCCATTCGCTAGCGTTATGGAATGGATCTCGATCTCCAGTCGGTGCGGATCGTGCGGGCGATCGCCGAGCACGGCTCCATCAGCGAGGCGGCACGCGCGCTCGGCTACAGCCAGCCCGCGGTGAGCCAGCACCTGCGGCGCACGGAGCGGCGCCTCGGCGTGCCGCTCGTCGTGCGCGCCGGCCGCGGCGTGCGCCTGACCGAGCCCGGCATGGTGCTCGCGCGGCACGCCCAGTCGATCGGGCAGGCGCTCGACGCCGCCCGTGGCGAGCTCGCGGAACTCGTGGGACTCGGCACGGGCACGGTGCGCATCGCCGCCTTCCCGACGGCGTCCTCGACGATCGTGCCGCGGCTGCTCGGCACGGTGCGCGATGCGCATCCCGGCCTCACAGTCACCTACGTCGAGGCGGAGCCGCCGGAGGCGCTCGGGATGCTGCGCGACGGCCTCGTCGACCTCGCGATCACCTTCGCCTACCCGGGCGACCGCGCCGATCCCCACCGGGAGTCGGAGGGGCCGATCGAGACGATCCCGCTCTTCACGGAACCCGTCGTGATCGCGCTGCCCGAGAGCCACCCGCTCGCGGTGAAGGGTGACGCGGTCGCCCTGGCCGAGCTCGGCGGGGAGCGCTGGGTCGCGGGCTGCCCGCTGTGCCGAGGCCACCTGCTCGCGGCGTGCGAGGCGGTCGGCGTGGAGCCGACGATCGAGTTCGAGACCGACAACGCGGTCGCGGTGCTCAACCTCGTGGCGGCCCGACTGGGAGTCGCCCTGCTGCCGCGCCTCGCCCTCGCGACGGTGCTCGTCCCCCCGGGAGCGGTCGTGCGCTCGACGGCGCCGTCGAGCGATCGCTCGATCCAGGTGGTGGTGCAGCACGGGTCGCGGCGGGTACCGTCGATCGCCGCGGTGCTCGACGTCGTGACCGGGCTCGAGGGTCGCGATTGGGGCCTCGCGCCGACGTCGGAAGTGAGCGTTGACACCCTCGGGGCGGCAGCACTACCGTCAAGATAGTAAAGTTTCCTAACTACGCGGGAGGTGGATCGCCGTGCTCACGTCGACGCCAGGCGACGGCCGAGGCCCCGCACCCGCGCAGCCCGGCCTGCTGCGCAGCCTCAACAACCGCGTCGTCCTCGAACTGCTCATCGAGCACGGCACGCTCAGCCGCAGCGACGTGCACACCCTCACGGGACTCTCCAAGCCCACGGCGTCCCAGCTGCTCCAGCGACTCGAGGAGAGCGGCCTCGTGCTGCCCAACGGCTTCGGCGAGACCGGCCCGGGCGGACGCGCCCCGCAGCTCTATCGCATCAACCCCGCATCCGGGCACGCCGCCGCCGTCGACGTGCGTCGCGGGCAGGTGAGCGCGCGGATCGCCGACATCACCGGAACCGTCGTCGCCGCCGAGGAGCGTGAGACCGACGCCGCGACGAGCGGGCCAGGCCACGTCGCCGACCTCCTCGAGGCGTGCTGTGCCGCAGCCGGCCTCACGGGGGCCCAGCTCGACGCGCTCATCGTGAGCGTGCCCGGCTCCTACGACGCCGAGACCGACACCCTGACCTACGTCGACCACCTGCCCGGCTGGCAGCGCCCGGCCGTCGGCGCCGAGCTGCGCGAGCACTTCCCCGCGGCCGCGGTCGCGATCGAGAACGACGTGAACCTCGCGGCGATCGCGGAGCAGCACGCCGCAGGCGGCGACGACAGCTTCTTCCTGTTCTGGATCGACGAGGGCATCGGCGGCGCGATCGTCATCGGCGGATCGCTCTACCGCGGCAGCCGTGGCGCCGCGGGCGAAGCCGCCTTCCTCGTTCCCCCGGGCGCCGGTCTCGACGAGGCGAGCCGCCAGGAGGGGGCGCTCGAGCTCCTCGTCGGCACCTCCGCCCTCTGCTCCCTCGCCGCCGACGCCGGGCACGCCGCAGCGACCGCCCCGGAGGCGTTGCGCGCCCTCCTCGACGATCCGGATGCCGCCGGGGGCTTCTCCGAGGTCGCGCGTCGCTACGCCCTCGCCCTCGCCTCGGTGATCGCGCTGCTCGATCCGGCCCGGATCGTCTTCACGGGCGAACTCGCGCGCGTCGGCGGCGACCGTCTGCTCGCCGAGGTCTCGACGCACCTCGACGCCCTCGTGCTCACCGCGCCGCCCCTCGTCGGCACGGCGGCGTCCGACACCCCCATCCTCGACGGCGCCATGCTCCAGAGCCTCGAGGTCGCGCGCGACCGGGTGTTCACGACGTGACGACCCGACGCATCCGCCTCGCCGTCGTCGGCGGAGGCTCCACCTACACGCCCGAGCTCGCCGACGGCATCGCGCGCCTCGGCGAGATGCTGCCGGTCGCCGAGCTCGTGCTCGTCGACCCCGACACCGCACGGATCGACGTCGTCGCGGGCCTCACGGCACGCATCCTCGCCGCCGCCGGCAGCGAATGCCGGGTCTCGACGACCGACGACCTCGAGGAGGCCGCGACGGGCGCCGACGCGGTGCTCATCCAGCTGCGCGTCGGCGGCCAGGCCGCTCGGGCGCGCGACGAGAGCTGGCCGCTCGAGTGCGGGTGCATCGGGCAGGAGACGACCGGCGCGGGAGGCCTCGCGAAGGCGCTGCGCACCATCCCCCTCGTGCTCGACATCGCGCGCCGGGTGCGGGCCGTCAACCCCGACGCCTGGATCGTCGACTTCACCAACCCCGTCGGCATGGTGACCCGCGCGCTGCTCGACGACGGCCACCGGGCCGTCGGGCTGTGCAACGTCGCGATCGGCTTCGAGCGCCTGTTCGCGGCGCGCCTCGGCGTCGACCCCGAGAGCATCGAACTCGACCACACGGGGCTCAACCACCTGAGCTGGGAGCTCGGGGTGCGCGTGCGCCACCCCGACGGGAGCACGAGCGAGGTGCTCGACACGCTCATCGACGAGCACGGCGAGGCCCTCGTCGAGGAGACCGAGCTGCCGCTCGGCCTGCTGCGCTCGGAGCGGTACATCCCCTCGTACTACCTGCGCTATTACCTCGAGCACGACGAGCTCGTCGCCGCGGCGGCGCACGAGCCGTCGCGCGCGAGTCGCGTCGCCGAGCTCGAAGCGGAGCTGCTCGAGCTCTACGCCGATCCCGCCCTCGACCACACGCCTCCCGCACTGCGGCAGCGCGGGGGCGCCTACTACTCGGATGCCGCCGTCGGCCTCCTCGCCAGCCTCCTCGGAACCGGACCCGCCCGCGACCACGTCGTGAACGTGCGTAATCGCGGGTTGCTGCCGTTCCTCGATGACAGCGCCGTCATCGAGGTCCGCGCCGCGGTGGGGACGGACGGCATCCTCCCCCACGCGGTGCCGCCCGTCCCCCCGCTTGTGGCGGGGCTCATCGCGCACGTGTCGCGCTACGAGGAGCTCGGGGTGGAGGCCGCGCTGCACGGTGGCCGCGACCGTGTCGTGCGGGCGCTGCTCGCGCATCCGCTCGTCGGCCAGTACGAGACGGCGCAGGCCCTCGCCGACCGGCTCATCGAGGAGAACCGGGAGTGGCTGCCATGGGCGCGGTGACCGGTCCCCACCTGCTCGCCCTCGACGGCGGCAACAGCAAGACCGACGTCCTCCTCGTGACCGAGGACGGCACGGTCGTCGCCCGCGCGCGCTCGGGCCCCTTCGCGCCCCACATCGTCGGCGCCGGGCCGGCCATCGCGACGGTCGCCCCGGCCGTCGCGGAGGTGCTCGCCGCCGCGGGACTCGACCGCGTCGACGTCGTCGCGGGCTACCTCGCCAACGCCGACCTCCCGGAGGAGGAGGAGGCCATCGCCGAGGCCATCTCGTCGCACGGCTGGGCACCTCACGTCGAGGTGCACAACGACACCTTCGCGATGCTGCGCACCGGCACCGACGCGCCGACGGGCGTCGCCGTGGTGTGCGGAGGCGGCATCAACGCCGTCGGCGTCGCACGCGATGGGAGCCACGTGCGCTACCCGGCACTCGGCCGCATGACGGGCGACTGGGGCGGTGGCTTCGCGATCGGCAAGGAGGTGCTCTTCCACGCGAGCCGGCACGAGGACGGACGCGGGCCCGCGACCCTGCTCACCGAGCTCGCCGCCGCGCACTTCGGCTGCGCACGCGCCGTCGACGTCGCGACCGGCATGCACCTCGGCACGATCGACCGCGACCGCATGCACGAACTCGTCCCGCTGCTCTTCGCGGCGGCCAGCCGGGGCGATGCGATCGCCGCCGACATCGTGCGACACCAGGCCGACGAGATCGCGCTCCTCGCGACCACGACCATCCGCCGGATCGACGCGCAGGGCGACGCGATCGACGTCGTGCTGGGGGGCGGCATGATCACGAGCCGGAACCCGGCGCTGCTCGAGCCGGTCACGGCGGGGATCACCGCCTCCGCCCCGCGCGCGCGCATCACGATCGTGGACGACGCCCCCATCGTCGGCTCCGCGCTGCTCGGGCTCGAGCACCTCGACGCCGCCACGGGCACGCGCGGCTCCGCATCCGCACGCCGCGCCCGGCTGCGGGAGACCCTCGACGCGCCCCGGGTGGTGCGGGGATGACGTTGCGCATGGGGCTCGTCGGCACGGGCTACTGGGCCGATGTCGCGCACGCGGCGGCCATCGGCGACGCCTCGTCGTGGGAGCTCGCGTCGGTCTGGGGGCGCGACGCCGAACGCGCCGCGGCGCTCGCGGCACGGCACGGCGCCGACCACGCGGGCACGGACTTCGACGAGCTCCTGTCACGTGTCGACGCCGTGGCCTTCGCCGTGCCCCCCGCGCTGCAGGCGGAGCTCGCTCCCCGTGCGATCGCCGCGGGCAAGCACGTCGCGCTCGAGAAACCCGTCGCGCTCGAGGCCGCCGACGCCCGGCGCATCGCCGAGGCCGCCCGGGAGCACGACGTCGCGGCGATCGTGATGCTCACGATGATGTTCGACCCGCGGATGCGCGCGATCGTCGAGGAGACGCGCGCCGGTCGCACCTGGACGGGAGGCGCCGGACTCTGGCTGGGATCCGCGCTCGGCGACGAGAACCCCTTCAACACCCCGTGGCGGCGCGAGGAGCTGCCGATCTGGGATGTCGGTCCGCACGCGCTCGCCGCGTTGTGGCGCACCGTCGGGCCCATCACGGAGGTGCTCTCTGCCGTCGAGGCGGACGGCATGATGCACGTCGTCTTCCGCCACGAGGGCGGCGCCACCTCGAGCTGCGGCATGACCCTGCGGGCCCCGGACGCCGCCGACGGGTTCTCGACGCTCGTCTGGGGACCCGAGGGCCGTCTGGAGCTGCCGGTCGACGATGTCGATCCGCGCGCCGCCTTCACCACCGCCTACGAGGAGCTCGCGGAGATGATCCGCTCGGGAGCGCGCGATCACGACTGCGACGTGCGCTTCGGGACGCGCCTCGTCGAGGTGACCGCCGCCGCCGAGGCCCTGGTGCGCGCGTGAGGGCGCGTGCCGTCCGCTTCCCCCGCGCCGGAGAGATCGTCGTCGAGGATGTCGCGCTCGAGCCTCCCGGCCCGCGCGAACTGCGCTGCCGCGCCGTCGCCTCGCTCGTGAGCACGGGCACCGAGCTCGCGTGCCTCGCGGGCGACTTCGACGAGCGCAGCTTCTGGGCGGAGTGGGTGCGCTATCCGTTCTCCCCCGGCTATTCGATGGTCTCCCGTGTCGAGGAGGTCGGCTCGGAGGTCACGGGCATCTCGCCGGGAGACCGCGTGTTCAGCTTCACGCCGCACGCCTCGGCGTTCCTCGTCGACGCCGCCGAGGCGACCGTGCTGCCGCCCGAGGTGGACGAGCTGCAGGCGGTGTGGAGCTCGCTCGCCGTCACGACGCAGTGGGCGGTGCGCCGCGCCGGATTCGCCTTCGGCGAGGTCGCCGTCGTCGTGGGCCTGGGCCTGCTCGGTCAGCTGCTCGTGCGCTACCTGCGCCTCGCGGGAGCCAGGCGGATCGTCGCGATCGACCGCGACGCCACCCGGCTCGAGCTCGCGCGCGCGGGCGGGGCCGACGAGACCCTCGCGATCGACGCGGCCGACGCCGTCTCCCGACTCGCGGGAGCCGCCGACGTCGTCTTCGAGGTCACCGGCCATCCCGCCGTACTCGCGCCCGCATCCGAGCTCGTGCGTCCGCTCGGGCGCCTCGTGCTCGTGGGCGACCCGCCGCGACCCAGTCGGCAGACGCTCGGGCCGCGCATCGTGCGCGACGGCATCTCGATCATCGGGGTGCACGCGGGCACCGCGGCCGATATCGCGACGCCCTCGGACCCGTGGAGCGTGCCGGCGATGCTCGCCTACCTCCACGAGCTCATGGCCGACGGGCGGATGGATCTCACGCCCCTCGTGACGCGGCAGCTCGACTCCGACGACCTCCCCGCGCTCTACCGCGGGCTCCGCGAGGACCGCTCGCGCGAGCTCGGGATCGTCATCCGCTGGGACGCGTCGTGACCGCGCCCGTGCGGTGGGGCGTCGCCTCGGTCGCGAGCATCAACGCTGCGACGGTGCCCGCGATCCTCGCGAGCGAGACGGCGGAGCTCGCCGGCTTCGCGAGCCGCGACCCCGCACGCGCGCGACGCGCGGCGGAGGAGTGGGGCGGCATCGGCTACGCGAGCTACCACGCGCTCCTCGCGGATCCCGGTATCGACGCCGTCTACGTGCCGACCCCCAACGCCCAGCACGCCGAGTGGGTGCATCGCGCGGTGCGCGCCGGAAAGCACGTGCTGTGCGAGAAGCCCCTCGCGGTGACGGCCCAGGAGGCCCGCGGCATGGTCGGAGCGGCGGCCGCGGCCGACGTGCTCCTCGCCGAGGCGTTCATGTACGTCCATCACCCCCGGTACACGCGCCTGAAGGAGCTCATCGCGGAGGGTGCCGTCGGCGCCGTGCGGGGCATCCACGTCGTCTTCACCTTCGACGCCTCCGACGAACTCGAGCACTCGGGCTTCCAGGGCGCGCCGGGCAGCGGCTCGCTCTACGACGTCGGCTGCTACGCGGTGCACGTCGCTCGCCTGCTGACCGGCGCCGAGCCCGAGGCGGTGACCGCCCACGCGGCCGTCTCGGAGCTTCACGGCGGCATCGACCTGAGCTCGGCACTGCTGCTCGAGTTCCCCGGCGGCGTCGCGGCGACCGCGCAGCTCGGCATGTGGAGCGCCGACCTCGACACCATCACCGTGATCGGATCGCGCGGCCGCATCGAGGTGCCGAGCGCGTTCCTGCGCTCCTCGGACGACAACCTGCTGCTCGTGACGGACGCCGCGGGCACCCGCCGCATCGAGGTGCCGCGCGTCGACCACTACGAGCGCCAGATCGCGTGCTTCGACGCCGCGGTGCGCGGCGAGGGCGCGCTCCTGCTCGCACCGGATGACGCCATCCGTCAGGCGGAGGTGCTCGACGCCGCGACCCTCGCGTGGCGCGAGCGGCGACGCGTCGAACTCAGCGCGGGCTGAACTCCCCGACGAGGTCGGAGAGGAACATGTCGACGAGGTCCCCGAAGACCCGCAGCCGCGCCGCCCGGTAGTCGGCGAGCCGCGCCGCGATCTCCTCGCGCGCCGCGCCGCGCAGCTCGGGCGGCTCGCCCGCACCGCGTGGCTCGAGCGCGGCCACGGCGTCATCCACCGCGGCGATCCCGCGCGCGTACTGCTCCACCCACGGGGCGATCTCCTCGGCGAGCGCGCGGTTGTCGAGCGCCCGCATGCGCGCGGCGACCTCGGCGAGTTCGGCGAGGTGCGCGCGGAGCTCGGCGACGGCCTCCGCGGGGGATCCGAAGCGGTACGCGAACGCGAAGCGCTCGAGCCGCTCCCCCAGCCGTGGCGCGTCGTCGACGCACAGCGCCGAGCCGCGGAGGGCGTCCGCGAACTCCCGGAACGCCTCCGCGTCGCGCGGGCCCGCCACGCGGCGCAGAGCCGCCTCCCAGCTCGCCTCGGCGTCGAAGCCCTCCGGATCGCGGCAGAAGTCGGCGACGCACGCGATGCCGATCTTCGAGGCCTCCGCGAGCGGCATGGGGTTCGCGACGATCCCCGCCGCGATGTCGGCGATCCCCGGCTCACGGCCGAGGTAGGGCCCGATGTGCAGCTCGTGCGTCATCGCGACGTCGTTCACGGGGAAGTTGTCCCAGTAGAGCGGACCGCGCGCGGTCGCGCCCGCGAAGCGCTCCGCCTCGGCGGCGGTGAGCTCGGGAGCGCAGATCGCACGGCCGGTCCAGAAGAGCGCCGTGCCGGGCGCGAGACCCCTCCCGAGCGCCGTGATGGAGGGCTCGTCGCCCCTGCCCCAGTACTGGGTCGGGCACACGGCGAAGCGCACCCCCGGCGCCGTCTCGGCGAGATGCCGCTCGATGCGCGTCACGAGGTGCAGCTGCGCGGTCACGAGGTCGGGGAAGGCCGCGACGTCGGCGGGGTGCTGGAGGCGCCCGGGGATGTCGTCGAGGAAGAGGGCCACGTCGCTCGCGCCGAGCTCGCGCACGTGGTCGAGCTTCGCGAGCACGGCCGCGACATCCGCGTCCTCCGAGTAACGCATCGAGAGGCCGGGGCTCAGCCCGTACCAGAGCGCGACCCCCGACTCTCGCGCGTGTGCCGCGAGGGCGCGCAGTCCGGCGGCGTCCTCGGCGGGGTACGGTGAGCGCCAGTCGCGGCGCGTGAAGGGGTCGTCCTTGGGCGAGTAGACGTAGTCGCTCATGCCGAGCTCCGCGATGAAGGTGACCATGTCGTGACGCTGCCGTGCGGTCCACGGGCGCCCGTAGAAGCCCTCGACGACCCCCCGGATGCCGAGGCCGCTCACAGGGACCTCACCCGGCCGCGATAGCGCGCGACGATCTCCGCGTTGCGCTCGTCGCCGCCGGCGACGTTGCTCGATGTGAACACCGCGGGCGGCATCCCCCGGGCGGCGGCACGCGCGGCCGCCTCCATCGAGATCGCGTGGATGATCGCCGCGCCCACGCTCGTCGAGGTCGGGCCCATGCGCGTCGGGATGCCGGGCACCGTCGTGGAGGCATCGCCCTCCGCACCGAGGTTGTCGATCACGACGTCGGCGACGGCGACGAGGTCGCGCTTCCCGGCGTGCAGAGCCCGCGACGAGCCCGCGTGCGCGCCGCTCACGATCGCGATGACCGCGAGGCCACGGTCGCGCGCCGCCTCCGCCATGTCGACGGCCACGCGGTTGCCGCCGGAGTTGGAGATGACGATGAGGCAGTCGTGGGCACCCGGATCGAGGTCGGCCAGGATGTCGGCGCCGAGCCCCTCGCTGCGTTCGATGACCGTCGAGAGCGCGGCATTGCCGTGCAGCATGAGCGACTCGAGCAGCACGGGGTCGATCGCGGCGAGCCCGCCCGACCGGTAGAAGCCCTCGAGCGCCAGCAGGTGGGAGTGGCCCGAGCCGAAGACGTGGACGAGGCCGTCCGCGCTCAGGGTGCGCGCGACGAGCTCGGCGGCCGCGCGGATCGCATCGCCCTGCTCGTCGGCGAGTCGCGTCAGCAGCCGGGCCGTGTGCAGGAGGTGGTCGGTGGCGGGCGAATCTGTCATGACGTCCTCCGGTTCAGGATCCAACTGCTCAGCTGCTCGGCGTAGGCGGCCGGCACGCGCCCCTCCGCGATCGCCCAGGCGCCGTCGAGGGGGTCGCCCTGGGCCTCGACGAGCACGAGGGCGTCGTCGGCGGCGACACGCGCCTCGAGAGCGGTGCGGAGGGCGCTCCCGGGCGAGACGGCCCGTCCACTCGGCGCGAGCGCGCACGGCCGCTCGCCGAGCGGTGCGGCGGCGGCCCGAGCGGTCGCGATGAGCTCGTCGGCGGCCGAGGCGACGAGCGCCGCCGCGACCGGGTCGCCGACCTCGGCCGTGAGCTGCACGTCGTGGGCGAACGCGGCGATCTCCGCGACCGCGCGTGGGCGCGCGTGCAGCCACGCGGCGAGGTCGGGATGGGCGCCGTAGCGCTCGTCGCACGCCGCCTCGAGTGCCGTCGGGGCGCCACGGCCGTCACGCGCGCGCAGCACGGCCTCGACGCCGCGACTTCCGAGCCAGAACGCGGAGCCCGCATCACCGAGCAGGAAGCCGTCGCCGTCCACGCGCCGGGAGGCGCCCGTCGCGGGCGCGAAGCCGAGGCACGCGATGCCCGTGCCGACCGTCAACACGACGCCCGGTCCGCCTCCGAACGCGCCCGCGTGCGCCGTCAGCTCGTCGCCCACGACGTCGACCCGTGGGATGCCGAGCCCCGTCGCGAGCTCGCGCGCGAGCTCGATCCGCCCCTCTTCGTCGCCCGGCACGACGGTCAGGCCGAGCACCATCCGCCCGATCGGCGGCGTCGTCCCGAGCTCGGCGAGGCCCGCGCGGATGCGGCGCAGCAGACCGTCGGCGACGTCGCCCTCGAGGTGACCGAGACCCTCGGTGCGCACGTCGCCGTGACCGCCGACGCGCATCCGGATCCCGGACTGCCCGCCGTCGACCGCGACCGTCACAGCACTCATGCGGCACACCCTAGGCTCTCAGCATGGTCGGCATCCGCCCCTTCCGTCCCGGCGACGAAGACGCCCTTTACGAGGTGTGCCTGCGCACGGGCGACGCGGGTCAGGACGCCACGGGACTCTACGACGACCCGCGCCTGCTGGGCGAGGTCTACGTCGGGCCGTACCTGCGCTTCGCGCCCGAATTCGCCTGGGTCTACGCCGACGAGGCGGATGTCGCGCGCGCGTACGTGCTGGGCGTGACCGACACGCGGGCCTTCGACGAGCTCCTCGCGGAGCGCTGGTGGCCGGAGCTGCGCAGCCGGTACCCGCTCGAGACCGCCCCCGCGAATCCGCGCGATCGCGAGATCGTCGCATACGTGCACGCCCCCGAGCGCCGCAGCCCGGAGCTCGTCGCCGACTACCCGGCGCACCTGCACATCGACCTCGTGCCCGAGGTGCAGGGCGGCGGACGCGGCGGGGCGATGCTCCGCACCCTCCTCGATGCGCTCGCCGCCGCCGGCGCGTCGGGCGCGCACCTCGGCGTCGCCCGCAGCAACGAGCGCGCGATCGGCTTCTACACCCACCTCGGCTTCACCCCCGCCGAACCGTACTCGGGTGACGACGAGCTCGTCATGGTGCGGAGCCTCTGACGCGCGCGGCCGCCGGGCTCACTGCACCGAGCCCTCCGTGACGCCCGCGATGATCTGCCGGTGGAAGACGGCGTAGACGGCGATCACGGGGAGCGTGATCATCGAGAGCGCCGCGAACAGCATCGGGTAGTCGGTCGCGTACTTGCCGATGAAGGCGAGCAGCCCCGCCGGGATGGTCCGCAGATCGTCGCTCGTGACGTAGAGCAGCGCGAGCAGGAACTCGTTCCACGCCGAGAGGATCGAGAACACGGCGACGGTGGAGATCCCGGGCGCCATGAGCGGCAGCACGATCTGCACGAGCGTGCGGAAGTCCCCCGCGCCGTCCATGCGGGCCGCCTCGAAGATCTCGCGCGGCATGGAGTCGAGGTAGCCCTTGAAGAGGAAGACCGCGAGCGAGAGGCCGAGCCCCGCGTACGACACGACGAGCACCCAGCGGGTGTTGAGCAGGTACACGGAGTCGAAGAGCCGGGCCTGAGCCGTGAGGTAGGACTGCACGGGCAGCAGCAGGCCGAGCACGAACGGCACGAGCAGGAGCTTGCTGCCCCGGAACTGCAGGCGGCTGAAGGCGTACGCCGCCGCGAGACCCGCGATGAGGATGATCGACACGGCGGTGATCGTCGTGAAGAGGCTGTTGAGGATGTAGCCGCCGAGGTCGCCGCGTTCCCAGGCCTTGGCCCAGGCGCCGAAGTCGGGATCGACCGGGAGGCCGAACGGGTCGTCGAAGATCTCGCGCTTCGACTTGAACGACGACATCACCATCCAGCCGAGCGGTACGACGTAGACGAGCGAGAGGGCGATCATGACCCCGTGGTAGAGCGCGCGGTTGCCGACGACGGCGACGAGCGTGCTCGCGGGGCGCTTCGTGCGATCAGTACTCAATGCGCTCGCTCCCGTCCTTGGCACGCATCTTCACGAGGAACAGCCCGAGCGCGATGACGACGATGGTCATGATCGTGGAGAGCGCTGCCCCGTAGCCGAGCTCGCGATACACGAAGACGACCTCGACGAGATAGGTCGTGATGATCTCGGTCGCGTGGTCGGGCCCGCCGTTGGTCATGACGTAGAAGAGGTCGAAGCTCTGGAAGCCGCCCGTGACGCACAGCAGCACGGCGACCTCGATCATGGGCCGGATCATGGGCACCTTGATGCTGAAGAAGATCCGCCACTGGCTCGCGCCGTCGAGTCGGGCGGCCTCGAGCAGGTTCTTCGGGATGCGCTGCAGGGCGGCGTAGAAGATCGCCATGTAGAAGCCCGCGTAGATCCAGCCGGAGACGACGCTCACCGCGATGAGGGCGGTCGCGGGATCGCCGAGCCACACGCGCGCGAGGTCGTCGAGTCCCGCGCCGCGCAGCGCCGAGTTGATGAGGCCGATGTCGTCGCTGTAGACGAAGCCCCAGAGCACGGCGATCGCGATCATCGGGAGTGTCACGGGCACGAAGAACGCGACGCGGTAGAAACCCGTGCGCCGACCCGCCATCGTGACGAGCCCCGCGAGCACGAGGCCCACGAGCACCTCGAGCACGAGAGTGAGGGCGATGTAGCCGAAGGTGTTGCCGTAGGCGCGCAGGTAGATGTCGTCACGGAAGGCGCGCAGGTAGTTGTCGAAGCCGACGAACCGCAGCGTGTCGGTGCCGCTCCAGGCCGCGAAGCTGAGCGCCGTGTTGGCGATCATCGGCACGAGCACGACGAAGGCGAAGATCAGGATGGCCGGCGCCACCAGGAGGTAGGGCGACCAGGCGCGGGTGGGTCTCACGGGTTCTCCTCGATGCCCGTGTGGGGCGGGTCAGGCGACCCGCCCCACACGGTGCGGATGCGCTCAGCGAGCGTCGATGCGCGCCTGGGCGGTGTCGAGCGCCTCCTGCGCCGTCGCGGTGCCGCCGATCACCGAGGCCGCGGCGCCGTAGAACAGCGCGGCGAGCTCGAGATCGGCGTAGTTGTCGGCCGGGACGACGAGCGAGCCGGCGTTCGACAGCATCGCGGCGAGCGAGACGGTGCGCGGGTCGGCGTCGACACCCTCGAAGGCGTTGTTGGCGAGCGGCACGAGACCGGACTCGGCCCACAGCTTGGTGCCCTCCTCGGATGCCACGAGCGCGAGGAACTCGAGGGTCTCCTCGATGTGCGCCGACTGGGCGTTGACCATGAAGCCCGTCGAGACGCCGAGCACGCTGTCCTGCGCGCCCTTGCCCTCGGGGAACGCGGGCAGGTTGAAGTAGTCGAAGTTCAGCCCGTCGGCGTTCTCGACCGCGTCGGCCATGAGCCAGCTGCCGATCTGGTGGGTGACGGCGCGCTGGAGGAAGAACTGCGTCATGGCCTCGTCGTCCGCGAGCGCGTTGATGCTCGGGTTGACGTAGGGCGCGAGCTCGGCGATCTTCTCGAACGCCGCGACCATCTCCGGCGAGTTGAGCGGCGCCTCGCCGTCGATGACGGCTGAGTACTCCTCCTCGCCGATCATGCGCGAGGTGATGTGGGAGGCGATGCTGCCGACCGGCCACTGGTCCTTGTTGCCCTCGACGAGCGGCTGGTAGCCGGCGTCGAGCATCGTCTGGTTCGCGGCGATGTAGTCGTCCCAGGTCTCGGGCACGCTGATTCCGAGCTCGTCGAAGACGTCCACGTCGTACCAGACGACGTTCGTCACGTCACCGGTCCACGGCACCATGTAGATGCCGGAGCCGTCGACGTCCATGTTGTTGAAGGCGCCGTCCTCGAAGCGGCCCTCGAAGAGCGGCCCGGCGAGAGCCTCGCTGATGTCGGCGCCGTGACCGTCGGCGACGTGGGACGCCATGCGCGCGCCCGACCACTCGAAGTACGCGTCGGGAGCCTCGCGGCTCGTGAGGAGCGTCGCGAGACCCGTGGTCTGGTAGACGTCGTCCTCCTGGATGATGATCTCGACCGTGCGGCCGGGGTACTTCCCCTCGTACTGCTCCTTGAGCACCTCGAAGTTGTTGTCGACGGCGTCGCCCGAGGAGCCCATCGCGATGCGGATGGTCACGGCGTCGGCGTCGTCACCGCCTCCGGGCGCACAGGCGGCGAGGCCCGCGACGACCAGGACGGCGGTCGCGGAGGCGAGAATCGGGCGGACATGTGCGACGTTGCGCATGTGGTCACCTTCCTAGTTAGTAAAGTTTCCTATCTAGATGAGTAGAGCGCACGCGCCCGGCTCGTGTCAATGCCGGTGACGCATCCGCGCGACATCGACATCGAGTCGAGACCTTCGCCCGGCCGGGGCGGGCTCAGCGGGTGCGCAGGCCGCCCACCGCGGCGACCGCCTCGACGACGCGGTCCACGACCTCGTCCGCCTGGGCGGGGGTGACGTCCACGGGCAGCGTGAAGCGCACGGCGGTCTGCGCGACCTCCGGACTCACGCCGAGAGCGAGGAGCACGGGCGACGGCTCGTCGCTGCCGGCGGCGCATGCCGAACCCGAGGAGCACACGATCCCCCGGCGCTCGAGCTCGAGCAGCACGGCCTCGCCGCTCGTGCCGGGGAAGCAGAACGACGCATGGCCGGGCAGCCGGTGGACGCGCGACCCCGTGAGGACCGCCCCCGGTACGCGCGCGAGCACGCCCTCGATGATGCGGTCGCGCAGCGCTGCCAGCCGGATCCGTTGCGGGCGCTCGAGCGCAGCGAGGGCCACCGCCGTCGCGAGACCGACGATCCCGGCGACGTTCTCCGTGCCCGAGCGGCGTCCGCGCTCCTGACCGCCCCCGTGGACGAGCGGCTCGAGCGCGAGGGCGCCGCGAACCGCGAGCGCGCCGATGCCCTTGGGGGCGCCGAGCTTGTGACCCGCGATCGAGATCGCGTCGACCCCGAGCGCCTCGAGACCGACCTCGAGCGCATCCGCCGACTGCACGGCGTCCGTGTGGAACGGAACGCCCGCGGCACGCGCGATCGCGGCGAGCTCGCGGATCGGCTGCACCGTCCCGACCTCGTTGCTCGCGTGCTGGATGCTCACGAGCGTCGTGTCCGGATGCAACACGGCGGCGAGAGCGTCGGGCGCGACGAGCCCGTCACGATCGACCGCGAGCTCGGCGACCTCGAAGCCGTGGTGCCGACGGAGGTAGTCGGCAGACTCCCGCACCGCCTCGTGCTCGATGACGGTCGTGACAAGGTGACGGCCGCGCGGAGCGCCGAGAGCGATGCCCTTGATCGCGAGGTTGTCGGCCTCGGTGCCGCCCGAGGTGAAGACGATCTCCGAGGGCCGGCACCCGAGCTGCTCCGCGATCGTCGCGCGTGCCGCCTGCACGGCATGGGCCGCCCGCTCCCCCAGCTGATGGTGGCTCGAGGGGTTGCCGAAGTCACCCGTCAGGTAGGGCCACATCGTCTCGAGCACCTCGCGGCGCACGGGAGTGGTCGCGGCGGTGTCGAGGTACAGCAGCTCGTCCATGTCAGGCGACCGTCACGTCGAGCCCGAGATCGAGGGCGCGGACGCTGTGGGTGAGAGCGCCGACCGAGATGACGTCGACGCCGCTCTCGGCGATCGCGCGCACCGTGTCGAGGTTCACGCCGCCGGAGGCCTCGACGGTCGCACGCCCCGCGACGAGCGCGACTCCCCGCCGTAGCTCGTCGGGGGTGAAGTTGTCGAGCATGATCGTGTCGACACCCGCGGCGACGACCTCCTCGATCTGGTCGAGCCGGTCCACCTCGACCTCGAGATGCACGGTGTGCCCGAGCCGCGCACGCGCGCTCCGGATCGCGTCGCCCACCGACACGCCGGACGCGGCCAGCACGGCGAGATGGTTGTCCTTCGCCATCGCGGCATCCGAGAGCGAGAAGCGGTGGTTGCTCCCGCCGCCGTCGCGCACCGCCTGCCGCTCGAGCACGCGGAGGCCGGGCGTCGTCTTCCGGGTGTCGACGATGCGGGCTCCCGTGCCGTCGACGGCCGCGACATAGCGGGACGTGAGGGTCGCGATGCCGCTCATGCGCTGCACGAGGTTGAGCGCGATCCGCTCCGCACGAAGCACGGCGTGAGCGCCGCCCGCGACGCGCGCGAGCACGGCGCCCGCGGCGAAGGGCTCGCCGTCATCGAGCCCGAGCTCGACGGTCGTGTCGTCGTCGACGAGCTCGAACACGCGCGCGAACACCTCGATGCCTGAGAGCACGCCGGGCTCGCGCGCGACGAGGGCCGCGGATGCCGTGGCCCCGGTCGGCAGGAACGCCTCGCTCGTGACGTCACCCCACGGGGCGTCCTCCGCGAGCGCGCGGAGGATGATGTCGTCGACCTGCGCGCTCACGCGAGCACCTCCTGGTAAAGCGTGGCGGGCTCGAGCCTCCAGCCGAGCGAGACCCGCCACTCGTCTCGCGTGTCGGGGTGGTCGGTGCGCTCGTGGGCGCCGCGCGACTCCTCGCGCGCGAGGGCCGCGTGCGTCACGAGGCGGGCGAGATCGAGCAGGTTGCGGTCCTCGAGCTCGGGCACCGTCCGGCCGTCGACCGCCCACTCGGCGAGGGTGTCGGCGGCGGCGCGCAGGGACACGGCGTCGCGTTCGAGTCCGACGGCGCCCCACATGACGTTCTGGATGTCCTCGCGACGGGGCCGCGCGTGCGCCGGGGCGCTCGCGAGCGCCTCGCTCGTGAGCACGGCGAGGCGCTGACTGCGCGGCGGCGGCTGCGCGGCCCGCTCCCGCGCGTCGGCGGCGTCCGCGGCGTCCGCCTCGAGCGCGTCCGCCGCCCGCCACGCGAAGACGAGCGACTCGAGCAGCGAGTTGGAGGCGAGACGGTTGGCGCCGTGGACGCCCGTGCAGGCGGCCTCGCCGACGGCGTAGAGCCCAGGCAGCGTCGTGCGGCCGTCGAGATCCGTGCGCACCCCGCCCATCCAGTAGTGGGCCGCGGGGGTCACGGGCACGGGCTCCCGCGTCCAGTCGAAGCCGTGCTCGCGCGTGACACGCGTGATGCTCGGGAACCGCTCCGCGAGGAACCCGGGCGCATGGGCCTCCTCGACGCCCGTGGCGTCGAGGAGCACGGGACGCCCGCCCTGCCGCGCCATGGCGCGAGCGATCCCGCGCGCGACGACATCGCGGGGCGCGAGTTCGCCGTCGGGATGCACGTCGAACATGAATCGCCGTCCCTGCTCGTCGAGGAGCGTCGCCCCCTCGCCTCGCACGGCCTCCGACACGAGCGGGCTGCCGGACACCGCGAGCGCGGTCGGGTGGAACTGGAAGAACTCGACGTCGCCGAGCTCGGCTCCCGCGCGCCAGGCGGCCGCGATGCCGTCGCCCGTCGTGACGGCGGGGTTCGTGGTGTGCCGGTAGAGCTGGCCCGCGCCGCCCGAGGCGAGCACGACGACGTCCGCGTCGATGCGGAACGCCGTGCCGTCGGGGGCGACCGCCTCGATCCCCGTGACCCGCGGCACCCCGGAGGCGTCCCGCGTCACCACGAGATCCCGCATGAAGGTGTGCTCGTGCACCTCGACCGCGAGGGCGCGCACCGCCCGGAGCAGGGCCACCTCGACCGCGAGACCCGTGGCGTCGCCGCCCGCGTGGATGACGCGCCGCGCGGAGTGCGCGGCCTCGTGCCCGCGCGCGAGCTCGCCGTCGGCCGCGCGGTCGAACTCGACGCCGAGCGCCATGAGGTCGCGCACGCGCTGCGGCCCCTCGGCGCAGAGCACCTCGACGACCGCGGGATCGCACAGCCCCGCTCCCGCGCGCAGCGTGTCGGCGATGTGCGCGGCGACCGAGTCGTCGGCGAAGAGCGCCGCGGCGATGCCGCCCTGCGCGTACTTCGTGTTCGACTCGGCGAGCTCGGCCTTCGTCACGAGCACGACCTCGTGGCGCGCGCTCGCGCGATAGGCGGCGATGAGGCCCGCGATCCCGGTGCCCACGACGGCGACGCGCACGTCAGACCTTCGGCTTCGCGTCGAGCATGCGCTGCAGCGCCACGCGCGCGTCCGCCGCGACGTCCGCGGGAACCTCGATGCGGTTGAGCGTCTCCCCCGCGACGAGGCCCTCGAGCACCCATGCGAGATAGCCGGGGTGAATGCGGTACATCGTCGAGCACGGGCACACGACGGGGTCCAGACAGAAGATCTCGTGCTGGGGGTACTCGGCGGCGAGGCGGTTGACCATGTTGATCTCGGTGCCGATCGCGAAGGTCGTGGGCTCGGTCGCCGCCGCGACGGCCTTGCGGATGTAGTCGGTCGAGCCAGCCTCGTCGGCCGCGTCGACGACCGGCATGGGGCACTCGGGGTGCACGATGACGCGCACGCCGGGATGCTCGGCGCGCGCCTTCTCGACCTGCTGCACGGTGAAGCGCTTGTGCACCGAGCAGAAGCCGTGCCACAGGATCACGCGCGCCGCGAGCAGGTCGTCGCCCGCGTTGCCGCCGAGCGGCTTGCGCGGATCCCACATGGGCATCGCCTCGAGCGGCACCCCCATCTTCTTGGCCGTGTTGCGGCCGAGATGCTGGTCGGGGAAGAACAGCACCCGCTGGCCGCGCTCGAACGCCCACTCGAGCACCGTCTCGGCGTTCGAGCTCGTGCACACGATGCCGCCGTTGCGCCCGCAGAAGCCCTTGAGGGCCGCCGAGGAGTTCATGTAGGTCACGGGGATGACGGGCACCCGGCCGTCGGCATCCGGCTCGGTGCCGTAGAGCGCCTCGAGCTGCGCCCAGCACTCCTCGACCGAGTCGATGTCGGCCATGTCGGCCATCGAGCAGCCCGCCGCGAGGTTGGGCAGGATCACCTCCTGGTGCGGCTGCGCGAGGATGTCGGCCGTCTCTGCCATGAAGTGCACGCCGCAGAACACGATCGCCTCGGCGTTCGGCACGGTCTGCGCCGCGTTCGCGAGCTGGAACGAGTCGCCGAGGAAGTCGGCGTGCTGCACGACCTCGTCGCGCTGATAGAAGTGGCCGAGCACGACGACGCGGTCCCCGAGGGTCTCCTTCGCCGCGCGGATGCGGGCGTGCAGCTCCTCGGCCGAGGCCCGCTGGTATTCGACCGGCAGGGCACCCTGGCGGGGCGAGCCGACGGGGATGACGTCGCCCATCGACGACCCCGGCCCGTACTGGAGCACGCCGTCGAACTCCCACGGGGCGGAGGCGAGCGCGGGACTGCAGGCCGCGGCGGTCTTCCCCGCGGCGTCCCTCCCGGTCGCGCGGATCAACTGGATGTTCGTATCGACGGAAACCACGGTGGTTCTTCTTTCGGGCGGGTCAGCGGATGCCGGCGTGGGTCAGGGGGCCGTTGTCGACGGTCTCGACGGAGGTGTCGTAGCGGTAGAGCCGGGGCGGCCGGTGGCGACCCCCCGTCACGCGCTCGCCGGTGGGGACGAGCGCGTGACTCGCCTCGATCTGGCGGCGGAAGTTGGCGGGGTCGAGCTCGCGCTGCAGCACGATCTCGTGCACGCGGCGCAGTTCGGCGAGCGTGAAGGTGGGGCCGAGGAAGGCGTGGGCGATGCGCGCGTACTCGAGCTTCGTGCGCAGGCGCCAGAGGGCGTAGTCGACGATGAGGTTGTGGTCGAACGCGAGCTCCGGGAGCTCGTCGGCGGGGAACCAGGCGACGTTCTCGTCGGTGACGAGCTCCGCCTGCTCCCCCCGCACGAGGGCCCAGTAGACGACCGAGACGACGCGGCCGGACGGCGAGCGGTCGGGCTCGCCGAAGCAGTAGAGCTGCTCGAGGTACGCGGGCGTGACCCCCGTCGTCTCGGCGAGCTTGCGCGCGGCCGTGTCGGCGAGGCTCTCCTCGGCGTCGGCCGCGCCGCCGGGCAGCGCCCACCGCCCCTCGAAGGGGTCGCGCGTGCGCCGCACGAGCGGGATCGAGAGCACGAGGCGACCGTCGTCGTCCGGACGCAGGGCGAAGATCACGGTCGAGACCGCGAGGTCGATGCGTGTGCCCATGACGACTCCTGTAAAGGTCAGATTGACCTGAACGTCATCCTAGCACTTAGAGTCGCCGCAACCCCAACTCTCCGGTCGAGGCGCCTGGGCCGAGGTCGGCGAGACCGCGCGCGTCAGTCGACGCGCGTGTCGCCGGGCGCGCGGAACTCGTACAGCGACTCGTCGAGCGGGATCCGGCCCACGGTCGTCACGAGGTTCATGGCGACCGTGAGACCCGCGAACGCGACGAGCATGAGACGCAGCTTGGGCGAGAACGCCTCCTCGAGCCGCGCCCGGACATCCGGCGGGATGTCGCCCGGTCGCGTCGCGATCATGCGGCCCCAGTCGAGCAGCAGCTGCTCGGTCTCGGTCACCTGCGGGTTGTCGGGGTCGTCTCCCGACTCCACGAGGATGCGGCGGAACGTCGCCGAGCACACGAGACCGTCGGCCGCATCCGAGATCGCGTAGGCGAAGAGCGAGACGGCGCGCTCCCCGATGTAGGGCTCGAGCTCGTCCTTGAGCGTGTCCCACTGCATGTAGGCCTCGAAGCTCGGCACGTGGCCGAGCAGCGTGCGCTGCGTGTTGGAGATGCGGCCGCCGTGCCGTTCGACCTGTCGCTCGGCGGCGGCGAGGGCGTCGGTGCTGAACTCCGCGTCCTCGGGCATCGGCAGGAAGGTCATGCGCTCAGCCTAGGGCGCGCCCTGCGCGCGGCGTCAGGCTGCGACGCGGGGCGACGCGGTGCGGATCGGGTCGACGTCGTCGAAGACGCCGCGGCGGATCGCCTGGAACACCTCGACGGCGGCCTCGGCGAGCTTGCCGTGACCGGCGAGCACCGCGCGGCGCGCGCGGAGATCGTCGTGGATCGCGAGCTCGCCCTCGTCCTCGACGATGCGCGCACCGAGGGAACGGGCCCACGCGGCCGTCATCTCGGCGACGAGGGGCTCGGCCGACACGACCCGCACGCCGTCTCCGCGGCTGAACGGGCGGGTGCGCACGAGCGCCCGCGCCACGAGGCCGGGGCCGAGGTACGAGACGACCTGCTCATCGGTGATCCACCGCGGCACGCCGAGCACGTCGCGCTGCGGGCGGAGCACGAGCTCGCCGAGCTCCTCGCCCGTGTCACGCCAGGTGACCCGGTCGCGGGGCGCGAAGCCGTTGGTGTCGGGGCCGGCGGCATCCACGGTGCCGACGACGAAGCCCCGACCACGCATGGTCGGGCGCAGGCGGAGGACGCCCGTGGTCGGGCGCGGGACGGCGAGGCGGGTACTCATGTCGAGTGCTACAACACCCCGCGCGCCCGCGACATTCCCGAGGCCGGGCTGTGAGTTCTCTCGGAGGTGTCAGAACACCTTGCCGGGGTTCATGATCCCCGCGGGATCGAAGACCGCCTTGATCCCGCGCTGCAGCTCGATGGAGTCGTCGCCGAGCTCCTCGCGCAGCCAACGCCGCTTGAGCATGCCGACGCCGTGCTCGCCCGTGAGGGTGCCGCCGAGCCGCAAGCACTCGCGGAAGAGCTCGTCGGCCGCGGCCCACACCGCCTCCGGCACGTCGAGGTGCCCCGCGCCCGGATCGCCCTCGATCACGAAGTTCGGGTGCAGGTTGCCGTCGCCCGCGTGCGCGACGGTGGGGATGCGGATGCCGTACCGGCGCTCGATCCCCACGATCGCCGCGAACATGGCCGGCAGCGCGCTCCGCGGCACCGCGACGTCCTCGATGAGCACGGCGCCGCGACGCTCCATCGCGGGGTGGAAGGCCCGCCGGATCGCGAAGAGCCGCTCCCCCTCCTCCGCGTCGGTCGAGCGGCGCGCGAGGCCCCCGTGCGCCCGCACGAGGGCCGTGACGGCATCCGCCTCCCCTCCCGCCGACGCCCCGTCGCATTGCACGACGAGGAGCGGGCCGACGAGCTCTGTGTCGAGGAGCTCGGCGATCGCCTCGACCGCGGACGCGTCGAGCAGCTCGAGTGCCGCGGGGCGGATGCCGGATGCCGTGATCGCCGCCGACGCGCGCGCCGCGGCCTCGACGTCGGGGAACGCCGCGCTCACGGTCACGATCTCGCCGCGCGTGAGGGGGCGCACCCGCACGGTCGCGCCGACGACGACGCCGAGCGTGCCCTCCGAGCCGATCACGAGCGCCGTGAGGTCGTACCCGGTGACGCCCTTCACGGTGCGGTGGCCGAGCTCGAGGACGCGCCCGTCGGCGAGCACGAGCGTGAGGCCGAGCACGGACTCGCGCGTCACGCCGTACTTGACGCACATGAGGCCGCCCGCGTTGGTCGCGATGTTGCCGCCGATCGTCGAGATCGCGCGGCTCGCGGGGTCGGGGGTGTACCAGAGGCCGTGGGGGGCGAGGGCCGCGTTGAGGTCGGCGTTCACGACACCCGCCTCGACGACGGCGAGCTCGTCCTCGACCGAGATCTCGAGGATGCGGTTCATGCGCGCCGTCGAGACGACGAGCTCCCCCGCCTGCGCGATGGCGCCTCCCGCGAGCCCGGTGCCGGCGCCGCGCGGCACGACGGGGACGCCGTGCGCGCTCGCCCAGCGCAGGGCGGCCTGCACGTCGGCGATCTCCCGCGCCTCGACGAGGGCGAGCGGAGCCGAGGCGGAGATCCGTCCCGACTTGTCGGCGCGCAGCGTGTCGAGCACCGCGGCATCCGTCACGAGGGCGGCGCCGAGCTGCCCGCGCAGTTCCTCCAGCACGCATCGAGGCTAGCGAGTACGGGCCCTGCCGGTCCGATGCGCCGGCCGAACCATGTCCGAAATCCGCGATTCGGTGTCCGTGGACCGTGCGAGGGTGGGGGCATGGCCGACGACGCGACGCTCTTCGCCACGCGCTATCGCGCGCTCGCCTCGCGCGACGCGCGCTTCGACGGCCAGTTCATCGCGGGAGTGCACTCGACCGGCATCTACTGCCGCCCGAGCTGCCCCGCGATCACCCCCAAGCCCGGCAACGTGACCTTCTACCGCACGGCGGCCGCCGCGCACGAGGCGGGCCTGCGCGCGTGCAAACGCTGCCAGCCGGACGCCGTGCCCGGCTCCCCCGACTGGAACCTGCGCGACGACCTCGCGGCGCGCGCCATGCGCCTCGTCGAGGACGGCGTCGTCGAACGCGAGGGCGTCGAGGGGCTCGCCCGGCGGCTGGGCTACTCGAGCCGCCACCTCACCCGCGTGCTCACGGCGGAGCTCGGCGCTGGCCCCCTCGCGCTCGCCCGCGCCCACCGCGCGCAGACGGCGCGGACGCTGCTCGCCTCGACCGAGCTGCCGATCGCCGACATCGCCTTCGCGGCGGGCTTCGGGAGCCTCCGCCAGTTCAACGACACGATCTCGGCCGTGTACCGCGCGACGCCGAGCGAACTGCGCGCGCTCAGCCGACGAGGTCGTGCCGGAGTCCCCCGGGGCCCGGACGCCGCCGCGGGGAGCCTCGCGCTGCACCTCGCGGCGCGCGCGCCGCTCGACGTCCCCGGCCTGTTCCGCTTCTTCGCCGACCACGCGATCCCCGGTCTCGAGGTGGGCGACGACGTCTCCTTCGCGAGGCCGCTCGACCTGCCCGGCGGACCCGCGACGATCGAGGTGCGCGCGGCCGCCACGCCCGGGGCGCTGCGGGCGACCGTGCGGCTGTCGCGGCTCGCCGACGTCGGCGTCGCGGTCGCCCGCATCCGACGCGCCTTCGACCTCGACGCGGACGCCGTCGCGATCGACGCGGCCCTCGGAGCCGACCCTCACCTCGCCCCGCTCGTCGCGGCGGTCCCCGGCATCCGGATCGCGGGCTCCTTCGACCCGAGCGAGGCGCTCTTCCGCACGCTCGTGGGGCAGCAGATCTCCGTCGCGTCCGCGCGCACGGTGCTCGGACGGATCGTCGCCGAGCTCGGTGAAGGCCGCTTCCCGAGCGCGCAGCGGATCGCCGAGCGGGGCCGGGAGGTGCTGCGCGGGCCCGCGAGCCGCATCGACGCGATCGTCGGGGTCGCCGAGGCCCTCGCCGACGGGCGCCTCTCGCTCGACATCGGCATGCCCCTCGCCGAGTTCCGCTCGGCGCTCCTCGCGCGACGCGGCATCGGCCCCTGGACCGCCGACTATCTCGCGATGCGCGCACTCGGCGCACCCGACGTGCTCCCCGTCGACGACCTCGTCGTCCGGAAACACGCGACGGCGCTCGGACTCCCGGGCGATCGGGCGGGCCTCGCACGCCACGCCGAGCGCTGGGCGCCGTGGCGCAGCTACGCCGCTCTGCACCTGTGGCGCGCGGGCGCGACACCCCCGCCGCCGCGCGGGGCGTAGCCTGGGGCGTGTGACGACGATCTCGGTGGTCATCCCGGCTCGCAACGACGCCGAGATGCTCGCGGTGTGCCTGGACGCACTCGCGGTTCAGACGCGGCGCCCCGACGAGATCGTCGTCGTCGACAACGCGAGCTGGGACGGCACGGCCGAGGTCGCCCACGCGGCGGGCGCGCGCGTCGTGACGGAACCCGACCCGGGCATCCCCCAGGCGGCCTCGACGGGCTACGACGCCGCGACGGGTGAGCTCATCGCCCGGCTCGACGCCGACAGCGTCCCGCCGCCCGGGTGGATCGCGCACGCGGTGGAGCGCTTCGAGAGCGAGCCCGACCTCTCGGTGCTCACGGGCATCGGCTATTTCTACGGCTCGAGCCGTCTCGTGCACACCCTCGGCCGCGTCATCTACCTCGGCGGCATGCTCGCGGCGCTCACGCCCTACCTCGGGCATCCGCCGATCTTCGGATCGAACTTCGTCATGCGGCGCGAGGTGTGGCAGGAGCTCTCGAGCGAGGTGCACCGCTCGCAGCGCGAGATCCACGACGACCTCGACCTGAGCCTCCACGTCAAGCCCTGGATGCGCGTCGTCTACGACTCGCGCTTCCAGGTCGCGATCTCGGCGCGGCCGTTCGCCACCTTCGCGGGCTTGCGCCGCCGCGTGAGCTGGGTCATCCCGACGCTCCGCAACCACTGGCCCGACGACGCGCCGTGGGCGCGCATCCGCGCCCGCCGGATCTGGCGCGCGACGCACAGGGCACCGGAGCGGATGCGGCACCGCGGCTGACGCCCGCCGTCGAGGCGGAGCCACGGCCGAGGGTCAGCGCGCCTCGGCGTCGCGGAACAGGCGCAGCATGTCGCGCACGAGCTGGTGCGGTGTCGTCTCGCAGGGGCTGTGACCCGTGCGGTACACGGCGATGCGCGCGCCGACGCGCTCCGCGAAGGCCGCGTAGCGCGCGAGGGGCCACAGGTCGTGCTCGCTCGTCGCGACGAGTGTCGGCACGCCCGTCGCACGCAGCGCGGCCGCCACGTCCGGCGCGCGCTTCATGAGGCCCACGATGTCGTCGATGCAGTCGCGGCGGGTGAGGGCGAAACGCGCACGGACGAACTCGAGCCGCGACGGGCCCACCCGGTTCTTGTTGGTCACGATCCCCCAGATCATGAGCCCGGCGCCCTGGCGCCCCGTGAGGAAGGGCGAGATCCAGCCGATGCGCTTGACGTACCGGTACGAGTTGCCCGGGTCGGGGGGCGTCGTGAGGAGCGTGAGCGAGCGCACGAGGTCGGGGCGCTCGACGGTCGCGAGCTGGGCGACGATGCCCGCGAAGGAGTAGCCGAGCAGGTGCGCGGGGCTCCCCGCCTCGAGCAGCGCGAGGAGGTCGGCCGCGAAGAGCGGGTAGTCGTAGCGGGACCCGGGCGGCGGGCCCGCCTCGGCCGACTCGTAGTTGCCCGCGAGGTCGTAGGACTGCACGAAGTACCCGGCCGCCGCGAGCAGCGGGAGCATGAGCGCGAAGTCCTCCTTCGAGCCCGTGGCGCCCGGCGCGAGGAGCACGCGAGGATGCGCGGGGTCGCCGAGCGAGACGACGGCGAGCGCACCGCTCGGCGCGGCGAAGGTCGACCGTACCGAGCCCGGCACGGGCGCGCGCCAGTCGGTCTCGCCGATGGCCGCGTCGCGCGCGACGGGGTCCGGGCCGGTCGGATCGTTATCATCCGCCACAGGGTCGGGCAACGGGGCGGTCACGCTGCCACGATAGCCGTACCATGCCGCCATGGCCGTAGACGACGACCTCCCGGGCGACGGGCGCGACGAGACGGAGACCGAGCGACTCGACCGCAACTGGAACGACATCCTGCAGGAGACGCGCGTCGTGCAGACGGGCACCCAGATCCTCATGGGCTTCCTGCTCGCGATCGTCTTCCAGGCGCGCTTCGAGGAGCTCGACGGCTACCAGCTCGCGGTCTACCTCGCGCTCGTCGGCTTCGCGTCGCTCGCGACGCTCCTCGCGATCGCGCCCGTGAGCATGCATCGCGCCCTGTTCCGCCAGCGGGCGAAGCGGAGCCTCGTGGCGACCGCGAACGTCCTGCTCATCGCGACGCTCGCCGCCGTGCTCGTGACGCTCGCGGGCACCGCTCTTCTCATCTTCGACATGGTCGCCGGGCACGGCGCGGGCTTCATCGCGGGCGCGATCGTGCTCGTGCTCGGGGTGATCGCCTGGTTCGTGCTGCCGTCGCTCACCCGGATCCGGATGCGGCGGGCGTGATGGAGGCCCTCGCGCGTCGCGGGAAGGCGGAGCTCCCTCGCGGGAGCTGGCGGCTCGCGCTTCGGCGCGCGTGGCATGGCTTCGTGCGCCATCGCGGCATCGACGCGGCGGCCGCGCTCACGTTCTACACGACGCTCGCCGCCTTCCCGACCGCCCTCGCCTTCGCCTCCGGTTTCGCGCTCGCCGGCAACCGCGAGGGGGCGGTGAAAGATCTCGTCGCGATCGCGGGCACACTGCTCCCGAAGGATGTGGCGCGGTCGCTCGGCGACCCCATCACGGAGCTGCTCGGGCTCGACAACCCGGGGATCGCGCTCGCCGCCGCGCTCGTGCTGCTGCTGTGGACCGCGTCGGGTTACGCGACGGCGTTCGGCCGGGCCGTCAACGCGGTCTACGAGGTGCAGGAGGGGCGCCCGTTCTGGGCGTTCCGCGCACGGATGCTGCTCGTCGCCGCGCTCCTCGTCGTGCTCGCGACCGCGATCGTGCTCGGGCTCCTCGCGACACCCGCGGCGACCGAGGACATCCTGGGGCGGCGCGGTCTCGCCCCCGTGGTCGCGATGGTGTGGGACGGCGTCCGCTGGCCGCTCCTGGTCGTGCTCGCGCTGCTGTTCGTCGCGAGCCTCTACACGCTCACCCCCAACGTGCGCCACGAGCGCGTGGTCTGGGTGAGCGTCGGCACCCTCTTCGCGATCGGCGCGTGGGCCGTCGCGACGGGCGGCTACGCCCTCTACGTGATGATCGTCGGCGCGTACGGCGCCCTCTACGGGTCGATCGGGGTGCTGCTCGTGGCGCTGCTCTGGGGGTACATCACGAACCTCGCGCTCGTCGGCGGCGCCGAGCTCGACGCCGAGTTCGTGCGCCTGCGCCAGCTCGCGCGCGGCGTCGACGCCTCGGAGGCCGTGCTCGTCCCCGTGCGCGACGTGTCGCGCGATCACTGGATCGCGCGCCAGCGTGACCAGGACGTCTCCGACGCGCTCGCGATCCTCGACGCGGCCCGCAGCGACGGCGCCGGGCGCACCGCACGCGGGTAGCACGCACCGGCGGCGACGGGAAGCCCCTTGAGGCATCCCGGCGCGCGGAGTCGGCTGGATCGCATGAGCGAGACACTGACGAACCCCGTGACGCGATACCCCTCCGACGGCTTCCGCCCGCAGGAGCAGGAGCAGCCCGGCCTCACCTCGCGCACCGACCCGGTGCCCGACCACGGCGAGGAGAGCTACCGCGGCACCGGCCGCCTCACCGGCATGAAGGCCCTCATCACGGGCGGCGACTCCGGCATCGGGCGCGCCGTCGCGATCGCCTACGCGCGGGAGGGCGCCGACGTGGCGATCTCCTACCTCGAGGAAGAGGAGGAGGACGCGCGCGAGACCGCGAAGTGGATCGAGGAGGCCGGACGCACGGCGTGCCTCTTCCCGGGCGACGTGCGCTCCGAGGACCAATGCACGCAGCTCGTCGAACGCACGATCGCCGATCTCGGCGGCCTCGACATCCTCGTCCTCAACGCGGGCTATCAGGAGAACCGCGACGGTCTCGAGAACATCCCCACGCGCGAGATCGAGCGGGTGTTCGACACCAACCTCTTCGCGCCCATGTGGCTCGCGCGCGCCGCCATCCCGCATCTGAAGCCCGGTGCGTCGATCATCACGACGTCGTCGATCCAGGCGTTCAACCCCGCGCCCAAGCTCATCGACTACGCCATGACGAAGGCGGCGCAGGTGGCTTTCACGAAGGCGCTCGCCCAGCAGCTCGGGGGGCGCGGCATCCGCGTCAACGCGGTCGCCCCCGGCCCCATCTGGACGCCGCTCATCCCCGCGACGAGCTGGCCGGACTCGCTGCCGGAGTTCGGACAGGACACCCCGCTCGGCCGCGCCGGGCAGCCCGCCGAACTCGCGCCGGCCTACGTCTTCCTCGCGTCCCCTGAGGCTTCCTACGTCTCCGGGGCCATCGTGCCCGTCACGGGCGGAAAGGGGCTCTGACAGCGATGCCCGGATCTCGCGACAACTCCCTCAAGAAGCCAGAACTCTACGAGGAGCTCCGCGACAAGGGGAACAGCAAGGAGAAGGCCGCGCGCATCTCGAACGCCGTCGCGGCGCGGGGTCAGAAGTCGGTGAGCCGCGCCGGCGGAAGGGCCGAGAACCTCGAGGATCGCACGGTGCCCGAGCTGCGCTCGCGCGCGAAGGAGCTCGGCATCTCGGGGTACTCCGGCAAGCGCAAGAGCGAGCTCGTCGACCTCATCCGCAACCACTAGCGGCCGCGGGCGGCTCAGTACACGAAGATCGGGAACCACTCGGGGTTGTGCGCGTGCACGATCGCAAGGAAGACGATCGCGTCGAACAGCAGGTGCACGGCGAGCACGTAGCCGAGCGAACGCGTGCGCGCGAAGAGGTACCCCTGCAGGAGAGCGAACGGGAACGTGAGAAGCGGGCCCCACGCGCGATAGCCGAGCTCCCACAGGAACGACACGAAGATGACCGCCTGCACGAGGTTCGCCTGCCACACGGGGAAGTGCCGCCGCAGCAGCGCGAAGCACGTGCAGATGAAGAAGAGCTCGTCCCACGTGCCGACGGCGTTGACGCCCACGAAGAAGCGCAGCAGCTCCGACACGTCGGTGATGTGCGGCCAGTTCTGATAGGCGCCCGAGCGGATGAAGTAGAACGGCAGGATGAGCCAGCCGAGGAACGGCACGAGGAACAGGTAGGCGATCTCGAGCCGCGTCTTCTTCTCGCGGCTGCGCCACGGGAAGCGGATGGCGCGGCGACGCAGCAGGAGGCGGTCGAGCAGGAACGGGGTCGCGACGGCGAGAGCCAGGACGATGCCGATGCGGAAGAACGCACCCCATTCGACGTCGGCCTCGACGGAGGTCGACGACACGATCGCGATGCCGACGCCGATGAGGGTCAGGTCGACCCCGAGCTCGCGATCCATCCACCAGGCGAGGGCCACGGACGCCGCGAGCAGCAGATGACCCCACCCGGGCAGCTGGAATCCGAAGAGCACGAGGGCCGACGCGGCGACCCCGATCGCGGGCACGAGGGCGCGACGCGACCACGAGGCGTCGGCGCTCACGCGGACTTCGTCTGCTTCTTCGCCGGGGACTTCTTGGCCGGGCTCTTCGCCGCCGACTTCGCGGCCGACGACCTCGTCGCGGGCTCCTTCTTCGCGGCTCCCTTCGCGGAACCGCCGCCGCGGCGCTTCTCGACCGAGCGCTTGAGCGCGTCCATGAGGTCGAGCACCTCGCCGCCGCCCTCCTCGGTGCTGCGCCCGAACGTCGCCTCGGTGTCGAGCGCGTCGCCCTGCTCGAGCTTGGCCTCCACGAGCGTGCGCAACTGCTCCTGGTAGTCGTCGGTGAACTTCTCGGGCTCGAAGTCGGACGCGAAGCTCTCCACGAGCTGCTTCGACATCGCGAGCTCGGCAGCCGTGATGCGCGGCGTCTCGTCGAGCTCGGGGAACCGCGCCTCGCGCACCTCGTCGTCCCACAGCAGGGTCTGCAGCGTGAGGACGCCGTCGCGCACGCGGAGCGCCGCGAGGCGCGTCTTCTGGCGGAGCGCGAACTTCACGATGGCCGTGCGGTCCGACTCCTCGAGCGTGCGCATGAGCAGCACGTACGCCTTCGTCGACTTCGAGTCCGGCGACAGGTAGTAGCTCTTGTCGAACATGATGGGGTCGATCTGCGCCGTCGGCACGAACTCGACGACGTCGATGTCGCGCGAGCGCTCGACGGGCAGCGCCGCGAAGTCGTCGTCCGTGAGGATGACCGTCTGCTCGCCGTCGACGTAGGCCTTCGCGATGTGCTCGTAGTCGACGGTCTCGCCGTCGATCTCGCACACGCGCTTATAGCGGATGCGCCCGCCGTCCTTGTCGTGCACCTGGTGCAGCGGCACGTCGTGATCCTCGGTCGCCGAGTACAGCTTCACCGGCACGTTGACGAGCCCGAAGCTCAGCGAGCCCTTCCAGATGGAGCGCATCCCGCCATCGTCCCATCGTTTCCGGCCGGGGTGAAGCCCGTTGAGGCGGGATGGAGCCGCGGGTAGGGTGCCCGAATGGCACGCCCCGCGAACCCGTCGACCGAGCAGTACGTCTCCGTCGGCGGCCATCGGCTGCGCCTCACCCACCTCGACAAGGTCATGTACCCGGAGACCGGCACGACGAAGGCCGAGGTGCTCGACTACTACACGCGCGTCGCGGAGTACCTCGTTCCGCACGCGAAGGACCGCCCGGCGACCCGCAAGCGCTGGGTCTCGGGAGTCGGTACCGCCGAGAAGCCCGGGCAGGTGTTCTTCGAGAAGAACCTGCCCGACTCGGCGCCCTCCTGGATCCCGCGTCGCGAGATCCAGCACAGCGACCACGTCAACACCTACCCGCTCGTCAACGACCTGGCGACGCTCGTCTGGATCGCGCAGCAGAACGCGCTCGAGATCCATGTGCCGCAGTGGCGCTTCGGCCGCGGGGGCACGCGGCGCAACCCCGACCGCATGGTGCTCGACCTCGACCCCGGCGAGGGCGCGGGGCTCGCGGAATGCGTCGAGGTCGCGAAGCTCGTGCGCGAGATCCTCCAGGACATCGGGCTCGATCCGATGCCCGTCACGAGCGGCAGCAAGGGCATCCACCTCTACGCGGCACTCGACGGCACGCAGTCGAGCGATCAGGTGTCGGCGCTCGCCCACGAGCTCGCGCGCTCGCTCGAAGCGGATCATCCCGAGCTCGTCGTGAGCGACATGAAGAAGGCCCTCCGCGGCGGGAAGGTGCTGCTCGACTGGAGCCAGAACAACGGCTCGAAGACGACGATCGTGCCGTACTCGCTGCGCGGCAGGCTGCGTCCGACCGTCGCGGCGCCGCGCACCTGGCGCGAGCTCCTCTCCCCCCGCCTGCGCCAGCTCGAGTTCGGCGAGGTGCTCGAACGTCTCGAGAAGAAGGGGGACCCGCTCGCCGAACTCTCGGCGAGCCATCCACCTCGGAACTGACGTCGACGAGCGGCTCGGCACCTACCGCTCGATGCGCGACGCGGCGAAGACCCCCGAGCCGATGGGCGGGACGGATGCGGTCGCCGAGCCCTCCGAGCGGCCCAGGTTCGTCATCCAGGAGCATCACGCGACGCGCCTGCACCACGACTTCCGCCTCGAGCGCGACGGCGTGCTCGTGTCGTGGGCGCTCCCGAAGGGTCTCCCGACCGACCCGGGCGTCAACCATCTCGCGGTGCAGACCGAGGACCACCCGATCGAGTATGGGTCGTTCGAGGGCACCATCCCGAAGGGCGAGTACGGCGCGGGCACCGTCACGATCTGGGACACGGGCGACTACGAGCTCGAGAAGTGGCGCGAGGGCGAGGAGGTCATCGTGACCATCCACGGCCGCACCCACGGTTCGCACCGCCTCGCCCTCATCCGCACGGGCGGCGACGACGCGAAGCCGCAGTGGCTCATCCACCTCATGAAAGACCAGACCCCGCACCCCGAGCACGACGGCTCGCAGCCCTATCGGCCCCCGCCGTCGACCTCCCCCGGCCGGGGCCTGCGGCGCGGCAAGACGGTCGTCGGCTCCCGACGGCGCACGGCCGGCGTGCACCCCATGCTCGCGACCGCCGCCGAGCCGGGCGAGCTGCGGGACCGGGACGGGTGGCGCTTCGAGATGAAGTGGGACGGCTTCCGCGCGGTCGCGCGCGTCTCAGGCGACGAGGTCGAGTTCACCTCGCGCAACGGCCTCGACCTCACGCCGACCTTCCCCGAGCTCGCGGTGCTCGCCGAGTCGGTGCGCGGCGACGTCGTGCTCGACGGCGAGATCGTCGCGCCCGACGAGCGCGGCGTGCCGCGCTTCTCCAGCATCCAGCAGCGCGCGGGGCTCACCAACCCCCGCGACGTGGAGCGCGCCCGCAAGGCGGTCGGCGTGGAGTACTACGTGTTCGACGTGCTCGAGGAGGACGGCCGGAGCCTCATGGGCCTCCCCTACGCCGAGCGACGCGCGCGCCTCGAACGCCTCGTGCGCGAGAGCGACCTCATCCGTGTACCACCCGACGCAGGCGACGACCTCGACGCGGCGCTCGCGACGAGCCGCGAGCTCGGCCTCGAGGGGGTCATGGCCAAGCGCGTGGACTCGCCCTACCGCGAGGGCCGACGCAGCCGCGACTGGCTCAAGTTCCGGCACACGCGCGCCCAGGAGGCGGTCGTCGCGGGGTGGCGCCCCGGCAACGGCGTCCGCGCCGACACGATCGGATCGCTCCTGCTCGCCGTGCCGGACGACGACGGACGCCTGCGCTACGCGGGTCGCGTGGGCACGGGCTTCACGGATCGCGACCTCACCGCCGTGCGGGTGCGTCTCGACGCCCTCGAGGTCGATGGCCCCGAGATCGAGGGTGTGCCGGCCCCGGATGCGCGGAGCGCACGCTGGGTGCGCCCCGAGCTCGTGGGCGAGGTCGAGTACAGCGAGACCACGAGCGACGGCCGGCTGCGGCATCCCGTGTGGCGCGGCTGGCGGTTCGACAAGTCCCCCGCCGACGTGCGGTGGGAGCGCACAATGGGGTGAGCGGAAGGAGAGCGCGTATGGACCGCGACACGATCGACTACGAGCCGAATCCCGACGACGAGCGCCCCGTGCCGCTCGAGGAGGAGGAACCGGCACCCCCGCCGACGCTCGATCCCGACGAGCGCGTCGAGGAGGACGTCGACGACGACATCCCCCTCGACGACGAACGTCCCGTGTGAGGTCGGCCCGCGCGTCCGCCGGGCGAGGCTACTCGACGACCTTGCCGACGACGACGGGGATCGCACCCGTGGGGGGCACGATGCCCGAGAGCCGCTCGGGTGCGAGCACCCGCTCGACGTCGTCGCGCGTCATGAGACCGCGGCCGACGACGAGGTCGGCGATCGACTCGTTCGTCGTGAGCGCGGTGTGCGCGAGCGCGGCCGCCTCCGTGTAGCCGATGTAGGGCGTGAGCGCCGTGACGACGCCGACGCTCGACGCCACCTGACCCGCGAGACGCGCCTCGTTCGCCGTGATGCCGTCGACGCAGTTGACACGCAGGGTGCGGCACGCATTGGTCATCCACGAGAGCGACTGGAGGATCGAGTGGGCGATGACCGGCTCGAAGGCGTTGAGCTGCAGCTGTCCCGCCTCGGCGGCGGCCGTCACGGTCGCGTCCGCGCCGATGACGCTGTAGGCGACCTGGTTGACGACCTCGGGGATCACCGGGTTCACCTTGCCGGGCATGATCGACGAACCCGCCTGCCGCGGGGGCAGCTGGATCTCGCCGAGTCCCGCCTGGGGCCCGGACGAGAGGAGCCGCAGGTCGTTGCAGATCTTCGAGAGCTTGACGGCCGCGCGCTTGAGGGTGCCCGAGAGCGTCATGAAGATGCCCGCGTCGGCCGTCGCCTCGATGAGGTCGGGCGCCGTCTCCTGCGGGATGCCGGTCACCTCCTCGAGGTGCCGACGCACGGCCTCCGCGTAGCGCGGGTCGGCGGTGATGCCGGTGCCGATCGCCGTCGCCCCCATGTTGATCTCGTTGAGCCACGGGATCACCTCGGAGAGGCGGTCGAAGTCCTCCGCGAGGGTCGTCGCGAAGCCCGCGAACTCCTGCCCGAGGGTCATGGGGACGGCGTCCTGGAGCTGTGTGCGGCCCACCTTGAGCACGTGCGCGAACTCGCGCCCCTTCGCACGGAAGCTCGCCGTGAGCAGCCGGTGCTCGTCGAGCAGGCGCTGGACGCCGAACACCATGGCGAGCTTGATGGCCGTGGGGTAGACGTCGTTGGTCGACTGCGAGCGGTTCACGTCGTCGATCGGGTGCAGGTGGGCGTAGTCGCCCTTCTCGTAGCCGAGCTCCTCGAGGCACGCGTTCGCGATGACCTCGTTGGTGTTCATGTTGGTGCTCGTGCCCGCGCCGCCCTGGATGACGCCCACGACGAACTGGTCGTGAAGTTCGCCCGCGACGATGCGCTCGCACACCCGGTCGATGACGTCCGCCTTCGCGGGGTCGAGGACGCCGATCTCGCGGTTGGCGCGGGCGGCAGCCTGCTTGACGCGGGCGAGCGCACGCACGAGGTCGGGATAGTTCGAGATGGCCCGCCGCGTGATGGGGAAGTTCACGAGCGCTCGCGCCGTGTGGATCCCCCAGTAGACGTGGGCCGGGATCTCGAGGGTCCCGAGGGAGTCGGATTCGGTTCGGGTGTCGCCGGTGCCTACGAGGAGTTCGCGGGCCTGGTCGGGCCCCGTCGTGACGTGGTCGTCGTCGCCGACCAGGAACTGCTCGGAGGCGGTCAGACCGGTCGTGTCGGACATCGCGCATCTCCTTCGATGGGTGTCCTGCGAGTCTATGTCCGCCCGCGCACGACCGCGGACGCGGCAGCTCGCCCGACGCGCGTCAGCGCGAGAAGAGCGTGAGCAGGTGGTCGCCGACGATGAGGTAGATGCCGAACGCCACGGCGATCCCGCACAGCGCGAACATCGCGACCGAGACGGGACGACGCCACGCCGCCTTGCCGTCCCCGAGGCGCAGGGCGAGCGAGAAGAGCGTCACGACGATGCACGCCGAGACGAGCGACGCCACGAAGACGGTCAGGAACGCCAGCCAGTCGATCATCGGCGGGACTTCCGCTTCTTGGGGCGCACGAAGACTCCGGGCTCGGGTTGATGGAGGTTGCGGTGGTCGACACGGCTGCGGCGGGACCACAGGAAGATGCCGAGGATCGCGGCGACCGCGAGCACGACCGCCGTCACGATGCCACCCGGGCCGAGCCGCACGAGGAGCGCGGCCGCCGCGCCCACGACGCCCGCCGCGGGGATGGTGATGAGCCAGCCGAGACCGATGCGGCCCGCCGTGCGCCACCGCACGGACGCGCCCTTCCGGCCGATCCCCGTGCCGATGACCGATCCCGCCGCGACCTGCGTCGTGGAGAGCGCGAAGCCGAGGTGGGTCGAGGCGAGGATCGTCGCCGTCGTCGCCGCCTCGGCCGAGAAGCCCTGCGCGGGCTCGACCTCGGTGATGCCGCGGCCCATCGTGCGGATGATGCGCCAGCCTCCCGAGTAGGTGCCCGCCGCGATCGCGATCGCGCACGCCGCGATGACCCAGAACTCGGGCCCCGAGTTGACGTCCTGGTAGCCGGCGGCGATGAGGGCGAGCGTGATGACGCCCATCGTCTTCTGCGCGTCGTTCGTGCCGTGCGCGAGCGAGACGAGGCTCGCCGTGAAGATCTGGCCCTTCTTGAAGCCGTCGCGCTCGCGCTTGCGCGTCACGGCGTAGGCGATCTTCGTCGCGATGAACGAGACGACGCCGGCGGTGACCGGGGCGAGGACGGCGGGGATGAGGATCTTCGAGACGAGCACGTCGCCGTTGATGACCGCGAAGCCGGCGCCGACGATCGCGGCGCCGATGAGGCCGCCGAAGAGGGCGTGGCTCGAAGATGAGGGCAGGCCGAGCAGCCACGTCACGAGGTTCCAGACGATCGCGCCGATGAGTCCCGCGAGGATCAGCTCGGCGCCGATCTGCACGCCCCCGTCGCCCTCGCGGATGAGCCCGCCCGAGATCGTCTTCGCGACCTCGGTGCTGAGGAAGGCCCCCACGAGGTTGAGCACGGCGGCCAAGGCGACGGCGGCTTTCGGCTTGATGGCACCCGTCGCGATCGGGGTCGCCATCGCATTGGCCGTGTCATGGAAGCCGTTGGTGAAATCGAAGAACAGGGCCAGCGCGATGACGAGCGCGACCAGAATCAGGGGGTCCACTGGGGGCTATCCAAACACGCCGGATGAACGCCCGGCAACTCGTGCGCGAACGCGCGGCGACGCATCCCGGTGAGCATCCGGACGACCGCCGCCCGCCGCAACCCCCGGACGGGGGAATGTCGCACGGGGCAGCCGCGCCCCTACCATCCGCAGTGAGGAGTCGGCCCGAACCGGCAGGAGAAACTCGCGTGCGCTCTCGACGAGCGCTGGGCGCGATCGCCATCGCGGCGGTCGTCGTCGCAGCCATCAGTTTCGCCGTGGTCGACATCTCGACCTCGGCGTCGAGCGGCTGCCTCGACACCCGCACCCCGTGTACCGAGCGCGTGACCCCGACCGTCGCCACCGTCTTCGCGATCATCGGAGCACTCGCGCTCGTCATGGCCGTCGTTCCCGCCGTCGCGTGGATGGTGCAGAGCCTCTCGACGCAGCGCGGCGCCCGCCACACGCACGTCGACTACTCCCGCGGGCCGAGCGCGCGCGTGCGCGACGACGTCGACGACGAGCTTCCGCCCGACACGCGCTAGAGCCGACGGAGTCCTGCGACGCGCACGACCGCCGCGCCCTCGGCGCGCGAGGCGGCGAGATCGACGACCGCGTCGATGCCCCAGTCGTGGTCGCCCGCGGGGTCGTCGACGATCTGCCGCACCTCCCAGCGATCCGGATGCTCGGTGACGAGGACGCGCGAGCCCGAACGCGCATCCGGTCCCGTGCCGATCGCGTCGTGCTCCGCGTAATAGCGATCGAGCGCCTCGGGCCACCCCGCATCCGGGTCGAGCGCCACGAGCTCGTCGTCGTGCTGCAGTGCCGCCGCCTGCACACGCCGCCAGAGCTCGTTGCGCACGAGCACGAGGAACGCGCGGCGGTTGGCCGTCACGTCGGGCGGCGGCGCGGAAACGACCGCCTCCGTCGTCTCCGTCGCGGCGCGAGCGGGGTCGACGAGCGCGGCCCACTCGTCGAGCAGGCTCGAGTCGACCTGTCGCACGAGCTCGCCGAGCCACTCGACGAGATCGCGGAGCTCCTCGGTCTTCGCCTCGTCGGGGATGGTCTGTCGCGCGGCACGGTACGCGTCGCTCAGATACCGCAGCACGAGCCCCTCGCTGCGACCGAGCTGCAGGTAGCCCACATAGTCGCCGAACCCCATCGCGCGCTCGTACAGGTCGCGCACGACCGACTTCGGTCGCAGTTCGTAGTCGCGGATCCACGGCTGGCTCGAGGCGAAGGTCTCGTATGCCTGCTCGAGGAGTTCGGCGAGCGGCTTCGGCCAGGTGATCTCCTCGAGGAGTTCCATACGCTCCTCGTACTCGATCCCCTCCGCCTTCATCGCGGCGACCGCCTCGCCGCGCGCCCGGAACTCCTGTTGCGCGAGCACCGGACGCGGGTCGTCGAGCGTCGCCTCGATGACGCTCACAGCGTCGAGCGCGTAGTCGGGCGCGTCACGGTCGAGGAGCTCGAGGGCCGCGAGCGCGAAGGGCGAGAGCGGTTGGTTGAGGGCGAAGTCGGGCTGCAGCTCGACCGTCAGGCGCACACGGGCGCTGCCGTCGAACCCGCCACCGAGCTGCTCGACCACGCCCGCCGTGCGGAGCGTGCGGTAGAGGGCGATCGCACGCCGGGCGAGGGCCGCGCGCCGCGCGGGCGGCTCGTGGTTGTCGCTCACGAGGGCGCGCACGATCTGGAACGCGCTGCCCGCATCCGACGCCGGCGCGTCGGCACCCTCGCGGGAGAGGAGCTGCAGGAGCATCGCGGCCGTCATGCGCAGCGAGCTCGCGAGGGGCTCCGGCTCGGCCGCGATGAGCCGCTCGAAGCTCGCGGGACCCCAGCTCACGAAGCCGTCCGGCGCCTTCTTGCGCACGAGCTTGCGCTTCGCCTTGGGGTCGTCGCCCGCCTTCGCCACCGCACGGGCGTTCTCGATCTCGTGCTCGGGCGCGAGCGCGACCACCTCGCCCGCCGTGTCGAAGCCCGCGCGGCCCGCGCGGCCCGCGACCTGGTGGAACTCGCGCGCCGTGAGCTGGCGCATGCGGGTGCCGTCGAACTTCGTGAGCCCCGTGAGGAGCACGGTGCGGATGGGCACGTTGATGCCGACGCCGAGCGTGTCGGTGCCGCACACGACCCGCAGAAGGCCCGTCTGGGCGAGCTGCTCGACGAGCCTGCGGTAGCGCGGCAGCATGCCCGCGTGGTGCACGCCGATGCCGGCGCGGACGAGCCGCCCGAGCGTCTGACCGAAGCCGGTCGAGAAACGGAAGCCGCCGATGGCGGCGGCGATCGCGTCGCGTTGTTCGCGCGAGGCGACCCGCACGCTCGCGAGCGCTTGTGCCCGCTCGACGGCCGCCGCCTGGGAGAAGTGCACGATGTAGACGGGGGCGAGGCCGTCGGCGAGCAGCTCCTCGACGAGCTCCTGCACGGGCGTGACGGCGTAGCGGTAGTGCAACGGCACGGGACGCTCCACGCCCGTCACCCGCGCCACCTCCCGACCCGTGCGGCGTTCGAGATCGGCCGCGATGTCCGTGACGTCGCCGAGCGTCGCCGAGAGCAGCACGAAGCGTGCGCGCGTGAGCACGAGCAGCGGCACCTGCCACGCCCATCCGCGCTCGGGGTCGGCGTAGAAGTGGAACTCGTCCATGACGACCGAGTCGACCGCCGCGTCCGCGCCGCGCCGCAGGGCGATGTTGGCGAGGATCTCCGCCGTGCAGCACACGATCGGCGCGTCGGGGTTGACGCTCGAATCCCCCGTCACCATGCCCACGTTCTCGGCGCCGAAGAGCGCGACGAGCTCGAAGAACTTCTCGCTCACGAGCGCCTTGAGCGGCGCCGTGTAGTACGAACGCGTGCCCTGGGCGATGGCCATCGCGTGCGCCGCGACGGCGACGAGCGACTTGCCCGTGCCGGTCGGGGTGCTGAGCACTAGGTGGCGGTCGAGCACGAGCTCGAGCACCGCCTCCTCCTGCGCCGGATACAGGGCGAGCCCGCGCGACCGGGCCCAGTCGTCGAATGCGACGAGGAAGCCGTCGGGATCCCACGGGCGGGGAAGCCGCGCCACGAGGTCGCCGGAAGCCATCCCCCGAGTCTGCCGCACGGTGCAGTGGAACGGTCGTGTCCCCAGGCTTGGGGGGACGCCCATGTCTATCGGGGCATGGGACGCCGCCCCTATCATGACGGACGACGAACGAGTCGTTCCGCGGGGGCAGCATCCGACACCCTCGGCCGGAACGCGGTGAGGAAGGTAGCTCATGGCGGAAGAGGAAGGCCATGTGCCGGCGGGGTGGTACCCCGATCCGCTCGGGCTTCCCCAGCTGCGCTGGTGGGACAACCACGCCTGGACCGAGCACACCTCCGACGCGCGCCAGCCGATGGTCGCGCAGGAGACCGTCACCGCGAAGCTCGCGTACGCGGACGACGACGACGACTTCCTGAACCGCGACGCGCGCGAGGACCTCGCCTCCGACACCGGGGCGTCCGTGCCGGTCGGCGATGCGGCCTTCGCGACCGCCGACCCGGTGCTCTCGCTCGAGGCGCCCGCTGCCCAGCAGCGGCTCGTGGAGGAGGTCGTCTCCCCCGGTCTCAAGTACGCCCAGGAGCACGTCATCGAGGATGCGCCGACAAGCGCCCCCTTCCTGCTCGAGACGAGCTACGACGACCTGCTCGGCGTGCCGATCGATCCGAGCGAGGCCCAGCAGCCCACCGCCCGCCCGGTCTTCACGCCGAGCTTCGAGCCGATGCCCGCGTTCCAGGTCGACCCGAGCGCGGCGGCGGGCGTCGGCACGTTCACGACGACCAACTTCGACCCCTCGGCGTTCAGCAACTTCAGCTACGCCCCGTCCGTGCTCGCCGAGCACGACGCGTCGCAGCCGCTCACGCGGCGCGCCGTCATGGCCGAGAACGGCCTCTCAATCAACACCGGACCGGTGTGGATCATCGCGCTCATGCCCGTCATCATGCTCGTGCTCGCGCTCATGTTCCTCGTCGCCGGCGACGCGGGGCGCGACTCGACGCTCTTCGCAGGGATCATCCTCGGCGGCTCCTACCTGACGACGATCATCCTCGCGATCATCGACCGCACGATGCTCACGCGCATGGGCCACAGCCGCACGGCCAACTGGGACTGGGCGTTCCTCGGCGCGCCCGTCTACCTCATCGCGCGGATGTCGAACGTCGTCCGCGAGACCGGCCGCGGCCTGCGTCCGTTCCTCACCTGGTCGGCGCTCACGATCGTGCTCATCGGCTCGGCCGTCGCCGTGCCCGGAATCGTCATGGCGCTCGCGCCGGGCGTGTTCTCGGACGAGGCGGAGCAGTCGATCTCGGACCAGGCCGGCGCCATCGGCGCCACGGTCAACGCCCGGTGCCCCGAGGTTCCGCCCCTCATCGTGGGCGACAAGATGACCTGCAGTGCCGTGACCCCGACGAAGGTCGCCGACGTCGTCGTCAGCCTCCAGCGCAAGAACGGCTGGATCGATTGGCGCGTCGACGACTGGGGCGTCTTCTCGACCAACCGATGAGCCTGCCCGACACGGTCGACAACGACCGCTCAGAGCCGGAACGCACAGAAGAGGAGGTGGTTCGCGTGACCGATCAGGCAATCCGCGTCGTCCCAGCGGGGTGGTACGAGGACCCCTCGGACCCCGGGCAGGTGCGCTGGTGGAACGGCATCGCCTGGACCGACCACACGCAGGCGAAGCCCGACCTCGACGGCGATGCCGAGCAGCTCGAGACGAGTTTCGCGGGCGCCGCGGCGACACGCAGTCGCGCCCGCATCCGTTCGACCTCGACGGCCGAGAGCTGGATCGTCGCGTTCACACCCGTCATCCTCTTCGGGGCGCTCTTCTTCGCCGTGTGGGCGTGGCTCTACGTCTCGCCGACGCTCGCGTTCGGAGGCGCCGCGCTCGGAGCGGTCTACGTCCTCACGGTCGCGATCGCGTTGTTCGATCGGCGAAAGCTCGCCCGCTGGGGTCACACGCCCCCGCCCGCGATCGCGGCCTTCCTGACCGCGCCCGTCTATCTGCTCATCCGTGCCGTGAAGCTCCCCAAGAGCTGGGGCCAGTTCGTCGCGTGGGCGATCTCCGCACTCGTGCTCCTCGGCGGCCCGGCCGCCGCCTGGTACGGCGGAGCGCTTACGACCGTGCAGATCGCGACGACCATCCAGCACGAGATCCGCGAGGAGCTCGTGGCGAGCGGTCAGGCGACCGGGGTGTCGTGTCCGCCCATCGCCGACACGACGACGGTCGGTGCGATCTACACGTGCTCCGTGACGCGCCCCGACGGCAGCGAGGCCAAGCTCTGGGTGAGCATCGACACCGACGAGGGCGACTACAGCTACACCTTCGCGATCCACTGACCCGACGCTGCGCGCGGACGCGGAGTAGCCTCGGCGCATGACGCACGATCATCGATCCGACCGCGAGAAGGCCGAAGACGCCCTGCGGGCGCGCGCGTCGCTCGCGGGAGAGGCGTACTCCGCCGGTGAGCTCCTCGAAGGTGGAGCCGGCAATGCGGAGCATCTCTACGAGCCCGTCACGCCGCTCGAGGAGGGCCAGGAGCTCGAGGAGGAGGCCGAGGGCGAGCGCGACGCCTGAACGGCCTGTTCTACCCCACGATCAGGGTGACCCCTACTGGGGCTCTTCCGCTCCGGGAGCGCTCCCTAGACTCCCTGTCAGCAGCCGATGGGGAGGCTGCAACTCGAGGGGGAGGTTCGTCGTGAGTCTCAGTGCCGCCGCTCCGGTCGCCGCGTGGTATCCGGACCCGACCGACGCGGATTCGCTGCGCTGGTGGGACGGGCTCGGCTGGACTTCGCACACCCGACCGCGGCCCGCGCAGGTGCCGCAGAGCCTGCCGACGCCCGACCCGGCGACCGCGTACATCCCTGAAGCCCCGCCCGTCTCCGCTCCTGTCGAGGCACCGCCCGCAGGGGCGGCTCCTGCGGCTCCCGCGGAGTCCGCCGCCGACCCGACGCAGCTCGCCGCCGCGCTCGCCGCCGCACCCGCGCCCGCCGCGGGGACCGCGGGGATCGCC
>JAEYZI010000086.1 GCA_023428065.1 Actinomycetes bacterium | reverse complement strand
CCCAGACCCAACTCCCCTGAGGCACTCGTCGAGTCCCTCGGCGGAGAGCTCGACGCGATCGGCTCCGCGCTCTCGGAGGTGCGCTCCGTGCTCCTCGCGCTGCCCGGCCTCATGAAGGACCACGTCGACGGAGCGCCCGACGAGGAGCAGTCGCTCGTCGTGGGGGTGCTCGCCGAGCCGGGCTCGATCGCCGCCCTGTGGGAGCGCCTCGACGGCGACGGCGCGTGCTTCGTGCTGCCGGATGCGCGCGCGCTCGCCGAGCTGCCGCCGCCGACGGGAGCGCGCCGCCGGGTCCGCGTGATCGTGGGCGACGCCGACGCCGACGCCACGGAGGCGGCCGCCGACGTGGCCGAGCGGCTCGGGCTAGATCTGCGCTCGCTCCACGATCCGCCCTCCTGGTTCGCAGTCGACGGCGACCGCTGCGGCTACCCCGCGAGCTGGACGCCCGAGCGCCCCGCGCAGCTGCTCGTGCTGCACGACTCGGTCGCGGCGGGCGGGTTCCAGGCGCTCTTCGAGCAGCTCTGGCGTCGCGCGGCGCCCCCCGACGCGCGCAGGCCGGAGTGGGAACCCGTTCTCCGCCAGCTCGAACTCGGCCGCAGCGAGCCCGCCATCGCGGCCGCGTTGCATCTCTCCGAACGCACCGTGCGCCGCCGGATCCAGGCCGCGTCGTCCGCGCTCGGCGCCCGGAACCGCTTCACCCTCGGCGTCGCGTGGGCGGATGCGGCGGGGCGACAGGAGGCACCATGACCGGGACGACCGCCGACCTGCCGGTGCTCCGGGCGGTCCTTCGGACGGCCTCCGCCGACCCCGACCGGCTCGCCGAGCTGCTCGGCGAGCCCGCCTCCCGCGTGCGGTCCGCGCTCGCGCGGCTCGCCGACGACGGCTTCCTCGTCCGCACCGCGGAGGGCGACTCGGTGCCCGCGCCGCCCGCGCGCCCGGTCCTCGCCGTCGCCCTCGCCGCCGTGCGCGAGCAGCTCATCGCCCTCGACCAGGTGCGCTCCGAGCTCGAGTCGACGCCCTCCCGCCTCCGGCACTGGGCGGTCGCGCGATCGGACGAGACGGAGGTGCGCATCGAGCTCACGCACGGACCCGATGCGGTGGGCGAGGCGTGGTCTCGCCTGTGCGACCCGGGACGTGCCGTCGACGCCTTCGGGTGTTTCCCCGACCCGGCCGCACTCGCGGGCGTGGACCCCGAACTCACCCGGCGCGCGCTCGTCTCGGGGTCGCGGGTGCGGCTCGTCGTCGGACGCGCAGACGCCGGCCGTGCCGGTCGCGTCGAGCTCGCGGCGCTGCACACCCACGGCGTCGAGGTGCGCACGCTCGAGAGCGCGCCCGGATGGTTCGCGGGCGAGGGCGACGACCGCAGCGCCTTCCCGACCGCCTGGGGTGTCCGTCGCCCCCTCAGCGTGCGACTCGTGCCCGACCCGACCGCATCCCGCGCCCTCCGGAGCCTCTTCGACGAGCTCTGGGACCGCGCCGCCCCGCTCGATGCGCTCGAGCCGATCGACGAGCCTCACGACTGGGAGCCCGTCCTGCGCCTGCTCGAGAGAGGTTCGAGCGACGCGGAGGTGGCCGCCGAGCTCGGGATGTCGGAGCGCACGGTGCGCCGCCGCGTCGAAGACGCCATGATCGACCTCGGCGCGACCGACCGGTTCACTCTCGGTCGCGCGTGGGCGGCGCGTCGCTGAGGCTCAGTCGAGGAACAGCGCGCGGAGGCGGCGGGTCGTGAAGTACAGGCCCACGACGATCATCACAAGGTAGTACGCGACGTGCACGAGCATGTCGGGCCCGAGCACGCCCGTCGTGAGCCCGCGCACGAGCTCGACGCCGTGCCACAGCGGGAGCGCCATGACGAGCCACTGGATGGGCTCCGGGTAGACGGCGAGCGGGTAGAACGTCGCCGAGAACAGGAACATCGGCAGCAGCACGAAGCCGATCCACTCCATCTGCTGGAACGTCTTGAAGTAGCTCGTGATGCCCATCCCCACCGACGCGAAGCCGAAGGCGATGAGGAGCACGGCCGGCACGGCGAGCAGAGCCGTCCAGGCCAGATTGAGGCCGAGCAGCTGCATGACGATCTGGAAGCCGATGCCGTAGACGGCCCCCCGGAAGAGGGCGAGCAGGATCTCGCCGAGCGCGACGTCGAGCGGTCCGAGGCTCGTCGCGAGCATGCCCTCGTAGAGCTTGCCGAAGTTCATCTTGAAGAACACGTTCCACGTCGAGTCGTAGATGGCGCCGTTCATGGCCGAGACCGCGAGCAGAGCTGGCGCGATGTAGGCGGCGTACGGGATCTCGTCGCCCGCGGCATCCGTCACCGACCCGATGAACGCGCCGAGGCCGATGCCGAGCGAGAGCAGGTAGAAGATCGGCTCGACGAAACCGGACGCGACGACGACCCAGTTGCTCGACCGCGTCGCCTGGAGCCCGCGGGCGACGACCGCTCCCGCGTTACCGGCATAGAGGGATCGCACGCCCCCGCGGCGAGGGACGCGGCGCTCCGTCGTCGCCGTCATGCGTCGAGCCTGCGGGTCGCGACGGCCACGGCGGCCCGCCAACCGGCGACGGCGAGCACGAGGAGGAAGACGAGGTGCACGGCGATGAGCCACAGGGGCCGCTCGGCCCCGTAGGCGACGACGCGGCCGAGCTCCGAGCCGTGCCAGAGCGGTGAGAGCCAGCCGATCCACTGCAGGAACCACGGCAGCTGCTCGAGCGGGAAGATCGTGCCGCTGAAGAGCGTGAGGGGGAGCACGAGCACGCGCTGCACGACGGCGAACTGACCGCGATCCTCGCGGAGCGAGGCCGCGTAGGCGAACAGCGGCGTGCCGAACGCGATGCCCGTGAGGGTCGCGGTGGCGACCACGAGCACCCCCGACCACGACGGCACCGCCCCGAACGCCGCCATGATCGCGAAGTAGACGACGCTCGTGGCCCCGATCCGGATCGTCACGAAGAGCACGACGCCGTCGACGATCTGGCGCGCCGAGAGCGGGGCGGCGTTCATGCCGATGTAGGTCGGGTTCCACTTGAAGCCCTGCATGACGGGGTAGGTGAACTCGTCCGAGGCGATCGTGACGGCCGCGGTCGCGATGAGCGCGGGCGCCACGAAGACGAGGTAGGACACGCCGTCGATGCCGCGCGGCCCCACGTTCGCGCCCACGAGCACCCCGAGGCCGACGCCGAACGCGAACAGGTACAGCACGGGGACGCCGATCGCGGAGGCGATGTTGACGCCGAGATAGCTGCGCCACACCCGCATCTGGTGCTCCGCGACGTACCACGCGCCGAGGCGGCGCGAGCGCCGGGCAGCGGCGCGGGCCTCCGCGGCGAGCCGGGTGGTGCTCGAGGCGGCGGTCATTCGATGAGCGACCTTCCCGTGAGGCGCAGGAAGACGTCCTCGAGGCTCGAGCGGCGCACGAGGCTCGTGATGGGCTGCAGGCCGCGGGCCGTGACCTGCACGAGAGCCGCCTCGCCGTCACGCGCGTAGACGAGCACGCGATCCGGCAGCACCTCGAGGCGCTCGCCGATGCCCGCGAGGCGCTCGGCGGCCGCCGCGTTCTGCTCCGACCCGAAGCGCAGCTCGAGCACCTCGCGCGTCGAGTACTCGCGGATGAGGGAGGCGGGCGAGCCCTCGGCCATGATGCGACCGTGGTCGACGACGACGAGCCGGTCGCACAACTGCTCGGCCTCGTCCATGTAGTGCGTCGTGAGCAGGAGCGTCGTGCCCTGCTCCTTGAGGCGGAAGAGGCGATCCCACAGGATGTGCCGCGCCTGCGGGTCGAGTCCCGTCGTGGGTTCGTCGAGCAGCAGGATGCGGGGCTCGTTGATGAGAGCGCGCGCGATCGTGAGGCGGCGCTTCATGCCGCCGGAGAGCTCGTCGACCTTGGCACCCGCGCGATCCGCGAGCTGTGCGAACTCGAGCAGCTCGTCCGCGCGCTCGGCGACCTGCCGACGCGGGAGGCCGAAGTAGCGGCCGTAGGTGAGCAGGTTCTCGCGCACCCGCAGCTCGTTGTCGAGGTTGTCCTGCTGCGGCACGACGCCGAGGCGCGAGCGGATCTCGGGGCCGAACTCGTCCGGGTCGAGCCCGAGCACCGCGAGTCGGCCGGAGGTGCGGGTCGAGACCGCGCCGACCATCCGCATGGTCGTTGACTTGCCGGCGCCGTTCGGGCCGAGGAGCCCGAACGACTCCCCCGGCGCGACCTCGAACGAGATGCCGTCGACGGCGGCGAAGTCGCCGTACCGCTTGACGAGGTCGGATGCGGAGATGACGGTCACGGAAGACGAGCCTAAGCCGCGCGGCCGACGCCGCACGTGACGTCAACCCCGGTTGACGGGCGCGCGGTCGTCAACTATGGTTGACGCCATGGATGTCGGAGAGCTGCGCACCCTCGCGGGAGACGCCGGATCGCAGGATCCGCTCGTCGCGCTGCGCGCGCTCGCCGGCCTCCGACGCGAACTCGACAGGCACGAGGCGGCCGCCGTGCGCCGAGCCCGCAACGCGAACGCCTCCTGGCAGCTCATCGCGCTGTGCCTCGGAGTGAGCAAGCAGGCCGTGCACAAGAAGTACGGGCGCGCCTGACGCGCCACCGCATCCCCCCGAGGAACCGACCATGACGAGCACCGACGCGCCCGCGCGCCGCAACCCCTTCCGCCGACCCGCCGACACCGGGCCGCGCGCCTCCTTCCGCGAGCTCGTGCCCTACCTCACCGAGCACAAGGTGCTGCTCGGTGTCGCGATCGTGCTGAGCCTCGTGACGGCGGCTCTCTCGCTCGCGCAGCCCGCGGTCGTGAGCCAGGTCATCACGACCGTCGAGGCGGGCGACCCGCTCGGCGGCCTCGCCTGGCTGCTCGTACTGCTCGTCGTCGGCAACGGCGCGGTGGGGGCCGTGCAGCACTACCTCCTGCAGCGCGCGGGCACGAGCGTCGTGTTCTCGTCGCGCCGCAACCTCATCCGCCGGATGCTGCGGCTGCCGATCAGCGAATTCGACACGCGCCGCACGGGCGACCTCGTCTCGCGCGTCGGGAGCGACACGACGCTGCTCTACGCCGTGCTCACCCAGGGTCTCGTCGACGCGCTCGGCGGCGCCGTCGTGTTCGTCGGCGCGCTCATCGGCATGGCGATCATCGACCCCGTGCTGCTCGGAGCGACCGTGGCCGTCATCGCGCTCGCGATCGCCCTCGTCGGCGGGCTCTCGGGCCGCATCCGCGTCGCGAGCCGCGAGCAGCAGGAAAAGGTGGGCGACGTCGCCGCGGGCGTGCAGCGCGCGATCGCCGCGATCCGCACCGTGCGAGCCGCGAACGCGACCGAGCGCGAGTCGGCCGCGATCGAGCGCGAGGCGAAGGCGGCGTGGGGCGCCGGCATCCGGGTCGCGAAGGTCTCGGCGCTCGTCGTGCCCGTCGCGTCGATCGCGATGAACACCTCGTTCCTCGTCGTGCTGGGCGTCGGCGGCTTCCGGGTCGCCTCGGGCGCCATCACGATCGCGAGCCTCGTGGCGTTCATCCTGTTCCTGTTCCTCATGATCGCGCCGCTCGGCTCGGCGTTCGGCGCCGTCACCTCGGTCAACCAGGCGCTCGGCGCGCTCGGCCGCATCCAGGAGATCATGCGGATCCCCGCGGAGGACGAGACGGATGCGGCGGTCGACGCCGCGCCGCCCGTCGAGACGGATGCCGCCATCCGCTTCGACGACGTGCGCTTCGCCTACCCCGATGCGGCCCGCCCGAGCGACTCGGATGACGACGGCGCGGCGGACGGCGACGCGGCGGACGCCGGAACGGAACGCGAGGTGCTGCACGGAGTGTCGTTCTCCGTGCCGCGCGGGTCGCGCGTGGCGCTCGTCGGCCCGTCGGGTGCCGGCAAGTCGACGATCCTCGCGCTCATCGAGCGCTTCTACGACCCGAGCTCGGGCGTGGTGCGCGTCGACGGCGTCGACGTGCGTGCGCTTCCGCGCGAGGAGCTCCGCGCCCGCATCGGCTACGTGGAGCAGGACGCGCCCGTGCTCGCGGGCAGTATCCGCGACAACCTCACGCTCGGAACGCCCGACGCGAGCGACGAGGAGTGCATCGCGGTGCTGCGCACCGTCAACCTCGGCGAGGTGCTCGACCGCGACCCGGCGGGGCTCGACGCGGCGGTCGGCGAGGACGGCGTCATGCTCTCGGGCGGCGAGCGCCAGCGGCTCGCGATCGCGCGCGCCCTGCTCGCCGCGCCGCCCATCCTGCTCCTCGACGAGGCGACGGCGTCGCTCGACGGGGTCAACGAGCAGCTGCTGCGCGAGGCGATCGACGCGGTCGCGGCGGAGCGCACGCTGCTCGTGATCGCCCACCGCCTGTCGACGGTCGTCGACTCGGATGCGATCGTCGTGCTCGACCACGGGCGCGTCGCGGGCGTCGGTACCCACTCCGAGCTCGTCGCCTCGACCCCGCTCTACCGCGACCTCGCGAAGCACCAGCTCTTGGTCTGATCCGCCCGGCTGCCTCGCCACCTCACCGCCTCGCCCCCTCGCCGCCCGGCTGCCGACCGCGCCCCGCACCCCTCCGCTTCGGCGGGAGCACCTGCACCATCGGCGGGAGCACCTGCACTCCCGGGTCCCGAACCTCCCACGCGGCGGGGGTACTTACTCCCGCCGCGTGAACCGAACACCGCCCGCGCATGGGGCGGATGCGGCGTCGCGCGAGGCGCGAGGCGCGAGACGCGAGGCGCGAGGCGCGAGGCGCGAGGCGCGAGGCGCGACGATACGTCCTGACGGATCGCCCGCACTCACGCCATGAGCGAGCCGAGCGGGATTGCGGCGACCGCCGCACGCCCGTCGCCGAGCGCGCCGCCGGAGCGCGGGCGGCCAAACCTGCAGGCGGCGGGAGCAATTACCCCCGCCGCATGTGCGGATGACCGCCCGCGGCGGCGGTTGCTCCCGCCGCACGTGTAACTGCTCCCGCCGAAGGGTCAGGCCATGGGGGTGAGGGTGTACTTCGTGTCGAGGTACTCGTGGATGCCCTCGAAGCCGCCCTCGCGACCGAGACCGGACTGCTTGACACCGCCGAACGGCGCCGCGGCGTTCGAGACGACGCCCACGTTGAGCCCCATCATGCCGGTCTCGAGCTGGTCGATCATGCGCTGCCCGCGCGCGAGGTCGCGCGTGAACACGTACGACACGAGGCCGTACTCGGTGTCGTTCGCGCGGCGCACGGCATCCGCCTCGTCGGTGAAGGTCGAGATCGCGAGCACGGGCCCGAAGATCTCCTCGCGCAGGATCTCGGCCCCCGGGGTCACACCCGAGACGACGGTCGGCGCGTAGAAGGTGCCGGGCCCGTCGACCGCCTGGCCGCCGGTCGTGACCGTCGCGCCCTTCTCCACGGCATCCGCCACGAGCTCCGACGCCTTCGCGACGGCCTTCGCGTCGATGAGCGGTCCGATCGTCACGCCCTCCTCCGTGCCGCGACCCACCTTCATGGCGGCGACGCGCTCGGTGACGCGGCGGGTGAACTCCTCCGCGACATCCGCGTGCACGAGGAAGCGGTTGGCGGCCGTGCAGGCCTCGCCGATGTTGCGGAACTTCGCGAGCATCGCGGCGTCGACCGCGCGGTCGAGGTCGGCGTCCTCGAAGACGATGAACGGCGCGTTGCCGCCGAGCTCCATCGAGGTGCGCAGCACGCCCTGCGCGGCCTGCTCGAGGAGCGTGCGGCCGACGGGCGTCGAGCCCGTGAACGAGAGCTTCCGCAGGCGCGGGTCGCGGATGATGGGCTCCGACACGGCGTTCGAGGTCGAGGTCGTGATGACGTTCACGACACCCGCCGGAACCCCGACCTCCTCGAGGAGCTTCGCGAAGTACAGGGTCGTGAGCGGCGTGAGCGTCGCGGGCTTGATGACGACCGTGCAGCCGGCCGCGAGCGCGGGCGCGATCTTTCGGGTCGCCATCGCGAGCGGGAAGTTCCACGGGGTGATGAAGAAGCACGGGCCCACGGGACGCTGCGTGACGATCATCCGGCCGGTGCCCTCGGGGTTGGGTCCGTAGCGGCCCGTGATGCGCGGGGCCTCCTCGGCGAACCACCGCAGGAACTCGCCACCGTAGGTCACCTCGCCCTTCGCCTCCGCGAGCGGCTTGCCCATCTCGAGCGTCATGAGCAGCGCGAACTCGTCGGCGCGCTCCATGAGCAGCTCCCAGGCGGCGCGCAGCAGCTCGCCGCGGGTGCGCGCGGGCGTCGCCGCCCACGCGGCCGCCGCGTCGACGGCCGCATCGAGGGCGCGGATGCCGTCCTCGGGCGTCGCGTCGGCGATCTTCGCGAGCGTCTCGCCCGTCGCCGGGTCGTTCACGTCGATCGTTCGGGCTCCCGCCCCGTCGACCCACTGTCCGCCGATGTACAGCTGCGTCGGCACCTTCGCCAGCAGCTCGCTTTCCGAGATCATGCCCCCATCCTCTCGCGATTCGGGGGCGCCCGCGGTCACCGCGGGATCTGCTCCGCCCGGGCGAGCTTCGACGGCCACCACACGGCCCGACCGATGTCGTACGCGGCGGCCGGCACGAGCAGCGAGCGCACGATGATCGTGTCGACGAGCACGCCGAACGCGACGATGAACGCGAGCTGCACGAGGAACAGGATCGGGATGACGCTGAGCGCCGCGAAGGTCGCCGCGAGCACGACACCCGCCGAGGTGATGACCCCGCCCGTCACGACGAGGCCGCGGATGATGCCGGGCCGCGTGCCGAGCGCGATGCTCTCCTCGCGCACACGTGTCATGAGGAAGATGTTGTAGTCGACCCCGAGCGCCACGAGGAACACGAACGCGTACAACGGCACGGCGGGATCCGCACCCGGGAAGCCGAAGCCGTAGTCGAACACGAGCGCGGCGACGCCGAGTGCGCTCGCGAACGACAGGATGACGGTCCCGATGAGCAGCAGCGGCGCCACGATCGAGCGCAGCAGCAGCATGAGGATCACGAAGATCACCGCGAGGATGATCGGGATGATGAGCGTGCGGTCGTGGATCGACGTGTCGTTGGTGTCGATCGCGGTGGCCGTCACACCCCCCACGATCGCGTTCGCGTCGACGTCCTTCACGGCCTCGCGGAGCTCGCGTACGGTCGCCTGCGCGGCCTCCGAGTCGGCGGCGTCGGCGAGGGTGGCCTGCAGCAGCACCTGACCGTCGACGACGGTCGGCTCGAGCGCCACGAGGGTCGGGAAGGGCGACGGCTCCGCGTCGGTGCCGACCGGCATCGTGCCGCTCGGCGAGTTGTCGGAGACCGCGACGACCGAGTCGATGCCGCCGAGCGCGAGGGCGGCGTCCGCGAGCGCGGTCAGCTCGTCCTCGTCGCCGATGATCACAGCGGGGCTGCCGGACCCGCCGGGGAAGTGCTTGCCCAGCAGCTCCTGCCCGTCGCGGGCCTGCGACTCGCTCAGGATGAGCTCGGACTGCGCGACGCCCTCCGCCTTCAACTGGGTGAGGCCGAACGCCGCGATGAGCAGCACGAGGGACGAGGCGATCCACACGACGCGGGGGCGTCGCGAGACGATCCGGCCGACGCGCGTCCACAGCCGCGACTGCGACTCGCTCGTGCCGACCTTGGGGCGGAACGGCCAGAACGCGCCGCGTCGCGTCGCGAAGAGCAGCGCGGGCAGGAGGGTGAGCGCGGCGAGCATCGCGAAGACGATGCCGAGCGACCCGACGGGGCCGAGCGCCTTGTTGGAGTTGAGGTCGCTGAAGAGCAGGCACAGCAGGCCCGCGATGACCGTCCCCCCGGATGCCAGGATGGGCTCGATCGATCCCTTGATCGCCGCGCGCGTCGCATCCCAGCGGTCGGCGTGCTCCCGCAGCGCCTCCCGGTAGCGCGAGACGTAGAGCAGCGAGTAGTCGGTCGCGGCGCCGATCACGAGGATGAAGAGGATGCCCTGCACCTGGCCGTTGATCTGCACGATGCCGGCCTTCGCGAGCCACCAGACCACGAGGATCGCGGCGGAGAGGGCGAACACCGAGGTGCCGAGCACGAGCAGCGGGAGCAGCGGCGAGCGGTAGACGAGCAGCAGGATGATGAACACCGCGCCGAGGGCGACGGCCAGCAGGAGGCCGTCGATGCCGCCGAACGCCTCGACGAGGTCGGCCGAGAACCCGGCCGGTCCCGTCACGGCGGCTTCCAGCCCGTCGGGGGCGTCCGCGAGGAGCGACCGCACCTCCTCGACGGACTCCTTGAGCTCGCTCTCGGCGTCGATCGGCACGAAGACCTCGATGGCCTCGCCGTCCTCCGACGGGATCGCGGGGCTCAGCTCGCCGACGGACGGCAGCTCCGCGAGCTCGTCGAGCACGTCGGCCACGAAGTCCTGGTCGGCCTGCTCGAGGCCGCCGTCGCGCGCGAAGACGATGATCGCGGGGATCTCGTCGGCGCCGAGGAACTCGCCCTGGAACTCCGCGACGCGCGTGGCGTCGGCGCTCGCGGGGAGGTAGTCGGACTGGTCGTTCGAGGAGACCTCGCCGATCTTGCCGAAGTAGGGGCCGCCGATGCCGGCCGCGGCGAGCCACCCCACGATGAGGAGCGCGGGCAGCACGATGCGGAGCACGCGCGCGAGCCCGCTGCGGCGGCGCACCTCGGGCGCGGGGGCGTGGTCCGAGGCGCTCATCGGGCGGCCTCGACCGACGCGCCGGCGTCCGCGAGCTCGACGAGCGCCTGCGCGCCCGTCACCGGGTCGACGGCGGCGACGAGGTCCTCGAGCACCGTCACGCGACGCCCCGCGCCGAGCGCGTCGAGCGCCGAGGCGCGCACGCAGTAGTCGGTCGCGATGCCGACGACGTCGACGTCGGTCACTCCGAGGCGGTCGAGCTCGGCCGCGACGGGCGTGCCGTCATCCGTCGTCCCCTCGAAGATCGAGTAGGCGGGCACACCCTGCCCCTTCTTCACGTGGACGTCGATGAGCGAGGCGTCGAGCGCCGGGTGGTACTCGGCGCCGATCGTGCCGGCGACGCAGTGCCGCGGCCAGCTCGTCACGAAGTCGGGCTCACCGTCCGTCGCGAAGTGCCCGCCGTTGTCGTCGTCGCCGTTGTGCCAGTCGCGGGATGCGATGACCACGTCGTAGCGGTCGGGGTGCGCCGCGAGGTAGCGCGTCACGCCCTCGGCGACGGCGGCTCCGCCGTCGACTCCGAGAGCGCCGCCCTCGGTGAAGTCGTTCTGCACGTCGATGATGAGCAGTGCCCGTGTCATGGTGTCCTTCGTCAGTTGCTCGAAAGGTTGTCGCCGCAGCGCAGCACCGCGGTCGTCAGGGTGTCGATGGCGGCGCGGGCGTCGTTCGCCTTGAGTCCGTCGCCGCTCGCCGTGAAGGAGAAGGCGAGGGGCGTGCCGTCGGTCGCCGTGAGGTACCCCATGAGGGTCGAGGCGTTCCCGAGGGTGCCGCTCATGCCCGTGACGTTGCCCCGGGCCTCGGCGTTGTCGCCGGAGAAGCGGTCGCCGAGCGGGCCGGTCTTGCCCGCCACGGAGAGGCTCGATCGCACGACGTCGAGCCCGTTGCCGCCGTCGCGCACCTTGCGCATGAGGTCGGCGACGATCTGCGGGGGCACGGCGTTGCTCGCCGAGAGCCCCGAGCCGTCGCGGACCGCGAGGCCCGTCGTCGAGAGCTCGTAGTTCATGAGGGCGGCCGGGATCGCCTGCTGGAGCGACGAGGCGCCCCCGCCCATGTCGGACTCGCGCGACACGATCCGCGCGAGCATCTCGGCGAGGGTGTTGTCGCCTGTGAGCAGCATCTGCGTGATCCAGTCGCGGATGGGGCGCGACTTCACCTCGGCGAGGGTCGTCGTGCCGACGGCCGTGCCGGTCGTGGTCGCGACGCCCGGGTCGACGACGTCGCCGTCGACATCCGCGTCGAGGAGGGCCGTGATGAACGCGGCGCCGACGCGGCCGATCGGGTCGGTGGAACGCGGGCTCTCGGCGGCGCGCGGGTCGGCGCGATCCCCGTCGATCTGCAGCGCGGTGACCTCCGACTGCAGCCCGCGCGTCTGCAGGCTGCGATCCCACGTCTCGTCCCAGCGGTCGCCGGGGTTCCAGTAGCTCGCGTCGAGCACGATCGTCGTGATGGGCGTGTCGGGGTACTTCGCGCGGTAGCTCGCGACGGTGTCCTTCGCGAGGGTCGCGAGCTTGGGTGCGCCCGGGTAGACGCTCTCCTGGCCGGCGGGGAGCGCCGAGAGGGTCGCATCGCCGCGCCCGACGAGCACGATCGTGCCGGGCACGGAGCCCTCGTAGACGCTCGTTGTCACCTGGTAGTCGGCACCGAGGCGGGCGACGGCGGCGGCGGCGGTGAGCACCTTCTGGGCGGTCCCGGTCGCTGCGGGGGCGGCGCCCGCGCGGTCGAAGAGCACCTCGCCCGTGTCGGCGCGCACGACGGAGCCGGCGAGCGAGACGAGGCGCGGGTCGGAGGCGGGCCCTGCGACGGAGCACGTGCGCAGCCGGCCTGCGCCGGTGAACCCGGCGGGCACGGAGCGGTCGGGCACATCCACCTCGTCGACGGGCACGACGACCTCGGACGCGTCGCGTGCGGCCCACGCGGCGCCCGCGAAGACGGCGCCCGTGCCGAGCAGCGCGAAAACGACGGCGCTCGCGCCGACGGTCCAAGCCACGGGATGCTTGCGCAGCATCGCCCCGATGCCGCCCCGCGCAGCCGCGGGTTCGGCGGCGGGGGCCTCGGCGCCCTCCGCCGGCGGGGCCTCGACGAGCAGGGTCGTCGGTGCGGCATCCGGCGCCCCCGGCGCCCCGAACGGGACGGCGGATGACGCGGTCGGAAGGTCCGCGGAGGGGGGCGGGAAGGGGGGCTGGAAGGGGGGCTGGGCGGGAGGCTGGGAGGCGTTGCCCCGCGCGGCCTCTCGGGCAGCGCGGCGCGAGATCGGCTGCTCGTCGGTCACGTCATCATGATAGACGGCGGCCCTCCTGAGCGACCTCGCGGGACCGAGGGCCTTGCACCGGATGGACCCGATGCACTAGGGGGTCATTCGCCCGGGTAGCGCAGCCCGATCTGGCGACGGATCTCGTCGAGCGTGCCCATGATGGCGACCGTCTCCTCCGGCGGCAGCACCTCTCCGGCCGTCACGCCTGCGGCGACGAGTCGCTCGAGCTCCGCGGCCTGGAACTGCATGCCGCGGCCCGGCACCTCCTGCTGGAACCGCTCGAGCACGACGTCCTTCGCGTCGAGGACCGAGAACGAGGTGGGGGTGTACCAGACGCGGTCGATCTCGATGCGCGCCCGAGTGCCGACGACGGCGGCCGTCGACGGGCCGCGGGCGTCGAGCTGCGTGTGGATGACGGCCTGCTCGCCGCCGGGGTAGCCGAGGATGACGGCCGTCTGACGGTCGACCCCGGTGGGGGTCGGCGACGAGATCGCGTGGATGCTCGACGGCTCGCCGAAGACGTCCCACGCGAACGACACGGGGTAGATGCCGAGGTCGAGCAGCGCGCCGCCGCCGAGGGCGGGGTTCTGGAGGCGGTGCTCGGGGTCGACCGGCAGCTTCTGGTCGTGGTCGGCGAGCACGGCCCGCACCTCGCCGAGCACGCCCGAGGCGATGAGCTCGCGCACGCGCACCATGTGCGGCAGCCAGCGGGTCCACATGGCCTCGAGCACGACGAGTCCGCGCTCGTTCGCGGCGTCGACGACGCGACGCGCCTCGCGCGCGTTGAGGGTGAAGGGCTTCTCGACGAGCACGTGCTTGCCGTGCTCGAGCGCGAGGAGCGCGTTCTCGGCGTGGAACGGGTGCGGTGTCGAGACGTAGATCACGTCGACCTCGGGGTCGGCCGCGAGCGCCTCGTAGCTGCCGTGCGCGCGCGGCACGCCGAACTGGGCGGCGAACGCGTCGGCCGCATCCTGGGTGCGTGACCCCACGGCGGTCACGGTGAAGCCCGTGAGGTTCAGGTCGGCGGTGAACAGCCGGGCGATGCCCCCGGTCCCCAGGATGCCCCAGCGCAGTCGATCGCTCATGGTCCCAGCGTATGGGTCCACGAGGCCGCGCACCCGTCTCCCATCCGACCGTCACGGCCTCCGGATGCGCGGCCTCGGGAGTCCTGTCAGCAGCCTCCCCAGCGCGCCGCCGCGCGCGTGAAGCCGTACCCGTCGTCGGGGAGTCCGCCGTGCACCATCGCGAAGCAGATGACGACGCCGCTCATCGACCCCGCGTAGCTCGGGCGGTAGAGCGACTTCTGGTGCGATGCCGAGTTCCACCACTTCTGCGCGACGGTGGCGCCCGTATTGCCGGAGCCGCCTGCGAGGTTGCCGTCGCATCCGACCGCCGGCACGCCGTCCGAGCGAGGGGTGCCGTTGTGCCCCCACGCGCTGTTGACGTCGAGGCTCGGGTCCTCCGCGATCCAGAAGAGGCGCTGCTCCATGCACGGGTCGTAGCGGAAGTTGCCCATCGGCACGGGGTCGAGGCAGTTGGCGACCCGGATGGCGTTGTACTGCGCCGCGAACGACTGCAGGTCGCCCGAGGTGGTGCCGCCCACACCCGCGGCCGACGTGATGCCGGGCGCGCCGCCCGTCGACCCGCCCACGTTGCCGGGGCACGACTGCCCGGCGGCCTGGCGTGCCGCGACCCGCTCGGCGGTACCGCTGCGCCGGGCGGCCGCCGTCTGGGGCACCGGCACGGGCTTCGGCACGGGCTTCTGCGCGAGGTGCTCGGTGTCGCGCGTGAGGTCGCGCGACACCGCCGCGGGCAGCGAGGCGGACGCCGTCGCGATCGTCACGGCCGCGACGGCGGATGCGGTGTCGCCGACGCGTCCGGTGGTCGCGACGGGCGAGGTGGCCGCGACCGGCAGCACGTCGCCCTCCTGCGCGAACGCGGACGTGCCGGAGGCCGGTCCGCCTCCGCCGACGAACGGCAGGCCGAGCGCGAGCACGGCACCGAACACCGCGCCCACGAGAATCGTGCGCTTCTGCACTCTTGAACCCCCCAGTTCAAGATGTCCCCGCCTCCCCCCACAGGAGCCGGATAGCACCTCCCCCCACAGGCGGCGCTACGCGAGTCAGGCTACGCGCGGGGCAGGTGGGCGTCGACCCCCCGGCCAGGGGACAGCGAGCGCGCGGACCACGCACGGAGGGAGAACGGTAAACGGAGCCGCCTGTGGGAATCGAACCCACGACCTTCTCATTACGAGTGAGACGCTCTGCCGACTGAGCTAAGGCGGCGTGCGCTGCATGCAGCGGCACAGCCTCCGAGCATAGCCGATGTTCCGGGGCGTCCGTGCCGCGCCCCGTCCGTCAGCAGCGGACGCCCTCCGCGGGCAGCGTGCCGTCGACGAGGAAGGCGTCGACGATGCGCGTCACGCACTCGCTGTCGCCGTACGCCGTGTGGCCCTCGCCCTCGTATGTCACGAGGTGCCCGCGCTCGAGCTGCGAGGCGAGCGCCTCGGCCCACACGTAAGGGGTCGCGGGGTCGTTGGTCGTGCCGACGACGAGGATGTCGGGCGACCCGGGCGCCGTGATGGGCGTCCGCTCGACGCTCGAGGGGAACGGCCACTGCGGGCACTGCGTGCCGCCGTACGCCATCCACGGCCCGAAGACGGGCGCCGCCGCCGCGAGCTCGGCCGCCTGCGCGCGCATCGTCGCGAGGTCGCCGTCGCTCGGGTAGTCGAGGCAGTTGATCGCGATGAACGATTCCGTGCCGTTCGAGGAATACGTGCCGTTCGCCTCGCGGTCGTTGTAGACGTCGGCGAGGAAGAACGCGGTCTCCGAGCCGCCCGCGAGGGTGTCGGCGAACAACTGGTCGAGGTAGGTCCAGTTGGCGCGGTTGTAGAGCGGCAGGATGATCGCGCTGAACATCGTGCCCGCCCCGAGCCGTCGACCGTCGTCGCCCGCGAGCGGTCGCACGTCGAGCTGCTGGAGAAGGGCCGCGATCCTGTCGCGCGCCGCGTCGACGGTGCCCGAGAACGGGCATTCCTCGCGGGTGAGACAGTCCTCGAGGTACGCCGTGAGGGCGCCCTCGAACCCGCGCGCCTGGGTGAGGGTCACGCCGAACTCGCTCGCGGACGGGTCGATCGCCCCGTCGAGCACGAGCCGCCCGGCGCGCTCCGGGTAGAGCTCCGCGTAGCGTGCGCCGAGGTAGGTGCCGTACGAGTAGCCGAGGTAGTCGAGGGTCTCGTCGCCGAGCACGGCGCGGAGCAGGTCGAGGTCGCGGGCCGCGCTCACCGTGTCGACGTGCTCGAGCAGCGGCCCCGTGTGCTCGAGGCAGCCCGCCCCGAAGACGCGGTTCTTCTCCTCGCTCGCCGCGATCCAGGCGTCCGATCCGCGCTCGCCCGGCACGATCCCGTAGAGGTACTCGTCGAGTTCGGCGTCGTCGTCGGTGCAGGCCACCGGGGTCGACTCCCCGACCCCGCGCGGGTCGAAGCCCACCACGTCGAACTCGCGCTGCAGGGTCTCGCTCGTCGCGAAGTCGATCGAGTCGCGGATGAAGTCGACGCCCGAGCCGCCGGGGCCTCCCGGGTTCACGAGCAGCGAGCCCTTCGCCGAGCCGCCCGTCGCGGGCTGACGGATGAGGGCGAGCTCGATCGCGTCCCCCGCGGGGTCGTCCCAGTCGAGGGGCGCGGTGACGGTCGTGCACTGCATCCCGCCGCCGCATCCGGTCCAGCGCAGCACCTGGTGGTAGTAGGGCGCGAGCTCGGCCGACACGTCCTCGCCCGTGGGGGTCGAGGTCGACGACGGGCGCGCGGGCTGGAACCACGAGATGCAGCCCGTGAGCAGCAGGGCCGCTCCGGCCGCGGCGGCGAGGGCGCGCATCCCCCGCCGCGTCGTTCCGCCCCTCACCGGGTGGCCGCCGCGGCGCGACGGATGGCAGAGACGAGCATCGCCTCGAGGGCGAGCGCGGGCGCGACGTTGCCCTCGATGCGCACGCGCGCCTCGGTGATCGCGTCGAGCGTCGCGAGCGTCTGCGCGGGCGTCGCCCGTTCGGCCGCCTGGGCGAGCTCGGGGTAGATCGCGAGGTTGACGGGCTCGAGGTCGACGCCGAGCTGCAGCAGCAGCACGTCGCGGTAGAGCGAGAGCAGGTCGACGAGGATGCGGTCGAGTCCGTCGCGCAGGCTCCGCGTGGCCCGGCGCTTCTGGTCCTCCTCGAGCGCCTTGAGCTGGGCGCGCAGGGCCGGCGGCACGGTCCCCCCGGGCTCGACGCCGAGCGAGCGCAGCGCCTGCTCGCGCTCGGCGGCGTCGCGCTCCTCCGTGATCGCGCGCGCATCCTGGCCGGCGATGTCGAGCAGCTCGGCGGCGGCGAGCACGGCCGCGGAGACGCTCCCGATGCCGAGGGCGAGCTCCATCGTCCGCTTGCGTCGGTCGCGGGCCTGCTCGTCGGTCGCGAGCCGATGCGCCATCCCGATGTGCGCCTGCGCTTCGCGGGCGGCACGCGCCGCCTCGGGCATGCTGATGCCGTCGCGACGGGCGATGAGCTCGGCGACGTCGTCGACGCTCGGCACGCGCAGCCGCACCGAGCGCACGCGCGAGCGGATGGTCGGCAGCAGGTCGGCCTCGCTCGGGGCGCAGAGGATCCAGATGGTGCGCTCCGGGGGCTCCTCGAGGGCCTTGAGCAGCACGTTCGAGGTGCGCTCCGCCATGCGGTCGGCGTCCTCGATGACCATGACGCGGTAGCGACCGACCGACGGCGAGAACTGGCTCGCGGTGACGAGCTTGCGCACGTCCTCGATCTTGATGATGACCGCCTCGGTGCTGAGCACCGCGAGATCGGGATGCGTGCGGGCCGCCACCTGCGCGGCGGTGTGCTCGAGGTCGCCCGGCACGTCGGGGCGCGCGAGCAACTCCGTCGCGAAGGCGTAGGCGAGGGTCGAGCGACCGGACCCGGGCGGGCCCGTGATGAGCCACGAGTGCGCGAGCCCGTCGCCGGCCGCCGCCGCACGCACGGTCGCGATCGCCTCCGTCTGCCCGGTCAGCTCGTCCCAGATGCCGCTCATCGATGTCAGGCTACGCGAGCAGCTCCGACACCCGCTCCCGGATGCGCGCGGCGAGGAGGTCGACGGGCTCGGTCGCGTCGAGCACGAGGAAGCGCGCGGGCTCCGCCGCAGCGAGGGCGAGGTAGGCCTCGCGCACGCGGTGGTGGAACTCGGCCGCCTCCGCCTCGAGCCGGTCGTAGCGCGTGCGGGAGTCGTCGAGGCGCGCGCGACCCGTCTCGATGTCGAGGTCGAGCAACACCGTGAGGTCGGGCAGCAGGCCCTCGGTCGCCCACAGCGACACCTCGCGCACCTCGACGGGGTCGAGCACACGACCCGCGCCCTGGTAGGCGACGGACGAGTCAAGGTAGCGGTCCTGGATGACGATGTCGCCGCGCTCGAGCGCGGGGCGCACGACGGTCGCGATGTTGTGCGCGCGGTCGGCCGCGTAGAGCAGGGCCTCGGCGCGCGGGGCGATGTAGCCGCGGCGGTGCAGGATGATCTCCCGCAGCTCGAGGCCGAGCTCGGTGCCGCCCGGCTCGCGCGCGTGCACGACCGTGCGGCCCTGCGCATCCAGCCACTCGGTCAGCAGCGCCGACTGCGTGGACTTGCCGGAGCCGTCGCCCCCTTCGAAGGTGAGGAACAGCCCGCGTGCCGCGTCGGGCACCTCAGGCCTTCTTCTTCGCGGCGGGCTTCTTCGCGGGAGCCCGCTTCACCTTGGGCTTGGCCGGACCCTTCGCGCGCTTCTCGGCGAGCAGCTGCACCGCCCGGTCGAAGTCGACGCCCTCGACGGTCTCGCCGCGCGGGATGGTCGCGTTGGTCTCGCCGTCGGTCACGTAGGGCCCGAAACGGCCGTCGCGAATGCGGATGGGCTTGCCGCTCGTCGGGTCGGCGTCGAATTCCTTGAGCGCGCTCGACGGGCGCCGCGCGCCGTACTTCGGCTGGGCGAAGATCTCGAGGGCGGCGGGCAGCTCGATCGTGAAGATCTGCTCCTCGCTCTCGAGCGAGCGCGAGTCGGTGCCCTTCTTGAGGTAGGGCCCGTAGCGGCCGTTCTGGGCCGTGATGGGCTCGCCCGTCTCCGGGTCCTCCCCGACCGTGCGGGGCAGGTCGAGCAGCTTGAGGGCGGTCTCGAGGTCGACGGTCGCGACGTCCATCGTCTTGAAGAGGGATGCCGTGCGGGGCTTCGGCGCGGCGGTCTTCTTCGCGGCCTTCTTCTTCGGCTTCTCCTCGAGCACCTCGCCCGTCGCGGTGTCGACCACGGCATCCGACTCGGGCTCGAGCTCGGTAACGTAGGGGCCGTAGCGGCCGTCCTTCACCACGATGGTCTTGCCCGTCGCGGGGTTCTCGCCGAGCACCCGGTCGGTCACGACGGGCGCCTCGATGAGCTCGCGCGCCTTCTCCGCGGTGAGCTCGTCGGGCGCGAGACCCTCGGGCACGTTCACCCGGCGCGGGGACTCGGAGCCGTCCTCGACCTCGAGGTAGGGGCCGTACTTGCCGACGCGCAGCGTGACGCCCTCGTCGATGCGGATCGAGTTGACGGCACGGGCGTCGATGTCGCCGAGGTTGTCGACGATCTCGCGGAGGCCGGCGTGCTCGCCGCCGCCGAAGTAGAACTGGTTGAGCCAGTCCACCCGGTCGGCCTCGCCGTTCGCGATCTTGTCGAGGTCGTCCTCCATCTCGGCCGTGAAGTCGTACTCCACGAGCTCCGAGAAGTGATCCTCGAGCAGCCGCACGACGCTGAACGCGATCCAGTTCGGCACGAGCGCCTGCCCGCGCGGCGTCACGTAGCCCCGGTCGATGATGGTCGAGATGATCGACGCGTAGGTCGAGGGGCGGCCGATGCCGAGCTCCTCGAGCGCCTTCACGAGGCTCGCCTCGGTGTAGCGCGGCGGCGGGGTCGTGTCGTGGCCCTTCGCCTCGAGCTCGGCCACCGTGAGCGCCTGGCCCTCCTCGAGCGGCGGCAGCTTGGCGCTCGCCTCGTCGGCGGCGGCGTGGCGGGCCTCGTCGCGGCCCTCCTCGTAGGCGGCCTGGTAGCCGCGGAAGGTGATGACGGTGCCGGATGCCGTGAACTCGGCGCGCGCGCCCTCTCCCCCGTCGGCGGCGATCGTGACGGTCGCGGTCTGGCCCTTGGCATCCGCCATCTGGCTCGCGACGGTGCGCTTCCAGATGAGGTCGTACAGCTTGAACTCGTCACCGCGCAGCTGGGAGCTCAGCTCCGCGGGCGTGCGGAAGACGTCGCCGGAGGGGCGGATGGCCTCGTGCGCCTCCTGCGCGTTCTTCGACTTCGAGGCGTAGACGCGGGGCTTCTCGGGGATCGAGTCGGGGCCGTAGAGCTTGACGGCCTGGTTGCGCGCCGCGTCGACCGCCTGCTGCGAGAGCGTGGTCGAGTCGGTACGCATATAGGTGATGTAGCCGTTCTCGTAGAGCGACTGCGCGAGGCTCATCGTGGTGCGCGCCGAGAAGCGCAGCTTGCGCGACGCCTCCTGTTGCAGGGTCGAGGTCGTGAACGGCGCGGCGGGGCGACGCGAGTAGGGCTTGGTCTCGAGCTTGGCGACCGTGAACGTCGCGGTGGGCGCGCGGAGGGCGTCGACGAGGGTGTCGGCGGCCCGCTCATCGAGGGCCACGAGGTCCGCCTTGAGCTTGCCGGCGTCGTCGAAGTCGCCGCCCTGCGCGATGCGCTTGCCCTCGAGACGCGCGAGGCGCGCGGTGAACGTCGCGTCGGCATCCTCGGGGGTCAGCTCGGCCGTGAGGTCCCAGTAGTTCGCGGAGACGAAGGCGAGGCGCTCGCGCTCGCGGTCGACGACGAGGCGCGTCGCCGCCGACTGCACGCGGCCCGCGGAGAGGCCGGGTCCCACCTTGCGCCAGAGCACGGGCGACACCTCGAAGCCGTAGAGGCGGTCGAGGATGCGGCGGGTCTCCTGCGCGTCGACGAGGGCCGTGTCGATCTCGCGGGTGTTCTGCTCGGCGCGCTGGATGGCGTCCTTGGTGATCTCGTGGAACACCATGCGCTTGACCGGCACCTTGGGCTTCAGCACCTCGAGCAGGTGCCACGCGATGGCCTCGCCCTCGCGGTCTTCATCGGTTGCGAGGTAGAGCTCGTCGGCGTCCTTGAGGGCCCGCTTGAGTTCGGCGACGGTCTTCTTCTTGCTGTCGGAGACGACGTAGTACGGTTCGAACCCGTTGTCGACGTCGACCGAGAACTTGCCGAGGCTGCCCTTCTTGAGCTCGGGCGGGAGGTTCTTGGTGTCGATGAGATCGCGGATGTGCCCGACCGAGGCCTGCACCTCGTAATCGTCTCCGAGGTACTGCGCGATCGTGCGCGCCTTCGCCGGCGACTCGACGATCACGAGCTTCTTCGTGGGCACGGGTGGTACTCCTGTCTATCCGGTGCACACCATACACACAGAGTGCTGGGGGCACCCCGTCAGAGTCGCTCCCGTTCGCCGGGGGCGCAGGACGGGGTGCCGGGTTCACTCCGCGGCGGCGCGCACGAGCGCGTGGGCGAGCGACCGGGCGACGGGCACGTGTGCGGCGGCGCGCACGCGCAGCGTCGTGAAGGTCACCCGGCCCTCACTCCACGCGATCGTCGTCGTGGTCGTCGCGGCCCCGCGCAGCCACCCGGAGAAGATCGCCGAGTGCACGCGCGCGGGGCGCATGGCGTGCGGGATGCCGTTGATCACGAGGGGGCCGAGGAGGTCCTCGAAGGCGATCGAGAGGATCGGTCCTCCGGGCACGGTGCCGAACGCGCCCCGACGGTCGAGCCACTCGGTGCGGGGCACCCAGTCGCCGTCGCCGCTGCGGGAGCCGAGGCGCGCGGAGGGCAGGTAGTCGAGCGCGTCCGAGAGGGCGTGCTCGTCCTCCACGAGCACGAGCACGCGTCCGCCGTCGCGGGCGAGGTCCTGGGCGGCGGCGTCGAAGACGCGTGTGACGAGCACGGCATCCGGGGCCTGGGTCAGGGCGATGCCCTGGGCGCTCGCCCACGCGGCCACCTCGGCGTCGGCGGCGCGCACCGCGATGCCCGCGTCGTCGGAGGGGTCGATCACGAGGATCTCGGCCGCGTCGCGCGCGAACAGCGCGCCGTCGAGGATGAGCTCCGCCTCGACGCGCATCGCGCGCGCGGGGAGCGCCGCCGCGAGCGTGAACGGGTGGGCGGTGCGCTCGGTCGCGTCGACGGCGAACTCGGCCACCGGCTCGCCGTCCGCGAGAAGGCGCAGGGTCGCGGGGCGCGCCTCGGCGACGCCGCGCAGGGGGATCACGGTGGCGGTCAGCTCGACCGTGCCGCCGCCGAACACGCTGTACGCGTCCGTGCGCAGCGCGACCGCTGCATCCTGGTTGCTGAGGCCCCACTCGGCCGTGCCGCGCTTGGGGGCTCGGTTCATGTCGAAGAGGCCGTTCGCCTCCCACTGCACGTCGCTCAGCTGGGTGAGCACGTAGCCGCTGATCTCGGGGTGCAGCCGGATGCTCGTGGTCTGGTAGCGGTTCGCGACGAGCTGCGACTCGTGGAGCGCCTCGACGAGCGCCTCCCACGAACCGAAGACCCCCTCGAGGCCGAGCGCGCGGAAACGCTGCAGAAGGCGCGTGCCCTCGCCCGCGCCGAAGGCCCAGTCGGCGCCAGCACCGAACCACCACGGTTCGGCGCCGTCCTCGAACTGGTCGAGCGCGTACGGGAGCGCCCAGTTGCCGAACTCGCTCAACACGAGCGGTTCGGCGCCCGTGCGGTGCCCGTCGCCGTGCGGCGTGAACGTCCAGTCCGGACGCGATGCGAACTCGGCGATGAGCTCGTCCCACTCGCGACGCGACTCGGGGATGCCGCGATAGAAGTGGTAGTCGTCGATGTCGGTCTCGAGGTGGAAGTTGGGGCGGCACGCGGAGTTGTCCACGACGAGGCTGCCGCGCGCGGCCGCCTTGATGCGGTGATAGGCGTCCCGCAGCCAGGCGCGCTGCTTCGCGCTCTTCTGGTCGAGACCCCACGACTCGTTGATGACCGTCCAGGCGACGATCGACGGGTGGTGGCCGTCTTCGCGGATGAAGTCCTCGAGCAGCTGGAGGCCCGCCTCCGCGCCCTCCGGGGTCCACGTGAGCCAGCTCGGGAGCTCCGTCCACACGAGCATGCCGAGCCGGTCGGCGATCTCGTAGTAGCGGGGGTCGGGGCGCTTGATGTGCACGCGGAGCATCGTGAAGCCGAGCTCGCGGGTGTGGCGGAAGAGCTGCTCGAGCGCCTCCGTGCTCTCGGGGATCGAAGAGGAGCCCGGGTGGTAGTCCTGGTCGAGCACGGCGCGCAGCTCGATCTCGCGCCCGTTGAGGAGGAACGCGCCGTCACGCGCCTCGAAGGTGCGGAACCCGGTCTGCACGGCGACCGAGTCCCGCACCTCGTCGCCGTCGAGCACGGTGACGGCGACGTCGTACAGATTCGGGGCGTCGAGGCCCCAGAGCACGGGGTCCTCGACGACGAGCGCGGCCCGGCCGTCGACGAGGGCTCCCTCCGCGACGAGCTCCCCCGCGAAGCGCACCTCGGCGCGCACCGTCGATGCCCGAGCCGCCTCCGTGAGCTCCGCGGCGACCTCGATCGACCCGGTCGCCGCATCCGCGCGCACGCTCAGGGCGCGCACGTGCGCGGCGTGACGGGTCTCGAGCGCGACCGGCTGCCAGATGCCCGCCGTGGTCCCGTACCAGGACTGCTTGCCGTGGGGCACCTCGAGGAAGCTCGGCTCGTCGCCCTCACGCAGCCGCGGCGGGTAGCTCACGACGACCTCGAGGGTGTTCTCGCCCTCGACCACGGCATCCGTCACGTCGAGCTCGAAGCGGCTCCATGCACCCGCATTGCGCCCCACCTCGACGCCGTTCACGCTCACTACGGCCGTGTGGTTCACACCGCCGAAGGTCAGCACCTGGCGCATCCCGGCGCTCGGGGCCGCCCGGAACGTGCGGCGGTAGCGGACCGACTCGTGGGAGTCGCCGTATCCGGGAAGCTGCGTCGTCCAGGGCCCGGGCACGGTGACCCGGTGGGCGCCCGGGGCGTCGCCGAGGATCTCCAGATCCCAGGTGCCGCCGAGGTCGGTGACGATGCGTGAGGGGGCCATGCGATGTTCCTGTCATGAAGAGGGGCGGCTCGAATGGCTCGAGCCGCCCCCGCTTTGCGGCGTCAGCCGCGACTTACTTGAGTTCCTGCTCGACGCGCTTCTGCGCCTCGGCGAGGGCTGCGGCGATGTCCTTGCCCTCGAACCAGATGCCGTCGAGCTGCTGGTGGATGAGGGTCTTCACCGACGTCCAGTTCTCGATCTGGGGAACGAAGCGGATGCCCGTGACCGCCGTGGCCGTGTAGTTCTCACGCTCGGGAGCCTGCAGGTACTCCTCCGACTCGGTCACCGAGACGCGGGGCGAGAAGTGGCCCGTCGCACGCGACCAGGTGTCGGTGTTGTCGTAGAGGTACGCAGCGAACTCGATCGCGGCACGGTACTTGACCGGGTCGTCGCTCTTCTGACGCGGCACGACCCACATGTGCGAGGACGCCCACGCGGCCTGCTCGTCGAAGATCGTCGGGAGGTCGACGACCGTGTAGCCGAACGGCGCGGTGGCCGCGTACTCGTTCACGGCCCAGGTGCCGTTGAGGAGGATGGCCGAGTTGCCGCCCATCCACTCGTCGATGCTGCCCGCGTAGTCGGCCTTGACGTGGATGTAGCCGGCCTCGATGAGCTCGTTCATGAGCTCGAGAGCGGCAGCCGCCTCCGGCGTGTCGATCGTCGGCTGGCCGTCGGCGTCGATGAGGTCGGCGCCCTGCTGACGCACGAGCGAGTAGAACGTGCGCCACGCCATGTCGTCGTTCGCGACACCGAGCGAGAAGAGGTACTTGCCGGTGGCGGCCTTGACGGCGGCGCCCATCTCGAGGAGCTCGTCGGCGCTCGTCGGCATCATCGGGCGGCCGTCGGCGCCGAGGTAGCCGGCAGCCGCGAGGACGTCGGTGTTGACATGCGCGAGGAGCGCGTGCGAGTCGAACGGAACGGCGTAGGTGTCGCCGTTCCAGACGACCGACGACTGCGCCTGCTCGGTCGCGTCGGCGAGGTCGATGCCGAAGTCGCTCGGGTCGAACGCGAGGAGCTGACCGCGCTTCGCGTAGTCCGACATCGAGTAGTCGTGCAGGTTCGCGATGTCGGCGGGCGAGCCACCGGCGACCGAGGCGTTGAACGCGTCGTAGTACGAGTGCCAGTCGGCGCCGCCGAGGCGCTCGATGGTGATGCCGTACTCGTTCTCGGCGTTGAACTTGTTGGTGAGGATCTGGATGGCCTCGCACTCGGTCGTGGCGGCCGCGAGGTCGGTGACGCCCTCGGTGGTCTCCTCGCAGTCGCCGAACATGCGCGACATGGTGATGGTCGTGCCCTTGAGCTCGTCGGCGGTGACGGCGGCGATCTTGTCGGCGAGGGCCGTGTCGTCGCCCGCGTTGGAGCCTCCGCCCGCGGCGCAGCCGGTGAGCAGAGCGCCCGCCGCGACGAGGGCGACGGCGCCCGTGAGGGCCTTGGTGTGTCGCATGGATTTCTCCTTGGTGTTGGTGCGGCGCATCGCGCCTGTGGGTCTGCGCCTTCGCAGGCGCCCATGACCGCCGGCATCGCTGCCGACGGGGGTCTTCGGGTTCCGGCTATTTGTCTCCGGAGGTCATCGCGATCCCTCGGATGAGGTGGCGCTGGAAGAGGATGAAGATGATCAGCAGGGGGAGCGACCCGACGAGCCCCCGCGCCATGAGGCTGCCGAGCTCCGTCGCCTGGGCGAAGTTGCCCTGCAGGGAGGCGAGACCGGTCGTGATGGTGAACATCTCGGCCCGCGTCGCCGAGACGAGCGGCCACAGGTAGTCGTTCCAGGTCTGCACGAAGGTGAAGATCGCGAGCGCCACCATCGACGGGCGCGCGAGAGGCAGCATCACCGAGAAGAAGATGCGCCACGGTCCCGCACCGTCCAGACGCGCGGCCTCCTCGACCTCATCGGGCACCTTCGAGAAGAACTGCGTCATGAGGAACACGCCCAGCGGCGCGGCGATCCTGGGGAGGATGAGCGCGGAATAGCTGTTGTGCAGGTCCCACTCGGCGACCATCGTGAACAGCGGGATGAACATCGCCTCCTTGGGGATCATGAGTCCCGCGAGGACGCTCGCGTACACGATGGCCTTGCCCGCGAAGTCGATCTTCGCGAAGGCGTAGCCCGCCATGGCGCACAGCAGCACGGTGGCCGCGGTCGTGATGCCCGTGACGATCGCGCTGTTGATGAACCACTGGCCGGTGAGGCCGATGTTGAACACGCCGAGGAAGTTGTCGAGGGTGAAGTTCTCGGCCGAGAACGAGGTCGTCTCGCGCACGAGCGCGCGGTTGTCGGTGAGGGCGAGCGCCGCCATCCACATCATGGGGATGAGCCACACGAGCGCCGCGACGATCATGGCCGCGTGATAGAGGGTGGTGCCGATCCCGGCCCCGCGGCGCCGCGCACCCGCCGGGCGCTGCTGCGCGCGGCGTCCCGCGGCCGTCGTGATGATGCTGGTCGTCGTCACTTCGTGTTGTCCTTCCCGAGGAAGCGCATCTGCACGAGCGACACGATGAGCATGAGCACGAACAGGAAGAGCGAGACCGCGGAGGCGTATCCGAGGTCGAAGTCGCGGAAGCCGCTGTCGTAGACGTGCTTGATGAGCACCATCGTCGAGGTGCCCGGGCCGCCGCCGGTCATGATGTTGATCTGGCCGAAGACCTGGAACGAGGCGATCACCTGCATCACGAGCACGAGCAGCAGGACGTGCTGGATGCCGGGGAGGGTGACGCTCGTGAACTTGCGCCAGCGGCCGGCGCCGTCGAGGGAGGCGGCCTCGTAGAGGCTCTGGTCGACGTCCTGCAGGCCCGCCGCGAAGAGCACGAGGTTGAAGCCGACCGTCCACCAGGTGGTCGTGATGACGATCGCGAGCATGGCGACGTTCGGGTCGCTCAGCCAGGCGATCGGCTCGATGCCGACGAATCCGAGCAGCTCGGCGAGCAGCCCCTGGTTCGGCGAGAGGAAGTAGGCCCAGATGAGGGTGACGACCGAGACCGGGAGGATGTAGGGCAGGAAGAACGCCATCTGGTACACCGCCGTGCCCCGCCGCCGACCCTGGAGCGCGAGGGCCATCAGGAGGCCGAGGCCAGCGATGATCGGGGTGGAGATCGCCGTGAACAGGAGCGTGTTCTGCAGCGCCACCCAGAAGGTGGGGTCGTACCAGTAGCCGTCGGGGCCGGGGTGGAAGCCGAGCGCGAAGGCGAGGCCGACGAGTCCGAGCATGCTCGCGACGCCCCAGCCGCCGATGCGGCGGCGTCGGATCGCGGGGATCAGGATCGCGACGGCAGCGAGCACGAGCAGCACGCGCCAGACGAGCAGGTGCGTCATGTTCCACTGCAGGTCTTCGCCCCCGAGCATCGTGACGTAGTTGTCGAGGCCGATGAAGCCGTCGTTGCCGTTGAGCAGATCCCAGTCGTGGAGGCTCATCCACACGGCCTGGACGACCGGCCACAGCACGAAGACGAGGTAGAGCGCGATGAACGGCGCGATGAAGGCGATGCCGTACTTGGCGTTGCGTGCACGCATCGTCGATCGACGCGCGGGGGTGGTGCGCGCCCCGCCGACCTCTGACGCTGCCGTCACGTGTCCTCCGTTTTTGCCACGTTGCAATTCGTGCTCGGAGTATTGTGCGGGCGACCCGATCGGGTTGTCAACTCGGTTGGGGGCACCACTACAGTGGCACCCACAACCACCCCCCAGGAGTTGCCGTGGCCGCCAACATCCACGACGTCGCCCAGCGCGCCGGCGTGTCGCCACGCACCGTCTCGAACGTCGTCAACGACTTCGTGCACGTGCGCCCGCAGACGCGCGAGAAGGTGCTCGCGGCGATCGAGGAGCTCGGCTACCGCCCCAACATCGCCGCCCGACGCCTCCGCCAGGGACGCACGGGCATCGTCGGTTTCGTGGTCCCCGAACTCTCGCAGCCGTACTTCGCCGAGCTGAGCGAGCTCGTCGAGGCCGAAGCCCAGGGCAGGGGCTACACCGTCATCGCCACCCAGACCGGCGGGGATCCCCAGCGCGAACGACGCGCGCTCGACGAGTTCACCACCCAGGTCATCGACGGCGTCATCTTCTCCCCCATGGGCCTGTCGCAGGACGACTTCGGCGCCGCGACGCCGCAGGTGCCCCTCGTGCTCATCGGCGAGCAGATCACCTCCGCTGGCTACCTCAGCATCGCGATCGACAACGTCGCCGCGATCCGTGACGCGACCGCGCACCTCCTCGAGTCGGGTCGCAGCCGCATCGCGACCCTCGGCGCGTACCACTCCGACCGCTACCGCAGCTCGGCCCTGCGCCTCGAGGGCTACGAGCAGGCGATCGCCGCCGCCGGCCTCCGACTCGACCCGGAGCTCGTGCTCTACACCGACGAGTTCTCGCGCCGTGCGGGCTACGCGGGTGTCGAGCGCGCGCTGCGCGACGGCATCCGGTTCGACGCCATCATGTGCTTCACCGACATGCTCGCCTTCGGCGCCATGCGCGCCCTCGCGGACGCGGGGGTGCGCGTGCCGGAGGATGTCGCGATCGCCGCGATCGACGACGTGCAGGAGGCCGAGTTCTCGGTCCCCCGCCTCACGTCCGTCGCCCCCGACAAGGAGGCGATCGTCGCCCGGGCGTTCGACGCGCTGCTCGCACTCGTCGAGGGCGGCGAACGCCCGGAAGGGCACTCCACCGCGCCCTACCGCCTCGTCGTGCGCGAGAGCTCGGGCGGTCGGGTGCCCGCCCGCCCGAGCTCGGACGGCTGAGGCCGCGCTCGCAGACGCGAGCATGACTCTGTACCCCGCGTGTACCCCGATGCCCGCGGGCGGTGGAATACTGGACAGGTTGTCGAGCGCCGTCCCTGGTCGGCCTCCGCGATGCCTCCGAACGGCCCGAGGCATCGCGGATCCGAAGCCACGGACGCAAGACGCGCGGCACTTTCGCGCCGCGCGCGGAAGGACCCCAGATGCCAGAAGTCATGACATCGACCCGAGCAGCCCACCCCCGGCCCGCCCTCCCTCGGCGCTCGCGCCTCCTCTCCGGCGCACTCGCCGCCGCCATCGTGGCCTCCGGCGCTCTCGTCGCGGCTCCCGCATCCGCGGCCACCTCGAGCAAGACCATCCGCGGGTACGCGAACTCCACCACGATCACCGTGCCCGCGGGCGTCTCCGAGATGGATGTCGTGCTGCAGGGCGGCGACGGCGGCGCGGGCGCGCGGCGCGGCAACGAGCGCGCGGCCGCCGGCAAGGGAACGACCGTCACGATCGCGCACGTCCCGGTGCAGCCCGGCCAGCAGGTGCGCCTCGTGGGCGCCGACAACGGATCGAACGACGGCTCCGGCGGACGCGGCTACGTCGCCGGGGGCAACGGGGGCTCCACCTCCGACCAGAACGCCGGGAACGGCGGAGGCGGCGGGGGCGCGAGCGCCATCACGGTCGACGGCGTGCTCATCGCGATCGCGGGCGGCGGCGGCGGAAGCGGCGGCGGCACCTTCGACGGCTACACCTCTGGTCACCGAGGCGGCCCCGGCGGCACGCACGGGCCCGGCGCGACGGAGGCCGAGCCCGCGACCGCGGGTGCGGGCGGCCTCATGGGCGCCGCCGACATCACGCGGCCCACCCCCGGCGGCACCGGCGGCAGCCCCTCCTCCGGCAGCGGACTCGCCGGCGCCGGAGGTGGTGGAGGC
>JAEYZI010000044.1 GCA_023428065.1 Actinomycetes bacterium | reverse complement strand
GTGGCTCCGACGGGCGTCGATCCCGTGACCTCACGATTTTCAGTCGTGCGCTCTACCAACTGAGCTACAGAGCCTCAGCGGCGTGCCGCTGATTGTGCGAGAGCCTCCCCTTTCGGAAAGGCTCTCGACCAGCGACCCTGACGGGACTTGAACCCGCGACCTCCGCCGTGACAGGGCGGCACGCTAACCAACTGCGCTACAGGGCCTTGCGTTTTGAATTGTGTCGGTTTGGTGACCCCAACGGGATTCGAACCCGTGCTGCCGCCGTGAAAGGGCGGTGTCCTAGGCCACTAAACGATGGGGCCATGACGGCGAACCGCATAGCAACCGAGGGTCAAGCATACGTGCCCCGCGCCGTTAACGCGAATCGAGTGACGCATCCGCGCCGACGCGCCGAGCTGCCGCGATACGGCGCACTTTCGCGGATGCGGGCGCGCCCTGCACGCGGACTTCAACTGATGGTTGAGGCTTGACGCGCCGACGCGGCATCCTGGAATGCGCGTCGACGTGTTGTTAGTGTGGTTGATGTTGCTCATGTGACATAACGCCACCGTTGTCGCGGAGGACGGGGAGACATGCGGTATCGAGGGGGAGCGGAGCGCACACGCGCCCGACGCAGTGGATCGCGCACCATGGCGCCGATGGCGGCCATCGCATCGCTGCTGCTCGCCGTCACGCTCGGCGTGCAGCCGGCCACGGCGGCCCCCGCCCAGTACCCCAGCTGGGCCGACGTGCAGGCGGCCAAGCGCGACGAGGCATCCGCGAAGGCGCAGCTCGCCGCACTCAACAAGGCCATCACCGCCGCGCAGGCGGAGGTCGACCGCACGCAGGCCGAAGCGCAGAAGCGCGGCGAGGAATACGCCGCCGCCGAGGAGGCGTACGACGAGCAGGTGCTCGTCGTCGGCAAGCTCCAGGAGCAGCGCGAGGCCGCGCAGGCCGAGGCCGACGCCGCGAAGCTCCAGTCGACCCAGCTCATCAACTCGCTCGCGAAGCAGGGCGGCACCGACCTGACCGCGGGCCTCTTCAGCGACTCCGGCGACGCCGACGGCTACCTCTACCGCATGGGCACGATGCAGAAGGTCACCGAGCGCAACGGCGCCGTCTACGCGAAGGCTCTCCAGCTGCAGAACACCGCGAAGTCGCTCGCCGAGCAGGAGCAGGTCGAGCAGGACAAGCTCGCCGAGCTCAAGGCGCAGGCGGAGGCCGCGTTCCAGGTCGCCCAGGCGGCGGCCGCGGAGGCCGCGACCAAGCTCGCCGAGCAGCAGGAGGCGAAGGCAAAGGCGGAGGCCCTCGTCGCCTACCTCACCGACCGACGCGAAGTCACCGAGTCCGACTACCTCGAGGGCCTCAAGGCGCAGTGGGGCTCCGGCGCGGCAGGCGAGGTGAGCGCCACCGGTTGGGCCCGCCCCGCCGCCGGCTACATCTCGAGCAGCTTCGGCTGGCGTTTCCACCCCATCTACCAGGTGTGGAAGGGGCACTCGGGCGTCGACCTCGCCGGCCAGGGATGCGGCGCCCCGATCTACGCGGCGCACGCCGGCACGGTGACCTACGCGGGCTGGTACAGCGACCTCGGCAACTACATCACGATCGACCACGGCGACGGCACGTCGTCGGGCTACGGCCACATCATGCCGGGCGGCATCGGCGTGCACGTCGGGCAGCAGGTCGGCCCCGGGCAGCTGATCGCGAAGGTCGGAACGACGGGCGGATCCACGGGGTGCCACCTGCACTTCATCATCCGCATCAACGGCAACCTCACCGACCCCGTGCCGTTCATGCGAAACCAGGGGATCACCCTTGGCTGAGCGGATGCGGCGCCCGCGATGAACCCTCCGAGACAGGCGGGGCACGCGGCCAGCGCGGCTGTGTCGCTCGCCGCCGCCTTCGCGCTCACCGCGACCGGCGCCGCGCCCGGTGCCGCCGCGACCCCCATGCTGCGCGGCGACTACCCGACGTGGTCGGAGGTGCAGGCCGCCAAGCAGAGCGAGGCGGCCACGCGCGCCGAGGTCGAGAAGATCGAGAAGCTCGTCTCGGAGCTGCAGGCAGAGGCCGACCGGCTCGGCAAGGCCGCGCTCCAGAAGCTCGAAGAGGCGTCGATCGCGCGCGCCGCGCTCGCCGACGCCGAGGCGAAGGCCACGCGCCTCGCGAGCCAGACCGCCGACGCCCAGAAGCGGGCCGACGACTCGGCCGCCCTCGCCGCGGGTCTCGTCGCGCGGCTCTCGCGCACGGGCGGAGGTGACGCCTCGCTCGCCCTCGCGTTCTCGTCGGAGGCGGATGCCGACGCTCTGCTCTCGCGGCTCGGCACGATGTCGAAGCTCAGCTCGTCATCCGCCGCGCTCGTCGAGCGGGCGGTGTTCGACAAGAAGGCGCTCGGCTCGCTGCGCGACGAGGCGGCGCTCGCCGAGAAGGAGCGCAAGCGGCTCGCCGACGAGGCCGAGCAGGCCGCCGCCGACGCCCAGCACGCCGCGGACGAGGTGGAGGCGCAGCTCGCCCAGCAGAGCACCACCCAGGCGGTGCTGTTCGCCCAGCTCGCGAGCCTCAAGGGCACGACCGCCGAGCTCGAGCGACAGTACGCCGAGGGCGTCGCGCAGCAGCCGCCCGCGAACCCCGGGAACCCCGGCAATCCGCCGCCCGCGAACCCGGGCAACCCCGGGAACCCTGGCAATCCGCCGCCCGCGAACCCGGGCAGCCCGCCGCCGGGCGTCGACCCGAACCCGCCGCCGCCGGCCACCTCCCTCGTCGACGGCGCGATCGCTTTCGCGAAGGCGCAGCTCGGCAAGCCCTACGGCAACTCGATGGGGCCCGACATGTACGACTGCGCGGGCCTCGTGAAGTCGGCCTACGCATCCGTCGGCGTCTACGCGGGGCCGTGGGGCTCGACGAGCCAGTACAACTACCTCGCGGGGCAGAACCGGCTCGTGCCGACGGGGCAGATGGCGCCCGGCGACCTGCTGTTCTACGCCGACGGGGGTTCGACGAACGGCACGAAGTACCACGTCGCGATGTACCTCGGCGGCGGGCAGATGATCGAGGCGCCGTATCCGGGCCTCACGGTGCGCATCACGAGCGTGCGCTACGCCGACCTCGTGCCCTACGTGGGCCGCCCCACCGGCTGAGCCGCGGCGCCCTGCCGCGGCGCTCGGCTCAGTGGCCGGGCGTGTAGGCCGCGATGCCGGCCTGCACGATCTGCTCGGCCTCGGCCGCGTCGCCCCAGCCCTCGGTCTTGACCCACTTGCCGGGCTCGAGGTCCTTGTAGTGCTCGAAGAAGTGCTCGATCTCCTTGCGGGTGTACTCCGGGATGTCGTCGACGTCCTGGATGTGCGCCCAGCGCGGGTCCTTGGCGGGCACCGCGATGACCTTCGCGTCGGAGCCGCCGTCGTCGGTCATCTTGAAGACGCCCACGGGACGCACCTTCACGCCGACGCCCGGGAAGAGCGGGTACTCGAGCAGCACGAGCACGTCGACCGGGTCACCGTCGAGGCCGAGCGTGTTCTCGAAGAAGCCGTAGTCGGTGGGGTAGACGAAGCCCGTGAAGAGCACGCGGTCGAGGAAGACGCGACCCGTCTCGTGGTCGACCTCGTACTTGTTGCGGCTTCCCTTGGGGATCTCGATGACGGCGGGGTACTCGGCCATTTCGTCTCCTGGTGTCGTGAGCGCGGTGCGCGGAATAACGTTAGCTGATGCCCACCGAGCCCCAGCGCCCGCGCCTCACGCCCGCCCGGGCCGACATCCGCCGTGCCGTGCGGGTCGCGCTCGCCGATCTCGCGGCCCCCGCTCCGTCGGCGTCGTCGGTTCCTCCCGCTTCTCCGGGAGGGCCGCTCGTGCTCGTCGCGCTCTCGGGCGGCGCCGACTCGCTCGCGCTCGCGACCGCGACCGCGTTCGAGGCGCCGCGGGCCGGCATCCGGGCGGGCGCCGTCGTCGTCGACCACGGGCTGCAGGACGGGTCGGATGCCGTGGCCGGTCGCGCCGCGGAGCAGGCCCGCGCGCTCGGCCTCGACCCTGTGCGGGTCGTGCGCGTCGAGGT
>JAEYZI010000007.1 GCA_023428065.1 Actinomycetes bacterium | reverse complement strand
TCACTCGGCGATGAAGTAGAGACGCTTGTTGACGAACTCGTCCATGCCGAGCGGACCCATCTCGCGACCGAAGCCCGAGTTGCGCACCCCGCCGAACGGGAGCTCGGCCGACTCCGCGGCGATCGTGTTGACGTGCGCCATGCCCACCTCGAGGCGGGAGGCGAGGCGCGCGGCACGAGCCTCGTCGATCGCGAACACCGACCCCCCGAGACCGAAGTCGCTGTCGTTGGCGAGCTCGATCGCCTCCTCGTCGCTCGACACCTTGTAGATGACGGCCACGGGGCCGAAGATCTCCTCGCGGAACGTCGCCGAGTCGCGTGCGACCCCGGTGAGCACGGCGGGGGAGAAGTACGCGGAGGTGTCGTCGCGCAGCTCGCCGCCCACGTGGAGCGTCGCGCCGTCGGCGACGGCCCGCTTCACCTGCTCGTTCACCTGCTCGGCCGCGGCGCGGCTCGACAGCGGGCCGTAGCCGCGCTCGGGCATGTCGAGCGGGTCGCCCGGAACGAGGCCCTCGGCGCGCGCGACGATCGCGGCGACGAACTCGTCGTACACGTCGGCGTGCACGATGAAGCGCTTGTTGGCGTTGCACACCTGGCCGCCGTTGTAGACGCGGAAGTTCCAGGCGGCGTCGGCCACGGCGTCCAGGTCCTCGGCGTCGAGCACGATCATGGCGTCGTTGCCGCCGAGCTCGAGCACGGCCTTCTTGAGGTGGCGGCCGGCGAGCTCGCCGATGATCGCCCCCGCACGCTCCGAGCCGGTGAGCGAGACGCCGCGCATGCGGGGGTCGGCCACCGTCGCCGCGATCTGCGCGTGCGACGCGAAGAGCGCGGTGTAGACGCCCTCGGGCACGCCGGCCTCGCGCATGATGTCCTGGATGGCGAGAGCCGAGCTCGGGCAGATCTCGGCGTGCTTGAGCAGGATCGTGTTGCCGAGCACGAGGTTCGGCGCCGCGAAGCGGGCCACCTGGTAATAGGGGAAGTTCCACGGCATCACGCCGAGCAGCGGACCGACGGGCAGGCGCTGGATGACGGCCTTGCCCGGCACGGTGCTCGGGATCTCGAACTCGGTGGCGAGCGTCGGGCCGTACACGCCGTAGTAGTCGATGATCGACGCCGCGAACTCGACCTCCTCGAGGCCCTCCTGGAGCGGCTTGCCCATCTCGAGGGCGATGAGGCGGGCGAGCTCGTCCTTGCGCTCGCCGAACAGCTCCGCCACGCGGCGGACGATCGACGCCCGCTCCTGGATGCTGCGGCCGCGCCACTCGCGGTAGGCCGCCTCGGAGCCGGCGATCGCGCTCTCGAGGTCGGCATCGGTCATGGCGGCGAACTCGTCGAGGATCTCCCCCGTGGCAGGGTTCTGCACGCGGTATCGGGTCATGGTGGCTCCTGTCGGGTGGGTAGGGCTTGTCTCGTCACGCTAGAGGACGAGCCGCGCCGCGAGAAATTCGCGCTCCCGTACTCCCCTCGGAGTAGACGACCCCCGCCTGCGGGGGCATCCCGCGGCGCGGGCCGCCGCGTACCATGGCGCCATGCCCGGGCCGCACACGCATCGCGACGGCCCACCGTGGGGCGGTGGCCCGTGGGCGTTCGGCGGAGCGGATGCGCGCGACCGCGCTCGCTCGCGCGCCCTGCGCCTGTGGGTTCCCGTGACGCTGAGCGCCGTCATCCAGCTCGCGGGCGCCCTCGCGCTCCTGCGGTTCGAGCCCCATCAGCCGGGCGTCGCCGCGCTCACGATCGGGCTCGCCCTCGCGGGGCCCGCCGCCCTCATCGGCGCGCGCCGGTTCCCCGGGCCCGTCGCGGCGGTCACGGGCGCCCTCACGGTCGCGTCGATGCTGTGGGGAGCGGCAGGCGGACCGATTCCGCTCGCGTTCGCGCTCGCCCTCGGGAGCGCAGCCGTCCGCGGTGCCCGGATCTGGGCGTGGGCCTCGCTCGCGGGCGTCTGGCTCGTCGTGCTCGTCGCGACCCTCGTCGGCGGTGACGTCCCGTGGCCGCCGCCGCGGGTCATCGGCACCGCGCTCGGGCTCGTCGTGGCGATCGGGCTCGGCGAGCTCATCGCCGCACGCCGCCAACGCATCGCCGCGTTCCGCGCCGCGGCCGCACGGCGGCGGCAGAGCGCGGCCGAGGAGGAGCGCATGCGCATCGCGCGCGAGCTGCACGACGTGCTCGCCCACTCGCTCAGCCAGATCAACGTGCAGGCCGGGGTGGGGCTCCACCTCGCCGACACTCGGCCCGAGAAGGCGGTCGAGGCGCTCGCCTCGATCAAGGAGGCGAGCAAGACCGCCCTCGACGACGTGCGCGCCGTGCTCGGCGTGCTCCGCGACGACGGCGAGGCACCGCGCGCCCCGCAGCCGGATGCCGCCCGCATCGCCGACCTCGTCGCGGTCACCGAGGTGCCGGGTGCCGAGGTCGTCCTCGACGATCGACTCCCCGGTGACATCCCCTCACCCGTCGGGACCGCCGCCTACCGCATCGTGCAGGAGGCCCTCACCAACGTCGCACGGCACGGCGTCGGCGTGACGCGGGTCACCGTGCGCCTCACCCCCGAGGCGGGCGGCATCGGCATCGAGGTGAGCGACGACGGACGGGAAGCGGCGATCGTGCCGGGCCGCGGGCTGACGGGGATGCGGGAGCGCGTCGAACAGCTCGGCGGACGCTTCGAGACGGTCGAGGACGGCGGTGTGACCCTGCGCGCCCACCTTCCGACGGGAGGAAGGGCATGATCCGCGTCGCGATCGCCGACGACCAGCAGCTCATCCGCGCCGGGTTCCGCAGCCTCCTCGAGGCGGAGCCCGACCTGCTCGTCGTGGGGGAGGCGGCGACGGGCCGCGACGCGGTGGCCCTCGCGAGACGTGAGCGGCCCGACGTGTTCCTCATGGACATCCGGATGCCCGACGGCGACGGCCTGTGGGCCACGGAGCGCATCGTGTCGGACCCCGCCCTCGCCGGCGTGCACGTCGTCGTCGTCACGACCTTCGAGCTCGACGAGTACGTCGCCCAGGCCATCCGCGCGGGCGCGAGCGGCTTCCTCGTGAAGGACACCGAGCCCGTCGAGCTCATCCGCGCCGTGCACGTCGTCGCCGCGGGCGACGCGCTGCTCAGCCCGAGCGTCACCCGCACCCTCCTCTCGCGCGTCGCGAGCGGCATCGCGGCGCCGCCCGACACGGCGCGACTCGCGGGCCTCACCGAGCGCGAGCGGGAAGTCCTCGCGCTCGTCGGACAGGGGCTCACGAACGAGGAGATCGGCGCGCGGCTGTTCCTCAGCCCGCTCACCGCGAAGACGCACGTGTCGCGCATCATGGCGAAGCTCGCGGCGCGCGACCGGGTGCAGCTCGTGATCGCCGCCTACGAGACGGGGCTCGTGACGCCGGGCTCCTGAGGCGGATGTCGTCCCGGGGGAGTAGGCACGAGACGCCCGCGGGCGGATCCGCCCACGGCGGGATCGGCGGAATCTGGACGCGACGGCTCGACCCGGGCCGACGTCGAAAGGACACCCCATGCTCACGACCATCGCCCTCGCGGCCGCTCCGTTCCATCCCGCCTGGGGATGGGGTCCGGGGTTTTGGATCGTCCCGGCCGTCTTCTGGCTGCTCATCATCGGTCTCATCGTGACCCTCATCGTCACCCGTCGCCGTCGCTGGCGCGACGCCGGATGGGGCGGCCCCTTCGTTGGCCCCTGGGGCCCCGGCGGTCCGTGGGCGTCCGCGCAGGCGGCCCGCAACGCCGAGGCGGTGCTCGCCGAGCGCTTCGCCCGCGGCGACATCGAGGAACAGGAGTACCGCGCACGCCTCGAGGTGCTCCGCAGCCAGCAGCCGCAGCCGCCGCAGGGCTGACGCCGACGGGGACCGTGCCGACCGCACGGTCCCCGTCCACTACCATCGTGACGGCGCGACGTCGCGGGAGCGCGCCGACTGGAGGACGACGTGGACGCCTGGCTCGACGCCAATGCGAACTCTCTCGTCGTCGTCCTCGCCGCCGCCGTCGCAGGCCTGCTGCTGCTCGCCCTCGTGCTGCTCGTGCTCTGGATGCGGGCGCGGCGGGGCGCGAAGCTCGCGGCGCGCGAGCGGGCGGCCGCCGAACGCGACCGACTCGACCTGGAACTGACCCTCGCCGAGCAGGGCGGTCGGCTGCGCATGGTGCGCGAGCTCCACGAGGTCGCCATCCGCGCCCTCACCGTCGTCATCAGCCAGGCGGAGGGTGCGCGCTCGGCCGCCGCCCAGGACCCCGCCGTCGCGGCCCGCACCGCCGCGACGATCGCCGACTCCGCACGCGGCGTGCTCGCCGACCTGCGGCGCGTCACCGACGTCGCGCTCGACGGGGAGCACGAGGCCGGTCCCGCTCCTGAGCTCACGAGCATCCACGAGCTCGTCGAGGCGGCGCGTGGCGAGGGGCTCGAGGTCGAGCTCGTCGAGCACGGCGAGCCCCACGAGCTTCGCGAGGGGGCGGAGGTCGCCGTGCTGCGCATCCTGCAGGAGGCGCTCGCGAACGCGCTCACCCACGGGGGGGCCGGCACGCATGCGAAGGTCACCCTCGGGTGGACCGACGACGGGCTCCAGCTGCTCGTCGAGGACGACGGCATCCGCGCCACCGCCATCCGCAACGGGCTCGACCCCTACGCCGAGGCGCAGCGGCAGGGCTACACGGTCGACGACGACCTCGCCGCCCTCACCCAGGCACCCACGGGCCGCGGCATCACCGAGATGCGGGAACGCGCCGAGCTCTTCGGCGGCGTCTTCGACGCGCACACCGTCGCAGGTGTCGGCTTCACCGTGCAGGCCGTCTTCCCGGCGCTCCGCTTCCACAACGCCGTCAACGACGGGGCACCGGGGCCGCGGTGACCGACCCCGCACCCGCGTCGGCTCGACCCGATGCGACGGGCGACGCCGTGCGCGCCGCGCTGAGCGTCGGACTCGCGGTCTCCGCCTACGGCGTCTCGTTCGGGGCCCTCGCCGTCGCGTCGGGGCTCGACGTGTGGCAGGCGTGCGTGCTGAGCCTCGTCATGTTCTCGGGCGGGTCACAGTTCGCGCTCGTCGGCGTGATCGCGTCCGGCGGTGCCGCCGCGGGCCCGGCCGCGATCGCGAGCGCGACGCTGCTCGGCGTGCGCAACGGGCTGTACTCGATGCGGATGTCGCCCATCCTCGGCGGACCGTGGTGGCGCCGGATGCTCGCCGCCCACTGGACGATCGACGAGTCGACGGCGGTCGCGAGCGCCCAGCCGACGCTTCGCGGACAGCGCGTCGGCTTCTGGGTGACGGGTGCGGTCATCTACGTGGGCTGGAACCTCGCGACCCTCGTGGGCGCCCTGCTCGGCGACCTCGTGGGCGACGTGCGGCAGTACGGGCTCGATGCCGCCGCTGCGGCCGCGTTCCTCGGCCTCCTGTGGCCGCGCCTCTCCGCGCGGCAGCCCGTCGCCGTGGCCGTCGCCGCTGCGGTCGTCGCGACGGCGCTCGTTCCCGTGCTGCCCGCCGGGCTCCCCGTGCTCGCCGCTGCGGCCGTCGCCGTCGTCGTCGGCGTCACGAACCTTCTCGGGGCGCGGCGCACATGACGGTCTGGCACATCATCCTGCTCGCCTCGATCGGCGTGCTCGCGCTCAAGCTCGTCGGCTACCTCGTGCCGCCGAGCCTCCTCGAGCGGCCGATGCCCGCGCGGGTCGCGAATCTGCTCACGGTCGCGCTCCTCGCCGCGCTCACGGCGACGCAGACGCTCGAGGCGGCGGGCGGCATCGTGCTCGACGCGCGCGTGCCGGCCGTGGTCCTCGCGGCCGTGCTCTTCGCGCTCCGCGTGCCGTTCATCCTCGTCGTGATCGCCGCGGCGGCCCTCGCCGCCCTCGTCCGCCTCGCCGGGTGGATGCCGTAGCCCGTCCGCTCGGCGGAATCAGTCCTCGAGGTGGTCGCGCCCCGGCAGCCACGAGACACCCGGCACGCCCCACTTGTTGCGGCGCACCGCGCGTGCCGCCGCGCGTGCGTGCGTGTCGGTGAGCCGGTCGGCGTAGAGCACCCCGTCGAGGTGATCGAACTCGTGCTGGAAGATGCGGGCGAGCCATCCGGTCGCGAGCACCTCATAGGGCTTGCCGTCGAGGTCGACCGCGCGCAGGAGGGCCGTGTGCGAGCGCAGCAGCGGGAACCGCTCGCCGGGGATCGAGAGGCATCCCTCGGAGTCCTCGTCGGGGTCCGCGACGCCGACGGGCGGCGGCGAGACGAGAAGCTGCGGGTTGATGGCCGTGCCGCGGTGCAGGACACCCTCCTCGTCGCGCCAGTTGTAGACGAAGAGCCGCAGCGGGATGCCGACCTGCGGAGCGGCGAGCCCCACGCCGGGAGCCGCCGACATGGTGTCCTCCATGTCGTGTACGAGGGCGGAGAGTCCCTCGTCGATCTCCTCCACCTCCTGGGCGCGCTCGTGCAGCACGGGGTCCCCGGTGATCCGGATCGGGAGAACGGCCATTCGCACAGGATATCGGCGCGCGGACGGGTAGATTCATCGGGTGTTCGACGTGATCCCCACCAACGAGGACGTCGAGGCGTTCGTCAGCTCGATCCCGTGGCTGGGCATCCTCATCGCCATCGTCGGTGCCGTCTTCCTGTCGCTCGGGGCTCAGCTGCAGCACCGAGGCGTGGGTCGCGTCGAGGCCTCGCACGGCTCGGGCGAGAAGGCGGGCCTCTCGGGCGGGCAGTTCGTGCGTCTGCTCGCGCGGCCCAGCTGGCTCGTCGGCACGGTCATGCTGGGGCTCGCGATCGTGCTCCAGCTCACGGCTCTCCGCTTCGCGCCGATCATCGTCGTGCAGCCCCTCGGCATCGTCGCGCTCGTGCTCACCTCGATGCTCAACGCGCGTGTGTCGAAGGTGAAGCTCGAGCGTCACGCGATCACCGCGATCCTCATGTGCGTCGTCGGTCTCGGGGTCTTCGTCACCCTCGCCGCGTTCTACGCGACGGAGCACGTCTTGCAGGAGACGCAGCTCATCATCGTGCTCGCGATCCTCGGCGTCGTGCTGCTCGCGCTCGGAGCCGGCTTCGCCTTCTTCCGTCGGCGCCTCAACGCGATGTTCTACATCGCCGCGGGCGGCGTGCTGTACGGATTCGTCGCGTCGATCGCGAAGGTCATCATCAACCGCGTCGTGCTCGGCAACTTCGACTGGGTCACGGTCGTCGGCGGGGTGGCGATGCTGCTCGCCCTCGGACTGGGCTTCTACTTCGTGCAGACCGCGTACTCCGTGGGCGCCCCCGACCTCGTGATCGCGGGGCTCACCGTGATCGACCCGCTCGTCGCCGTCGCGATCGGCATCTTCGTGCTCGGGGAGGCATCCGCGACGCCGGCCTGGGCGCTCGTCGTGTGGACGATCGCCGGGGCGGTCGCGATCGTCGGGGTATTCCGGCTCGCGCGCTTCCACCCGCAGACCCACCGCAGGGATGAGACGGGGGAGGTCGCGCCCCTGCGGTAACTTAGAGGGGTTCTTTCCGCCGACCGAGGGACTGATCGAGTGACCGACGCACCGTCGTCGACGCCCCCCACCGAAGCCCGTCTCACCGTCCTCATCGGATGCGACACGTTCGCACCCGACGTGAACGGTGCGGCCACGTTCAGCCGCAACCTCGCGGCCGGACTCGCCGCGCGCGGGCACGAGGTGCACGTCATGGCGCCCGCGCAGCGGGGGCGGGTGGGCGTCTTCACCGAGGTGCACGAGGGCGTTCCGCTCACGGTGCACCGCATCTACTCGTGGCGCTGGCTGCCGCACCCGTGGCTGCGCTTCATGCTCCCGTGGCGCGTGAAGGCGAACGCCGAGCGCATCGTGCGCGAGGTGAAGCCGGATGCGATCCACTTCCAGTCGCACATCGTGGTCGGGCGCGGGCTCGCGACCGCGGCGAAGCGGCACGGCATCCGCCTGGTGGGCACCAACCACACGATGCCGGAGAACATCCTCCAGCACGTGGAGGTGCTGCCGGCTGCGACGCTCGACTGGCTCGCGCGCATCCAGTGGCGCTCCGCCCGCAAGTGGTTCGAGATGGCCGAGGCGATCACCGCCCCCACCCGGCGTGCCGCCGACTTCTTCGAGCGCGGCACGGGCCTCACGGGCGTGCACGCGATCTCGTGCGGGATCGACATGAGCTTCTACACGCCCGACTTCTCGCCGCGCGATGAGAACGTCGTGGTGTTCCTCGGTCGGCTCGACGAGGAGAAGTACATCCACGAGGCGATCGAGGCGGTGCAGAAGCTGCAGGATCTCGACGCGAAGCTCGTGATCATCGGCGACGGCGAGGTGCGCCCGCGGCTCGAGGCGCGTGCGCGCGAGCTCGGCGTCGCCGATCGCGTGCGCTTCACGGGCCGCGTCACCGACGAGGAGCTGCGCCGCGAGCTCACCGAGGCATCCGTCTTCGCGATGCCCTCGCGGGCCGAGCTGCAGTCGATCGCGACGATGGAGGCGCTCGCCTCCGGGCTCCCGGTCGTCGCCGCGGATGCCATGGCGCTTCCGCACCTCGTGCGGCCGGGCGTCAACGGCTACCTGTACCAGCCGGGTGACATCGACGAGTTCGCGGGCCACCTGCGTGCCGTGCTCACGGCGTCGCCCGAGGAACTCGACCGCCTGCGTCACGGCGCGCTCCGCACCGTGGAGGCGCACGACATCCAGCGCACGCTCGACATCTTCGAGGCCCTCTACCGGGGCGAGACGGTCGTCGACCCCGACACCGAGGGGGAGTTCGCGCGGTGAGCGCGGCCCCCGCGGCCCCGCGCGTGCTGCAACCGGCCGCGTGGCGCCGGGCGGTGGCGCCCTCGGTGGTCGCGGTGCTCGTGCTGAGCGTCGTGCTGCAGGAGCCGGTGGCCGCTGTGCTCCCTGCGGGGACCCCGCGCATCCTCGTGTTCGTCGCGATCGCCGCGCCGATCGTGGCCGCGATCGCCCTCGGTCTCGGTGCCGCGTACCCCCGCGTGCTCGTGGACGCCGACGGCTCTCTGCGGGTGCGAGGGCGCACCGTGCGCTCGTCGGAGATCGTGGGAGTGCGCCGATCCGTGTCGTCGGGGAACGGCGCCGCGTACCTCGTGCTGACGTTCCGCACGGTCGATGGGCGCGGCATCCGCGTGCTCGTCGCGGGCGCGCCGGTGCGCGGGCTCGACAGCGATCAGCTGCGGGTGCTGCGCGAGACGGTCGCGGCCTCCGCGATCCCCGTGAAGTCGGAGTCGGCGAGCGAGCGGGCGTTCCTGACCGAGAGCGTGCTCGCGAGCGGGCGCCGGGTCGAGGCGGATCGCGGGCTCGTGCTGCGTGAGCTCGACGAACTGCGCGGGGTTCCGTTCACCGGGCTCGGGATGGCGCCCGCAGAGGCGGATGCCGACCTGCAGCGCGCGCACGAAATCGCGCCGGACGCCGTGCTCGCCGCAGACGATGAGACCGATGCGGCGGCCGCGCGCGAGGTGGCGGTGGCGACGCGCACGAGCTCCCTCGTGCGGCGGATCGCATTCTGGCTCCTGGTCGCGGCGAGCGCCGTCGCGGCGGTCATACTCGTCTTCCTCGTCGTGGTGGAGAGCGGGGGCGTCGACTTCGGCGCCGCCGACGAGGATCCCGCGGTCGCGGCAATGTCGTCCGCAATCCTCGGGGCGCTGCTCGCCTGCCTCGCGTGGGCGATCGCGGCCGACGTCGACGACGCGCGCGTGCGGGCGGCATCCCTCCGCTGGCTCGATGACGCATCCGCCGCCGAGCCTCGTCGCGGGCTTCCCGCGCCGTTCCAGGCGGCCTGGCTGCAGCCCCCCGGCGGCCGGATGCTGAGCCTCGCCCTGCTCGTGCTCGGTGTCGTCGCGCTCCTGACGGTGATCGGCGGCCCCCTCGCCCTCATGCAGGGCTACGGACCCGTCGGGGTCGGCATCGTCGTGACGATCGCGGGCGTGGGCCTCGCCGCCCTCGCGGTGTGGGCCTGGTACGCGCGACGCCGCGCCCACGCGCGTCGCGTCGAATGGCTTCTCGAGGTCGCCGGAGCGGTCGGCCCGGGCGGGGCGCCGGGCCCGGACGCCCGCACCCGGTAGCGTTGTCGCGGGGCGGTAGCTCAGCCGGTTAGAGCAGCGGACTCATAATCCGTCGGTCACGGGTTCAAGTCCCGTCCGCCCTACAAAATGCCCGGTCAGAGGGCTCTTCTCGAAGGTGTGGTCCAGAAAAGTAGCATTAAAAGTCGCATCATCAGCTGCGTAGCTTTGGTACTTTCCGGTAAACCCGGTCTGGCAAAACGACGGTTCACGATCGTCGTTTTCTTGTCTGCGGGCCTGATGATCGCGAGCCTGTGCAGCCGGAAAACAGAACCCCCGCACCGGAGCTCAACGAGCCTCCAGTGCGGGGGTTCTCTCCTTCCCGTCACTCCTCACCTTGGGGGAGATGCGGCAGTGAGTGCCGCGAGGGTGACGGGGGAGACTCGGGTTAGGCGGGCTGAAGTAGCCAGACTGCCATGTTGCGGTTGGAGCCCCCGACGCAGGTTTGGTAGTAGCCGGCGTATCCACGGGGGATATCGTTCGCGCTCGATTGGCCGTAGACCAGTCCGCTGTGGATCCCGGCAACGCGGTATTCGCCATGACCAGGGACGCTGATGGTCGACCCGATGCCGATCTTCCCCCAGGAGCTTCCTCCGCAACCCCAGTGCTCAGCGGCATAGAACGCGGCGCCCAGGTAGTTGGCGATGGCCGACACGTTGACTGAGCCCCGGCATGCGTCGATCTCACCCTGGCCGCCGGCCGTCCAGATCTTTTCAACATGGTGCTTCGAGGTAGTTGCCGCAGCGGAGGATCCACGTGCACCTCGTGCTGACTGCGCGGCTTTCGCAGCTTGCGCGGCCTCGGCCGCAGCGCGCGCGGCTGCCTCCGCGGCGAGACGCGCTTGCTCCGCCTCCCACGCCTTCACCGCTTCGTTGACGTCGGTGACCTTGGCGGCCACGACGGCGGTGAGCGCATCAAGCTCTGCTTGGGCCTGGGCAGTCTGCTTGGAGGCTGTCTCATGCGGCCAATGGACGAACCATCTGAGGTCGTCCAGGTGGCAATAGCCACGGGAAGCGGGGTCTGTCTCGTTACAAAGGGGCTGAAGCGGTAGCGCGAACTTTGTGAGGGATCTTTATCTAAGGTATGGACAAGTCAAGCACCTTACTCAAGACTGACGGCGAGCAGATTGCTCGCAACCTCAATGGGAAGAGGAATTCAATGAAGAAGCGTATGAAGCGCGCGGGGCGTGCATCGGTCGCCGCCGCAGTCGCCGTGCTGGTTCAACTCCGACACCGGGGTCACGCAATGTTTTGATGATCAGGCGGCGTTCGAGGCGGCCGTTGAAGCCCAGACGGACGGGGTTCTCTTGCTCGCTGGCGAAGTCGCCCCTTCGGCACGAAGCGCCGTTGAACCGCGAGCCACTTACGTGCTGGCGGTCTTCTACGCGGACAGTAACAAGTCGGGCGCGTCGGTGAACATCACGACCTCGATCTCGACGATGTGCACGACGCACGCGTTCACTGGAAACTCCATGCCTTCAGGCTGGAACGACCGGGTGTCGTCATTCGCGTCGTACGGCACCTGTAAGACGCGGCTCTGGGAGAACATCAACCTGGGCGGGTCGTCCTATGGGCCCGTGGCTAGTACGAACTCGCTCGGCATCATGAACGACGCTGCCTCCTCGTACTGGATCGGTAGCTGAGTTAGCAATACCCACAAGTCGGGGAGGTGGCCTGCGGGCTACCTCCCCGATTTCGTATTTGGTCATAGTGGGGCGGGTTGACACATTCCCTTATTGAGGAGGTGAGCATGGAAACCGACATCGAGCTCATCAAGCGCAGTCTGAGGCGCGACCAGTCGGCGTTCGCCGAGCTGTTCGACCGCCACGGTCGAGCGGTGTTTCGCTACGCGTACGGCCTCACGCACGACGTCGCTGATGCTGACGACCTGGTTCAGGACACATTTCTTGCTGCGTGGAGAAAGCTCGCAGAGATTCGTCTGGTAGGGGAGTCTCTGCTTCCGTGGCTCATTGTCACCTGTCGCAACAACGCCTCGAACTTGCGTCGCAGCAAGGCTGTCCGAGCTCATGCGCCGCTCGAAGAGGCCGACGGAAGTACCGGAGAAGATTCCACGCTTGATCGGGTTCAGCACATCGAGGAACTCTCCTGGGTCTTCAAGGCCGTCAACGAACTCAACGCCACCGATCGGCGCATTGTCGAGCTGTGCCTCTACGAGGGGCGTGACTATCACGAGGCGGCCGCCCTGCTGGGGCTCAGCGTCGGCATGCTCACCAAACGCATCCACCGAACCAGAACGCGACTGCGCGAGCAGCGCAGCTTTCACGAAAGGGAGGCATCAGCATGACGAAGAACCGATTCCCCGATGAAGTGATCGAGGACGCTCAACTGGCTGGTATCCGAAGTCGAGTTCTCGGCGCAGTGGCGCAGGAACGCACGCCGAGGTTCAGTCGAGCCCGCAAGGGTGCGATCGCGGCGATCACGGCGGGCGGGCTCGCCGTCGCGCTCACGGGCGGGGCAATTGCCGTCGTCCAGGCGACGCACGAAGAGGTCAGCTACTCGGTCCAGTGTTACGACGCTGCGAGCGTGAATGCGCACTTCACCACCGTCGGCACTCCGATCGCGACTGACATCGTGACAGGGGAGGAGAGTCGCGACGCGACCGATCCTGTTGCTACCTGTGGGGAGATGTGGCGGATGGGCTTGATCGGCCAGGATGCTGCCCCCGATGACCCAAGCGCGGCGGACTTCACCGTCCCCGAGCTTGTTGGTTGCACGCTCGAAAACGGTATCGGCGCGGGGTTCCCTCGCGGGGACAGTGCGGCAACTTCCGAGGAGTTCTGCCAGAACCTCGGCCTTGCAATCTGGGTCGGATGAACTGGGCGGTGCCCGTCGCTGTTGGACCTTGGGAATGGACCAGCGGCGGGCACCTACCGTCCTGGCGCATCGGTAGCGCATGACGGCTCCGTAGATTCTCGCACTGTCTCTGTGAAGTGTGATGAGCGGAGCGAAACTTGGTGAATCCGGGTCGAGAAAAGGAAATCCCCGCTTTCCAATGGTGGATGCCACAGGAAAGCGGGGATTCTCTATTCGTCGATCAACCGATGTCGTAGGTCAACTCTTCGGCTGCCGGTGGGCCATACCAAGGGACCAACTGACGGCCCCCTCGATGTTCTTCAGTTGCTCCGGGGCGACTGCGCCATGAAGGCTCGTCAGGCGTGAGTGGTCCACAGAATGCACCTGCTCGCACAGCGCGACGGCAACGTGCGTCTGGCTAGCGGCAGGCATGTCGACCTGGATGTGCAACCGGTTGGGGCGCTTGTTTTCCGACATCGTCAGGTAGACGACCTGAACGATTCCAGAGCGCGTGTTCATCGCGTCATTTGAGAGCACGACGGCGAGCTTGTTGGACCAGATCTCTCGGCCGACGGAGCGGTGCGAGCCGAGGTCGGGTTCGCCGCTCCGAGAACTCACGAACCAGATGTCGCCGCGCGCGGGCGTTGTCTCACGCGCCGTCACCTGCGGAGGGGCGACAGCGATCGGGCGTCGAGAACGCGCATCTGCCGGGTCAGTTGGCGAAGGTGCGTGGAAGTGCGGGGTCTGTGTAGTTGTCATTGCGATTTCTTTCTGAGTCTGGGAGGGTGCCCACCGAGGCGGGGCGCACGATCACTCGTGCACCCCGCCTGCGGCAGGTGATGGCGTCAGGGGACGACGGCCGGCTCGCGGTCATCCGAGGCGACCCGGTCGGCCACCATGGATGCGAGGGTCTGCTCAAGCTCCTCTTCGGTCATCGCGTCGATGTCCACGCCGGAGGCGCGGAGGGCATCGAACTGCTCACGCTTGTGCAGCGCGTTTACGATGAGCTCGTAGTCGGTCTTGATGCGGGGACCCTTCTGCTTGCCGAACGAGAGGACCAGCTCCGACTTCATCGCGCGAGTGAACGCGACGTAGGACATGCGCTTGCGGTCCTCCGGCAGCTGGGTGTCGTAGGCGTGGAGCACCACGACGTTGTCGAACTCGAGCCCCTTGGCACCGTGAATCGTGCTCACGATGAGGTTCGCGTTCTGCTGCTGGTTCATCTCCTTCCGCTGACGGTTCTGCAGGTTGAGTACGGCCTGCTTGATGCCGTTCTGGTCGATCTCGTAGTCGAGCAGGTTGTGCATCAGGCGGTCGAAGAACTCGTCCTTGCAGATGTGGTCCCGGCGCTCGGTGACGCGCCAGGCTACAGCGCTGTACGAGCAGATCGGTCGCGAGCTCGACATGCCGATCATGCTCACCGATGGCGGCAAGAGCCACATCTGGCGCGCCTCGTTGAGCACCGTGATGATGCAGATGGGCATCCCGGCTGAGCTGCGAGCGGCCCAGCTGGGCCACAGCCCCGTGGTCAACCAGGCGAGCTATCTCAACCTCGGGGACCCGATCCCGATGCTCAAGCTCGCGGGTCAGGTCGCTCAGCTCGAGGCGGCTCAGGCTGCTGCTCAGGTCACGGCCGTCGCGACAGGAGCCCCCGTTGCAGCGGAGGTGGCGCGTTGATCGCGCTCGCGCTCGCGCAAGAAATGCGGATCCGCGATCGTCACTTTCGCGTAGCACTGACGTCGCGCGGAAGTAGCATCAGAAGTAGCATCAGTGTCCGGGATTTGGCGGGATATGCCGGTAAACTTAGCGGCGCCATTGGGTGCGGTTCACTCTCGTAAACCAAAGGATTTCGGCGGGTTTGCGGGGGAGCGCCAAACAGGGCGCTCCGAATCCGTCGGTCACGGGTTCAAGTCCCGTCCGCCC
>JAEYZI010000102.1 GCA_023428065.1 Actinomycetes bacterium | reverse complement strand
GCCGACTCCCCCGCCGCGAGCGCCGCCGCGCGCGGGCGCGACAGGCCACGGGCGGTGAGCAGCCGCCACTCCGGCGTGCGCACCTGGCCGAGGGCGCGTCCCACGAGCGCGAGCACGATCCCCGCCGCCACGACGACGAGCACGACCGCCGTCGCCGCGAGCACGCGCGCCGACGCCACGGCGCTCTCCGCGCGCTCGACCGTCGTCGAGAGCGCGCCCGAGACGCTCACGGCGTAGCTCGTGCCCGAGGCGAGACCGCTCGTCGCGGCGCGCACGCGGGCCTCCACGGGGGCGAGCACGGGGAGCTCGTCGACGCCCACCTCGCCGCCCGGCACGAGCGTCCAGGTGACGCGCGGCCGCACCTCGAGAGCGTCGAGCGCGGCCTCCGGCACGATGACCGGGCCTGCGGCCTCCCCCGACCGACCGGATGCCACGAGCGTCTCCCCGAACCACGCGGGGTCCGCGAGGTCGATCGCCCGCCACACGCCGGAGATGCGGTGCGATCCGCCGGCGAGCACGAGGGTGTCGCCGACGCCCACGTCGAGGGCGCGTGCCGCGGGCTCCGAGAGCGTGACCTCGTCGTCCGTTCCCGGCCAGGCGCCGTCCACGAGCTCCGCGAGACGTTCCAGGTGTTCCTGCGCGCCGAGCACGACCGGACGCTCGACCCCGCCCACCGACGCCGTCACGGGCTCGCTGCGCAGCGCCCGCACGACCGCGAGCGGCGCGGACCCGACGGCGCCCGCGAGGGCATCCCGCACCCGCTCGTCCTGCGCCGCACCGCCGCCGCGCGGCAGGGCGGTGTCGACCCGCACGGCGCCCGCCGTGGGCTCCGCCTCGGCGAGGAGCGTCGTGACGCCGCGGTCGATCGACGCTGCGGGGAGGGTGAGGAGCGCGAGGGTCGATCCGGCGCCGACGGCCACGACGAGCGCCGCGGCGGCGAGCTGGCCGAACTGCGCGGCGCTCCGGCGCAGCAGCGCTCGAGCTACGCGCATCGATTCCCCTCCGACGACGGGCCTCCGGGCGAAGGCTCACGTTCGTGCCCTCGGCAGGAATCGAACCTGCGACCAAGAGATTAGAAGGCTCCTGCTCTATCCGCTGAGCTACGAGGGCGCGGATGTCAGGCTAACCCAGCCGAGGTTGCCGGCATGTTACCGGCGCGACGCCGTGGTCCGGGCTCGCGGCCCCGCCGGAGCGGAGGTAGCTAGGGTGGAGTCATGAGTCAGACACCGGATCGTCTCGTGTGGATCGACTGCGAGATGACCGGTCTCGACCTCGAGGTCGACGAACTCGTCGAGGTCGCAGTCGTCATCACCGACTACGAGCTCGAGCCCGTCGACCCGGGCTTCAGCATCGTCATCAAGCCCGACGCCTCCGCATTCGAGAACATGGGCGACTTCGTGCGCGAGATGCACACCGCATCCGGGCTGCTCGAGGAGATCCCGAACGGCGTGAGCGTCGCCGACGCGGAGTACCAGGTGCTCGAGTACATCCTGCGCTTCGTGCCCGAGAACGGCACCGCGCCGCTCGCAGGCAACACGATCGGCACCGACCGCGCCTTCATCGCGAAGTACATGCCGCGCGTCGACGCCCACCTGCACTACCGCAGCATCGACGTGTCGAGCATCAAGGAGCTCTCGCGGCGCTGGTACCCGCGCGTGTACTTCCAGTCCCCCGCCAAGAACGGCGGCCACCGCGCCCTCGCCGACATCCTCGAGTCGATCCGGGAGCTCGACTACTACCGGCGCGTCGCCTTCGTGGCCGAGCCCGGCCCGACGAGCGAGGAGGCTCACGACGCCGCGGCCGAGGTCGTGGCGAAATGGGCCCCGCGGATACCGTAGAATCGTCCAGTTGCGTGAGCAGCGTATGGCGGTCGTAGCTCAGTTGGTAGAGCGCTGGCTTGTGGTGCCGGATGCCGCGGGTTCGAGTCCCGTCGATCGCCCCAATTCCTCCACGGCGTCTCCCGTCCTCGACAGGGAGACCGTGGCGTCCCTCGACGTGCCGTGGGTGCTCATCGTGTGGAACGACCCGTTCAACCTCATGAACTACGTCGTGCACGTCTTCCGCAGCTACTTCGGCTACCCCCGCGAGGAGGCCGAGCGCCTCATGCTGCTCGTGCACCACGAGGGGCACGCGGTCGTCGCCGCCGGACCGCGCGAGGAGATGGAGCGGCACGCGCAGGCGATGCACGACTACGGGCTCACCGCGACGATCGCGAAGGACGCCCCGTGAGGGTCGGCCGGGTCGGCGACGAGGTGCACCTCGAGTTCGCGGCGGAGGAGGCGGGGCTCATCGCGGTGCTCGCCCACCAGTTCGCCGACGTCGTGCGCGACCCGGAGGCGGGCGACGCGCCCCTGCTCGCGGCCCTCTTCCCCGACGCGTACCGCGACGACGCGGATGCGGCCGCCGAGTTCCGCCGCTACACGCGCGACGAGCTCGAGCAGCGCAAGGTCGAGGCCACCGAGAGCATCGCCTCGACCGTGCGGGAGGGTCTCGTCGTGCTCGACCTGGACGTCGTGGCGACGTGGGCGCGGGCGCTCACCGCGATCCGCACGATGGTCGGCACGCGCCTCGGCATCCGCACCGACGACGACGAGCCGCGCGAGGGCGCGCTCGCTGACATCTACGCGTGGCTCGGCGAGCTGCAGTGGGTGCTCGTCGACATCCTGGAGGGCGCATGAGCTGGGAGCTGACCGCGGAGGAGTTCGAGGCGATCGTCATCGACGAGCTCGACGCGCTGCCCGACGAGATGGTCGACGGTCTCGAGAACCTCGTCTTCGTGTGCGAGGACCGCCCGGAGGACGGCTCGCTCGACCTGCTCGGCGTCTACGAGGGCGTCGCCCTCACCGAGCGCGACCGCTACGGCTTCGGCGAGCTGCCCGACCGCATCGTGCTGTTCCGCGAGCCGCTGCTCGCGATCTGCGACGACGAGGAGCAGCTGCGCGACGAGATCCACGTGACGCTCGTGCACGAGATCGCTCACTACTACGGCATCGACGACGAGGAGCTGCACCGCCTCGGCTGGGCCTGACGGAGCCGGCTCAGGGCCGCACGACGAGATCGGCGAGCTCGCGCGAGCCCTCCGCGGCCGAGAACGCCTCCTCCTGCGCCGCCCAGCGCTCCCAGTGCGGGGCGTAGCTGTCGCCGTCGCGTGCGAGGGCGCGGCGCTTGCGCTCGTCGTCGTCGCGCTCGAGCCACCACGCGTGGTCGGCGAGCGGACGCGATGCGCGCGAGATCGCCCCGCATCCCTCGACGATGAGCGAGCCGGCGCGGTCGACGGATGCCGCCTCGCCCGGGCGATCGTGCACCCAGTCCCAGCGGCGCCAGGTGCCGTCGCGCACGATCCCGGGCACCGCCGCGGCGCCCGCCGAGAGGCCGTCCCAGCCGGGGTAGACCTCGTCGAGCGACACGAGCACCGCGCCCGTCGCCTCCGCGATGCGGCGCGCGAGCACCGTCTTGCCCGCCCCCGAGCGGCCGTCGAGCAGGAGCACCCACGGCTGCGGCCCGTCCGCGAGGCGCGCGAGCAGCGGGGCGGGGTCGATCTCGCTCGAGGTCGTGACGGCGCTCACAGCACGGGCCTCCAGCTGCCGACGAGCACGGCGGTCGTGACGGCCGCCGCGACGACCGCCGCGGCGACCACCATGACGGCGACGTCGCGCGGACGCAGCGTCGAGCTCCGCGCCCAGCTGCGCGGGGCCGAGCCGCCGAATCCGCGCGCCTCCATCGCGGTCGCGAGTTTGCCGCCGCGCCGCACGGCGAACACGAGGAGCGTGCCCGCCTGCACGAGGAAGCGGCGGACGCGGCCCCGGTCGCCGACACCGCGCGCGCGGCGGGCGAGACCGAGCGCATCCCAGTCCTCCAGCAGGAGGCCGACGAGGCGCAGTGCCGCGAGAGCGCCGAGCACGAAGCGCGCGGGGAGCCGCGCGAGCTGCGCGAGCGAGTCGGCCAGGTCGGTGGGGTCGGTCGTCGCGAATAGCACGACGGCGGGAACGCCGACCGCGAGCACGCGGAGCAGGATCGCGATCGCGAGCGCGAGCGAGCCCTCGGTCACCGTGACGGGACCGAGCGCGAGGACGGTCGCGCCCTCGTCGACGCCATAGAGGGCCGTCGCGATGCACGCGAGCACGGCGGAGACGACGACCGGCGAGGTCCGCACGGCGAGCTGACGGGCCAAGAGCCCCGCGAAGGGCAACAGCACGACCATGACGGCGACGACGATCCCCGCCGAGACGACGTCGATCGAGAGCACGAGCGTCACGCCGACGAGCAGCGACACGACGAGCTTCGCGAGCGGGTTCACGGATGCGATCCAGCTGCGGCGGATCTCGGGCACGACGAGGCTCAAGCGGCCACCTCCCGGGCGGCACCGGCGAGCAGCAGGCGATCGTCGGCGAGCGCATCCACGAGCGCGGCGTCGTGCGTCACGGTCACGAGGGCGGTGCCGTCCTCGACGAGCTCGTCGAGCAGCCGCACGAGCTCGGCCCAGGTGAGCGCGTCCTGGCCGAAGCTCGGCTCGTCGGCGACGAGCACCCCCGGGGCGGTCGCGAGGGCCGTCGCGACGGAGAGGCGGCGCTTCTCGCCACCCGACAGCGTGAAGGGGTTCGCGTCGAGCAGCGCCGCGAGGCGCAGGCGCTCGGCCAGGCCATCGCACACCGCGGCGACCTCGGCATCCGGGCGCTTGAGGGCGCGCGGACCCACCTCGAGCTCGTCGCGCACGGTGCCGCGCAGGAACTGGTGCTCGGGATCCTGGAAGACGGTGCCGATGCGGGCGGCGAGCTCGCGCGAACGCCAGCGGATGGGCGCGGAGCCGAGCCGACCGGCGAGCGCGGGCGTGGCGGCGAACCCACCCGCGACGGGAGCCAGGAGTCCCGCGAGCGTGAGGCCGAGGGTCGACTTGCCCGCGCCGTTCGGCCCGAGGATCGCCGTCGTGCGGCCGGCGCGCACCGTGAGGTCGATGCCGTCGGCGGCCGTGCGCGCCCGCCGTTCCCCGAACCGGCGCCGACCCACGGCGAGGTCCTCGGCGACGAGCAACTCGGCGGCGCCTGCCGGGCGGTGACCGCGCGGCACGACGGGATGCCGCCCCGGCACCCAGATGCCCTCCGCCGCGAGCTCCGCGCCGCGGGCGCCGAGGACGGCATCCGGGGGGCCGTCGGCGCGCACGCCTCCGCCGGGCTCGAGGACCACGACGCGGTCGACAAGGTGGAGCCAGGTCTCGACGCGGTGCTCGACGACGACGAGCGTCGTGCCGCGGCTCGCGACGAGGCCCGCGACGGCCTCGCGCACCTCGGCGACCCCGTCGGGGTCGAGGTTCGCGGTCGGCTCGTCGAGGAGCACGAGGCCCGGCCGCATCGCGAGCACGCTCGCGATCGCGAGGCGCTGCTTCTGGCCGCCGGAGAGCTCCGAGGTGGGGTGCTCGAGCGGGACGTCGAGGCCGACGGCCTCGAGCGCCTCGCGCACACGGCGCCAGATCTCGTCCCGCGGCAGCCCGAGGTTCTCGCAGCCGAAGGCGACCTCGTCACCCACGCGCGCGAGCACGGTCTGGCCGTCCGGGTCCTGCAGGACGAGGCCGACGCGGCCGCGGGCGGCCTCGGGGCGGCGGCCGTCGACGAGCAGTTCGCCGGTGCGGTCACCGTCCTCGGTGTCGCCGAGCACGCCCGCGAGTCCCGCGAGCAGCGTCGACTTGCCGGCGCCGGAAGCCCCGAGCAGCAGGACGCGCTCCCCCGGTTCGATGTCGAGGTCGAGCCCCGACACGGCCGGCCGGGGCCGGTCGCCGTGGCGCCAGCCCCATCCGCGTGCCGTGACGCGCGCCGCCGCGGTCATGCCGATCCGTCCTGCTGTGTCATCGAAGCGCGGGCGATCGGGTTCAGGAGGCCGTCTCGCGCTCGGACACGGGTTCGGCCGCCACCCGTCGTCGGCCCGCCGCGAAACGGCCGAGGGCGCCCGCCCGTGCGAGGGCGCGCACCGCGAGCCACGACAGGACGCCGACGAGGGCACCCGAGACGACCGCCGAGATCGCGTAGACGAGCTTGGCGGCGGGGTCGAAGCCCGCGATCGACGAGAAGTTGACGTCGAGGATCGCGACCGCGACGCCCGCGCCGAGGCCCGCGAGCGGCGCGACCCACACGGCCCACACGCGGTAGAGCAGCACGGCGAACACGATCTCGGCGCCGAGGCCCTCGATCGCGCCCCAGATGAGCGTCTCGAAGCCCCACTGCGTGCCGATGAGCGCCGAGACGGTCGCGGCGACGACCTCCGTGAAGACGGCCGCTCCGGGCTTGCGGATCACGAGTCCGCCGAGGACGCCCGCGAAGAGCCAGCCCCCCGCGAGCAGGCCGGAGAGGCCGGGCGAGAAGGCGAGCAGGGTGCTGAGCGGGGTCCAGGCGAGGCCCCATGCCCAGAACAGCACGCCGGAGGCGACGCCGAGGACGGCGGCGGTGACGATGTCGACGACCCGCCAGCGCCAGATGGACGGACGGTCGATGATTGCGGTGGTCACGTGTCGTGCCCTTTCTCTGAAAGCGGCACGGGTGGGCGACCGCGGTTGCGGTCGGGCCCCGAGATGCCTCCCTGCGCCGGCATGATCCGGATCAGGTTCGACGGTCGAAGCTTGGATGAGCTTCCTCTCAGCCCGGCACACCGGACTCCCGTGTTCGCGCCGAGTCTACCCGCACCGCGGCGTACGCTGCCGCCATGGCATCCACCGTCGCGAACCTGCCGCTGCGCAAGCGCCCCATCGACATCTTCTTCGCGATCATGTTCACGATCTTCATCGTGACCTCGTGCATCGCGGACATGCTCCCGACGCTCGGCGTCGAATTCTCGCATCCGAACGGCCAGTTCCTCGTCGACTCGAACTACTGGTACGCGCACGACGCCGATCCGCTCTTCATGCGTCCGCCCGTGTGGATGCGCATCGTGACGGGCCTGTCGGCGTTCGTCTACCTCGCCTTCTACCTCGTGCTCGTGCCCGCGCTCATCCGCGGTTGGAACTGGATCCAGCTGCCGTCGGTCATCTACGGGACGGCGATCAGCGTCATCACGGGTGTCATCGTCTTCGGCGTCGAGTTCTTCGGCGAGCCCGAGTTCCAGACCCAGAACCCCGCGAAGTTCCTCGCCTTCAACCTGCCGTACGTGCTCATCCCGCTCCTGCTCCTCATCCGGATGCGCAAACCCCTCCCCTTCACCCGCCGCTTCTAACCGCAGCGCGCTGTTGCGCGGCGCGCTGCTGTTGTGCAGGAGTCTGCTGTTGTGCCGGCCTTCGCTGTTGTGCAGGACTCTGCTGTTGTGCAGGATCCGGCGCCGACAAGGTCTGCCCTATCAGCCCTGAGAGGTTGATTCCGGCGCTCAGACCGGGCGCTCGGCCCAAGAACTCCTGCACAACAGCGAACTCAGCGAGCTCCTGCACAACAGCGAACTCAGCGAAGTCCTGCACAACAGCACGCTTCCTCACTCAGCGAACTCCTGCACAACAGCAGGCAGCGG
>JAEYZI010000090.1 GCA_023428065.1 Actinomycetes bacterium | reverse complement strand
CGGCGGAGCCGGGAGCGGCAGCGGCGACGGCGGCAGCGGGGACGACGGCGGGGGGCGGGGCGAGCTGGGCGAGGAGGGCCTCGACCGCGCGGCGGCCGATGAGGGCGAAGTCCTGGTGCACGGTCGTGAGGGCGGGGCGCACGAAGGGCGCCTCGGGCACGTCGTCGAAGCCGACGACCGACACGTGCTCGGGGGCGGGGCGGCCGGCGTCGGCGAGCGCCGCCATGAGCCCGATCGCCATCTGGTCGTTCGCCGCGACGACCGCGGTCGTGGCGGGGTCGAGCGCCGCGGCGGCCGCGAACCCGGATGCCGCGCTCCAGTCGCCCGCGAGCTCCGTGCCGGGCGGGAGCCCCGCATCCGCCATCGCCGCGAGGAAGCCGGCGCGCCGCGCGCTCGCCTCGAGGTAGCCCTCGGGGCCCGCGAGGTGCTGGATGCTGCGGTGCCCGAGGCCCACGAGGTGCTCGGTCGCGAGCCGGGCGCCCGCGGCCTGATCGACGCCGATGCCCCCGGGTCGGTCGGGCGCCTGCAGGGTCACGAGGGGCACGCGGATGTCGAGGTCGCGGATGGCGGCGAGCACGGTCTCGTGCGGCGCGATGACGACGAGCGCCTCCACCGCCTGGTCGAGCAGGAACTCGAGCGCCGCGACGGTCGCGTCGTGCTCGACCGCGGCGGCCGTGACGAGCGGGTGGTAGCCGTGCTCGCGCGCGGCCGACTCGACCGCGAGCACGCTCGACGCGGGTCCGTGCTGGGCGACCGCGGGCGAGAGCACGCCGATCGCGCGCGTGCGGCTCGTGACGAGGGCGCGCGCCGCGGGGTTGCGTCGGTAGCCGAGCTCGGCGATCGCGGCGACCACGCGGTCGCGCGTCTCGGGCCGGATCGACGGGTAGTCGTTGAGCACACGGGAAACGGTGATGTGGCTCACGCCCGCGAGCGCAGCGACATCGTGCATGCTCGGGTTCCTCGGACGCTGGGTCACGGGGGTCACGTTAGTCGCGCGGGAGCGGATGACGACGGCGCGCCGAATGTGAAGGCTCACGAGAGCGCTCACAGTCGAGGCCCGCCCCGCACCCCGTGTCGCCCGGAAATTCAAGCCCGTTACCGAAACGTTACGGACGAACGCTTGCGCTCATGAGAATTGTGAAGGCTAACATTTGGCCGACGGCCGCCCCCAGCGGGCGTCGCGCCAAGAGGCACCACCACCGGGCACCCCGGCACAGACGCCGGTCCCCCAGAACGAGGAGGTTCTGTATGAAGAAGATCCTGGCGAGCGTGGCCCTCGTGGGAGCAGCGGCTCTCGCGATGACGGGCTGCGCGTCGGACGGCGGCAACGGAGGCGGGGGCGGCGGCGACGACGTCATCACCGTCGGCTTCGCCCAGACCGGCTCCGAGTCGGGCTGGCGCTCGGCCAACACCGAGTCGCTCAAGGAGGCCCTGTCGGAGGAGAACGGCTTCAAGCTGATCTTCAACGCCGCGGACAACAAGCAGGAGGCCCAGATCGCGGCCGTCCGCAGCTTCATCAACCAGGGCGTCGACGCGATCGTCATCGCGCCGATCACGGTCGACGGCTGGGACGACGTGCTCAAGGAGGCCAAGGACGCCGGCATCCCGGTCATCCTCGAGGACCGCACGGTCTCGGCGAGCGACGACCTCTACGCCAGCTGGGTCGGCCTCGACTTCGAGAAGGAAGGCGAGCTCGCGGGCCAGTGGGCCGTGGAGAACGCCGACGGCTCGAACCTCGTCGTGCTCGAGGGCACCACGGGTTCCTCGGCGGCGCTCGACCGCGCCACCGGCTGGGCCAAGGCCCTCGAGGGCTCGACCATCAAGACGCTCGACTCGCAGACGGGTGACTTCACCCGCGACGGCGGCAAGAAGGTCATGGAGGGCTTCCTGCAGAAGTACGGCAACGAGATCAACCTGCTGTTCGCGCACAACGACGACATGGGTCTCGGCGCGCTCGACGCGATCGAGGCCGCGGGTCTCGTGCCCGGTCAGGACATCAAGATCGTCACGATCGACGCTGTCCACGACGGCATGCAGGCGCTCGCCGACGGCAAGTTCAACTTCATCGTCGAGTGCAACCCGCTCCTCGGCGAGAAGGTCGCGGAGCTCGTGAAGAAGGTCGTCGCCGGTGAGTCCGTCGACAAGCGGACCATCGTCACCGACCAGACCTTCACGCAGGAGCAGGCGAAGGAAGCCCTGCCGACGCGCCCGTACTGATCGGTCGCATCACGCAGTGATCCATCCCTCCGCCGGGGACCGGGGCGCACCGGTCCCCGGCGGAACCCATGACACGAGCGAGGAAGCCATGTCCACCCCACGCGACGCCCGGGCGATCGTCGAGATGCGCGGCATCACGATCGAGTTCCCCGGCGTGAAGGCGCTCGACCGCGTCGACTTCACCCTCCGCAGCGGCGAGGTGCACACCCTCATGGGTGAGAACGGCGCCGGCAAGTCGACGCTCATCAAGGCGCTCACGGGCGTCTACGCCGTCGACAGCGGCTCAATCGTCGTCGAGGGAACCCCGCGGGAGTTCCGCGGAACCGCCGACGCGCAGGCCGCCGGCATCTCCACGGTGTACCAGGAGGTCAACTTGTGCACCAACCTCTCCGTCGGCGAGAACGTCATGCTCGGCCACGAGGTGCGCGGCCCCTTCGGCATCGACTGGCGCGCGACCCACCGGGAGGCCGCCCGGCACCTCGAGAACCTGGGACTGCGCCTCGACACGCGCTCGCTCCTCGCCACCCACTCGATCGCCGTGCAGCAGCTCGTCGCGATCAGCCGCGCCATGGTCACCGACTCGCGCGTGCTCGTGCTCGACGAGCCCACCTCGAGCCTCGACCGCGGCGAGGTCGAGCAGCTCTTCGACGTCATCCGCAGCCTGCGCGACCGCGGCGTCGCCATCCTCTTCGTCACGCACTTCCTCGACCAGGTGTACGAGATCTCCGACCGCCTCACGGTGCTGCGCAACGGCGCGCTCGTGGGCGAGTACCCGGTCGGCGAGCTCCCGCGCGGCGAGCTCATCTCGAAGATGATCGGACGCGAGCTCGACGAGCTCGACGCGATCTCCCGCAGCTCCGAGCGCGCGATCGACCGCACCGGCGACCCTGTCGTCGACGCCCAGGGCCTCGGCCGCAGGGGTGTGCTCGAGCCCTCCGACCTCGCGGTCTACGACGGCGAGGTGGTCGGACTCGCGGGCCTCCTGGGTTCCGGTCGCACCGAGCTCGTGCGGCTCCTCGCGGGAGCCGATCGCGCGGATTCCGGCCGCGTGAAGGTGCGCGGGCGCCTCACCCGCATCGCGAACCCCCGCAACGCGATCGATCAGCGCATGGCCTACTCCTCCGAGGATCGGCGGGCCGAGGGCATCGTGGGCGACCTCACCGTCGCGGAGAACATCGTGCTCGGCATCCAGGCGAAGCGCGGCGCGCTCCGCAAGATCCGCAAGGCCGAACAGGATGCCGTCGTCGGCGAGTACATCCGCGCGCTCGGGGTGCGCCCCGCGAACCCGAACGCCCTCGTGCGGAACCTCTCGGGCGGCAACCAGCAGAAGGTGCTGCTCGCCCGCTGGCTCGCCACCGCACCGCAGCTCATCATCCTCGACGAGCCCACGCGCGGCATCGACGTCGGCGCGAAGGCCGACATCCAGCGCAAGGTCGCGGAGCTCAGCGAGCAGGGCCTCTCCGTCGTGTTCATCTCCTCGGAGCTCGAGGAGGTCATCCGCATCGCCCAGCGCATCGTCGTGATGCGCGACCGTCGTAAGATCGGCGAACTGACCTCGCACGACATCGGCGTCGACGACCTGGTCGCCTTCA
>JAEYZI010000049.1 GCA_023428065.1 Actinomycetes bacterium | reverse complement strand
GCAGCAAGGAGTAAGACCTCGTGGAAGGCCCCGAGATCAAGTTCGCCGAAGCCGTTCTGGACAACGGCAAGTTCGGCACCCGCACCATCCGTTTCGAGACCGGTCGTCTCGCCCAGCAGGCCCAGGGCGCCGTCGCTGCGTACCTCGACGAGGACACCATGCTCCTCTCGGCCACCTCCGTGTCGAAGAACCCGCGTGACGGCTTCGACTTCTTCCCGCTCACGGTCGACGTCGAGGAGCGCTCGTACGCCGCCGGCAAGATCCCCGGATCGTTCTTCCGTCGCGAGGGCCGCCCCTCGACCGAGGCGATCCTCGTGTGCCGTCTCATCGACCGCCCGCTGCGTCCGTCGTTCGCCGACGGCATCCGCAACGAGGTCCAGGTCGTCATCACCGTCCTGAGCATCGCGCCCGACGAGTTCTACGACGCCCTCGCGATCAACGCCGCGAGCGCGTCGACGCAGATCTCGGGCCTGCCGTTCTCGGGCCCCATCGCCGGTGTGCGCCTCGCGCTCATCCCGACCCCGGGCGAGCAGGGCGGCCAGTGGGTCGCGTTCCCGAAGTTCTCGCAGCTCAAGGACGCGGTCTTCGACCTCGTCGTCGCGGGCCGTGTCGTCAAGAAGGCCGACGGCACCGAGGACGTCGCGATCATGATGGTCGAGGCGGAGGCCACCGAGCACAGCTGGGAGCTCATCCAGGGCGGCGCCGTGAAGCCCAACGAGGCCGTCGTGGCCGAGGGCCTCGAGGCCGCCAAGCCCTTCATCGCGCAGCTCGTGAAGGCTCAGGAGGAGCTCGCGGCGCAGTCGGCCAAGGAGATCAAGGAGTACCCGATCTTCGTCGACTACAGCCAGGCCGCCTACGACGCCGTCGCGGAGCTCGCCTACGACGAGCTCGTCGGCATCTACCAGATCGCCGACAAGATCGAGCGCCAGGAGAAGGACGACGCCCTCAAGGAGCGCGTCAAGCTCGCGATCAACGAGAAGGTCGCCGCGGGCGAGCTCGGCGGCGAGATCCCGCCGATGGTCTCGGCCGCCTACAAGGCCGTCACGAAGAAGATCGTGCGCGGGCGCATCCTCACGGAGGGTGTGCGCATCGACGGTCGCGGACTGACCGACATCCGTGCGCTCGACGCCGAGGTGCAGGTCATCCCGCGCGTGCACGGCTCGGCGATCTTCCAGCGCGGCGAGACCCAGATCCTCGGGGTCACGACGCTCAACATGCTCAAGATGGAGCAGCAGATCGACTCGCTCGCCCCCATCACGAAGAAGCGCTACCTGCACCACTACAACTTCCCGCCCTACTCGACCGGTGAGACCGGCCGCGTGGGCTCGCCGAAGCGTCGCGAGATCGGGCACGGCTTCCTCGCCGAGCGCGCCCTCGTGCCGGTGCTGCCGAGCCGCGAGGAGTTCCCGTACGCGATCCGTCAGGTGTCCGAGGCCCTCGGCTCCAACGGCTCGACCTCGATGGGTTCCGTCTGCGCCTCGACGCTCTCGCTCCTCAACGCCGGTGTGCCCCTCAAGGCCCCCGTCGCGGGCATCGCGATGGGCCTCGTGTCCGACACGGTCGACGGCGAGACGCGCTACGCCGCGCTCACCGACATCCTGGGAGCGGAGGACGCGCTCGGCGACATGGACTTCAAGGTCGCGGGCACCTCGGAGTTCGTGACGGCGATCCAGCTCGACACGAAGCTCGACGGCATCCCCTCGGACGTGCTCGCGAGCGCGCTCTCGCAGGCCAAGGAGGCCCGCACGGCGATCCTCGCGGTCATCAACCAGGCGATCGACGGCCCCGACGAGATGGCTCCGACGGCTCCGCGCGTCATCAGCGTGAACATCCCGGTCGACAAGATCGGCGAGCTCATCGGCCCCAAGGGCAAGACGATCAACGCGATCCAGGACGAGACCGGCGCGGAGATCTCGATCGAGGAGGACGGCACCGTCTACATCGGCGCGGTCGACGGCCCCTCGGCCGAGGCGGCTCGCGCCCAGGTGCTCGCGATCGGCAACCCGGTCAACCCGGAGGTCGGCGAGCGCTTCCTCGGCACCGTCGTGAAGCTCGCGACCTTCGGCGCGTTCGTCTCGCTGCTCCCCGGCAAGGACGGCCTGCTGCACATCTCCGAGGTGCGCAAGCTCGCCGGCGGCAAGCGCGTCGAGAACGTCGAGGACGTGCTCTCGGTCGGTCAGAAGATCATGGTCGAGATCACCAAGATGGACGACCGCGGCAAGCTCTCGCTCGCGCCCGTCGTGGAGGAGGCCGAGCCGGCCGACACCGAGGGTTCGGCCGCAGGCAACGAGGGCCCGGAGGCCCCCGCCGAGGGCTGATCCGCCCGATCACCGGATGCCCGTCCCGCACTGCGGGGCGGGCATCCGTCGTTCACGTGGGGGTCTCGCTCGTGGCCACGGTCGCGCCCCGCGCGAGTTCGTGCCGGCGTAGCCGCGAGCCCAGGACGGCGGGGGTGATGCCCGCAGGGAGGTCGAGGTGGGGCACGTCGAGTGCGCTCACGACGAACACGTAGCGGTGCTCGCCGTGGCCGGGGGGCGGCGCGGCGCCCGTGTACTCCTCGCTGCGCAGCTCGTTGGCGACGGTGACGGCGCCCGCCGGCAGCAGGCCGGAGGTCGGCGTGCCCGCGCCGCGCGGGAGGTGGTCGGTGGCAGCGGGGAGGTCGTAGACGGCCCAGTGCCAGAACCCGCTCATGGTGGGCGCGTCGGGGTCGAAGACGCGCACCACGAAGCTGGCCGTGCCCTCGGGGGCACCGAGCCACCGCAGCTCGGGTGAGAGATCCTGGCCGCCCGCGTCCCGCGCCCGCGCCCACGAGGGGAGCACGCCGCCCTCCTCGAAATCGGGGCTGCGCACCTCGAGCGCGCGCACCTCCGGGAGCCTCCAGAACGGATCGTTCGACATGGGCGACCTCCTGCATCCGCTGACCACCACGTTGCCACCGCGCGGGGTCGCCGTCGAGGCCCATCACGAATCGGTGACGATCGGGGGCGAACCGGTGCACCTCCCGGTCTGTGCCGCCCGTCGGGGCTACTCTCGCTGCAAGTCGAGGAGGTCGGGGCATGGAGATGCGAGCGGTGCCGCCCGTGGCGTCCGCGCTCGCCGCCGCCCCGACGACTCTCGAGACCGCCGCGATCGTGGGCCGCGCGTCGCCGCCGCGGCGCGGCATCGCGAACACCGGCGTCGAGGTCTTCCCGACCGCGATGAGCGGCAAGTACTTCGGCTCGCGCGTCTCCGAGACCGCGGTCGGCGAGATCCTCGACGCGTACGCGGCCCTCGGCGGCAACTTCGTCGACACCGCCGACGCCTACGGCGACGGTCGCAGCGAGCAGCTCATCGGCGACTGGATGCGTCGCCGCGGCAACCGCGATCGGATCGTCATCGCGACGAAGGTCGGCAAGTCGCTCGCGCATCCCGGGCTCTCCGCACCCGCCATCGCGGCGGCCGTCGACGCCTCGCTCCGGCGGCTCGGCACGGATCGCATCGAGCTGCTGTACCTCCACGTCGACGACACGGAGGTGCCGTTCGAGGAGACGCTCCTCGCGGTCGACGAGCTCATCCGCCGCGGCAAGGTGCGCTCGTTCGGCATGTCCGATCACTCCGGCAATCGCCTGCTCGCGGCGCGCGTCGCGTGCGGCCTCCTCGGCGTCGCGCCCATGAGCGCGCTCCAGAACGAGTACTCGCTCGTCCATCGTGCGGGCTACGAGGGCGATCTGGCGCGCGTCGCGGACCAGCAGGGGCTCGCGGTCATGCCGCGGTTCCCCCTCGCGGGGGGCTTCCTCACGGGCGAGTTCCGCTCGCGCGCCTCGCTCGCCTCGGCTCCCGCGGCCGTGCACATCGCCCCCCACCTCGGTCGCCGAGGACGGCGAGTGCTCGCGGCGGTCGAGCGCGTCGCGGGCGAGGTCGACGCGTCGCTCGCGGGCGTCGCGCTCGCGTGGCTCCTCAGCCGCCCGGGGGTGGTCGCGCCGGTCGTCGAGGTCGCGAGCGCGGACCAGCTCTTCGACGTCATGGCGGCGCCCGAGCTGCGGCTCACGCGGCACCATCTCGCGGCGCTCGACCGCGCGAGCGCCTGACCGCCGGCCAGGCGCCCGCGCATCCGCTCAGTTGACGCCGGGGATGTGGATCCAGCCGAGCGCGAGCACGAGCCACAGAACCGTCGCGACGAGCGCGACGACCGTGAGCGCGACACCGCCCCGCCGCACGCGACCGCGCAGCACGAGCAGCAGCACGAGAACGACGAGCAGGACGACGCCGAGCGCGACGGAGCCGAACGGGATCGCGACGAACAGCGCGAGGATCATGAGCGCGGCGACGACGATCTCGATGACGGCCAGCACGGACGTTCCGCGCCCGCGAGCGCGGAGGATCCCGTCGATGAGGGCGGTGACGGTCGCGACGAGGTAGATGAGGGTGAGGATCGTGATGGCGGGCAGGACGATCATGGCGGTGCTCCCTTCCGGGTCGCGGAGCGGTGTGCTCCGGCGCGGCGGGGGAGCCGCGCGGCCATCACCCTAGCGGCGGGGCGCATCCGCCTTCGGGGAACGCCCGACCCCTGGCCGCGGGGGCACGCGGTGCGATAGGTTACGCGACCGCGAGTGCGGCGTCGAGCACGCGCGCGTACATGCGCTGAAGCGATGCGGCCGCCGCGATCGGGTCGCCGGCGTAGCCGCCCACCATCGCCCCGTCGTGCGCGAGCATGAGGTCGTCGGCGCCATCGCCGGGGAGTGGGTGCCCCATCGTGCGCAGGAGGGTCTCGAGCAGGCCGTGGAACCACTCGCGGTGCTGTTCGACGGCGCGACGCACCGGGTGCGCGGCGTCGGTGAACTCGGTCGCCGCGTTGAGGAAGGGGCAGCCGCGGAACCCGGGGGCCGCGATCCAGCGCACCTGGAGCGCGGCGATGTCGCGCAGCAGTTCCTCGGGGTCGTCGGTCTCGCGCGCGATCGCGTCGATCGCCTCGGCCACCTGGAGGTGGCGGTAGGCGATGTACTCGACGATGAGCCGGTCCTTCGAGCCGTAGTGCTTGTAGAAGGTCGCCTTCGTGACGCTCGAGACCGCGATGAGCCGGTCGATGCCGACGGCGCGGATCCCTTCGTCGTAGAACAGCCGGTCGGCGGTGTCGAGGATGCGCTGCTTCGCCGGGGCGAGGGTCAGGCGCTTCGGCGGCTTCGCGATGTCGATCGGCAACCCGTGGCTCCTTTGTTCGGGGTCGTGTGCGGGGCAGGGTGCCGCGGCCGTCCGTCGGAACGGCCGCGGCACGGGCGACCGCACCCCGGTGATCGGGCGCCGCAGGGCGGCCCGGGTCGGGTTCCCGGCTGGGAAGGGCCGATCGGTCGGGTCCGTTCGCTTTCCGCAGGCAACACGCTAGCACGATGAGGACAGACAGACTTGTCTGTTTGTCCTCCTTCTGGCCCCCAATCCGGGGGAGGGCGGGGCCGGAACGGGCGTTCCGGATGGCGTAGGCTCGGGGCGATGAACGGCGCGCGGCAGCTCCCTCTCGACGTCCCGGAACTCGCCATCGACGCATCCGGCGGCACACTCGTCCGGCGCTCGGTGCTCCCCAGCGGCGTGCGCGTGCTCACCGAGCGCGTGCCCGGCTCGCAGAGCGCGACCGTGGGGTTCTGGGTCGCGGTCGGCTCCCGTGACGAGGCGCCCGGCACCTTCGGGTCGACCCACTTCCTCGAGCACCTGCTCTTCAAGGGCACGTCGATGCGCACGGCGCTCGACATCGCCGTCGCGTTCGACTCCGTCGGCGGGGAGCACAACGCGCTCACCGCCAAGGAGCACACGTGCTACTACGCCAAGGTGCGCGACCGCGACCTCGAGATGGCCGTGCGCGTGCTCGCCGACATGTTCGCCTCCTCGCTCCTGGACCCCGAGGAGTTCGAGAACGAGCGCGGCGTCATCCTCGAGGAGCTCGCGATGGCCGACGACGACCCCGGCGACGTCGCGGGCGAGCGGTTCTTCGAGGCGGTCTTCGGCGCGCACCCGCTCGGGCGCCCCATCGGCGGCAGCCCCGAGTCGATCGGCGCGGTCACGCGCGACGCCGTGTGGCAGCACTATCGAGAGAACTACGGACCGCGCGACCTCGTCATCACGGTCGCCGGCGCCGTCGACCACGACCGCCTCGTGGCGGTGGCCGTCGAGGCCCTCTCGGAGGCCGGATGGGACTTCGGCGCCGCGGCCCGGCCCGTCGACCGACGCGACCCCGCGGTCGACCTCATCGAGCGCGGCTCCCCGCTCGCGCTCGTCGAGCGTCCCCTCGAGCAGGTCAACCTGTACCTCGGCGGCGCCGGCCTCGCCGCAGCCGACGACCGTCGACCCGTCCTCACGGTGCTCAACTCCGTGCTCGGCGGCGGGATGAGCTCGCGTCTCTTCCAGGAGGTGCGCGAGAAGCGCGGGCTCGCCTACTCGGTGTACTCGTTCGCCTCGAGCTACTCGGACGCCGGCATCGTCGGGCTCTACGCGGGATGCTCTCCCAAGCGCGCCCCCGACGTCGCCGAGCTCATGCTCGCCGAGTTCCGTCGTCTCGCCTCCGACGGCATCACCGACGAGGAGCTCGGCCGCGCCCGTGGCCAGCTCGCGGGCGCATCCGCCCTCGCGCTCGAGGACTCCGACACCCGCATGAGCCGCCTCGGCCGCAGCGAGCTCACGCTCGGCGAGTTCGCCGACCTCGACGAGACCGTGCGTCGCATCGACGCCGTCACGGCATCCGCCGTCCGCGAACTCGCCGCCGAACTCGTCGAGCGCCCGCTCTCGCTCGCCGTCGTCGGGCCCGTGTCGGCGGATGCCTTCGCGGGACTCGACGGCGAGTCGGCGGCGGCGTAGGGGGCACGATGTCGCGATTCCTCTATCTCGTGCGCCACGGCGAGCAGCAGGATGCCGAGCACGGCCTCCCCGACGGTCCGCTCTCGCCACGCGGGGTGCGGCAGGCGCAGGCGGTCGCCGAGCGGCTCGGCGGTGTGCCGTTCACGGGCGCGTGGACCTCGCCCCTGCAGCGCGCGCAGGAGACCGCGCGCATCATGACGGAGCGCATGCCGGCGATCGAGCCGGAGCCCTCCGCCCTCCTCATGGACTGCATCCCCTCGGGGCCCACCCCCGACCTGCCCCACGCGTGGGAGCACTTCTTCGGCTCGGTCACGCGCGAGGAGATCGACGCGGGCGAGGCGCAGATGGCGGATGCGACCGCCGAGTGGCTCGCGCCCACGCGCGAGGACCGCCACGACCTGCTCATCACCCACAACTTCGTGATCGGCTGGTTCGTGCGCGAGGTCTTCGGCGCCGCGAGCTGGCGGTGGCTCGGCATCAACCAGGCCAACTGCGGGCTCACGATCATCCGCGTGCGCACGGCGAAGCCGCCCGTCCTCGTGACCCACAACGACCTCGGCCACCTGCTGCCCGAACTGCGCACGGGTCTCTCGGTGGAGCAGCCGTACTGAGCACACCGCCCGGACGGCGGATGCCACGTCCTCTCAGCTGAGCTCCTTGCGGAACCACGTCGTCGCGTTCGGGTTGTCGTTGTAGGCCGCGATCTCGACGTAGCCGCTCGATCGGTAGAGCGCGCCCGCGGCCGCGAGCGAGACGTTCGTGTCGAGCACCGCCTCCGTCGCGCCGAGCAAGGCCGCGCGTCGCTCGAGCTCGGCGAGCAGCAGGCGGCCCCATCCGCGTCCCCGGGCGCTGTCGCGCAGGTAGAGGTGCTTGATCTCCGCGCGAGCGGGGTCGAGCATCCGCACGCCGCCGCAGCCGACGGGCGAGCCGTCGGCGTCGTCGACGACGAGGAAGATCCCCGCGTCGCCCGTGAAGCGCGCGGGATCCGGGAACACGGGGCGGTAGGCGCCCGCGGCGGGGTCGAAGCCGGCGCTCCGCATCGCGAAGTACTCGGCGAGCAGCTCGTGCGCGTCGGGGTCTGTCACGGCGGCGACGCGGAAGACGGGGTCCACCCGCTCAGCCTAGATAGGCTGGACGACATGGCGTACTCGGTGGCCGTCGTCGGCGCGACGGGCAGGATGGGCACCCTCGCGACCCGGCTCATCGAGGGCAGCGGCGACTTCGAGCTCCACGCGGGACTCGGCTCGCGCGATTCTCTCGACCGGATCGAGGGAGCCGACCTCGTGCTCGACCTCACGCTCCCCGCGGTGTCACCGGACGTGGTCGAGGCGGCCGTCTCGCGCGGCATCCCCGTGCTCGTCGGCACCTCCGGCTGGACGGCCGAGCGGCTCGCGCGCGTGCGCAGCCGACTGGGCGACGACCCGCAGCTGGGCGTCATCGTCGTGCCCAACTTCTCGCTCGGCTCGGTCGTCGCGACGCGGCTCGCGGCGATCGCGGCACCGTACTTCGACTCGATCGAGATCGTCGAGGCGCACCACGCGGGCAAGTCCGACTCCCCGTCGGGCACCGCGATCCGCACGGCCGAGCTCATCGCCGAGGTGCGGGGCGAGCGCGGACCCGTCGCGGCCCCGCACGCCGACCAGCGGGCGCGCGGCCAGCAGGTCGCGAGCGTGCCCGTGCACAGCCTCCGCCTCGACGGCGTGCTCGCCGAGCAGCAGGTGATCTTCGGCGGCGTCGGCGAGACGGTGCGCGTGAGCCACCAGACCGTGTCGGACGCCTCCTACGAGGCGGGTATCCTCCTCGCCCTGCGGGCGCTCCCGACGACCCGCGGGCTCGTGGTCGGCCTCGACGGCCTCCTGGGGCTCGACGCCCGCGCATGACGACGCGCATCGGCGCGGTGGTCATGGCCGCGCTCCTCGCCCTCTACCTCGTGTTCGCGGTGTACTACGCGAGCGTGCTCTTCGGCACGGGCGACGGCATCGCCGTCGCCATCGGCGTGGCGCTTCTCGTCTTCGCCGTCATCGGCGCGGGCTTCATCGCCGCCGAGGTCGCCTTCGGCATCCGCGCCGAGCGGCTCGCGCGTCGGCTCGAGGCCGAGGGCGGGCTGCCCGAGGAGGAGCTGCCGCTCGCGCCGAGCGGACGCATCGAGCGCGCCGCCGCGGACGCGGTCTTCCCGCGCTATCAGGCCGCCGTCGAAGCGGCCCCCGACGATTGGCGGGCGTGGTTCCGTCTCGCTCTCGCCTACGACGCCGCGGGAGACCGGCGGCGCGCGCGATGGGCGACGCGCACCGCCATCCGGCTCGCGCGCGCCGACCGCTGAGGCGCGTCAGGCGAGGCTCGCCTCGAGGGTGATCGGGATGCCCGCGAGGGCCTTCGAGACGGGGCAGTTGGCCTTGGCGTCCTCGGCGAGGCGCTCGAAGTCCGCCTCCGAGATGCCGGGCACCTTGGCGCTCACGAGCAGGTGGCTGCCCGTGATGCCCTCACCGGGCTGGAAGGTGACGGCGGCGGTCACCTGCAGGCTCTCCGGCGGGAAGCCGGCGCCCGCGAGGGCGTTCGAGAACGCCATCGAGTAGCACGCGGAGTGCGCGGCCCCGAGCAGCTCCTCGGGGTTCGTGCGGCCGAGCTCACCCTCGGAGCGCGCGGCCCAGGTGACGGGGAACTCCGCCGCATCGCTCGAGTCGAGGGATGTCGTGCCGGAGCCGTTGAACAGATCGCCGAACCAGAGGGTGGTCGCTTCACTCGTGACAGCCATGGGGCCAGCCTAGGTCGACACCGGCGGGGCGGTCGAGGGGCGGCGCCCGAGGTCGGATATCGTGAGGGCCGTGCCGGAGACCTCGAGCGAGCAGACCCCGATCCAGTTCCGTTCCGACATGACGGTCGAGCTCGTGCGGGCGAGCGCCCACGACTCGGACGTGCTGTTCGCGGCGCGCGTGTCCACCCAGGGCGAGAAGACGCTCGACGCGGCGGCGGCCGGGGTCGAGGCGACGGATCGCGACCGCGGTCTCATCAACTACCTCATGCGCGACCGCCACGGCTCGCCCTTCGAGCACAACTCGATGACGTTCTACGTGCAGGCGCCCATCTTCGTGTTCCGGGAGTTCATGCGGCACCGCATCGCCTCGTACAACGAGGAGTCGGGCCGCTACCGCGAGTTGCGCCCCGTGTTCTACGTGCCCGGCACCGAGCGGCGGCTCGTGCAGGTCGGCAAGCCGGGGGCCTACGAGTTCGTGGAGGGCACACCCGAGCAGACCGCCCTCGCGGTCGCGGAGTCGAAGGCCGCGGCGGAGTTCGCCTACGCGGCATATCAGCGGATGCTCGATGCCGGCATCGCGCGGGAGGTGGCCCGAGGCGTGCTGCCCGTGTCGACCTACTCCTCGATGTACGTGACGATGAATGCCCGTTCGCTCATGAACTTTCTCTCGCTGCGGACGAAGCATCCGGATTCGCATTTCCCGTCGTTCCCGCAGCGCGAGATCGAGATGGTCGCGGAGCAGATGGAGGCCGCGTGGGCCGAGCTCATGCCGCTCACGCACGCCGCATTCCAGGCGAACGGTCGCGTCGCCCCCTAGCCCCGCCGCGTCCGCCCCGGCGCGCCCGGCCTCTCGGCCCGCCCCCGCCCGACGGCCGTTGTGCAGGAGTTCGCTGTTGTGCAGGAACTCGGTGCTGTTGTGCAGGAACTCTGCGCGTGGGCCCTGTTTTTCCGGGACTCAAGGATCTGCCGCCCCCGCGTTTTCCTGCACAACAGCGAACTCCTGCACAACAGCGGTGTCCTGCACGGCAGCGAACTCCTGCACAACAGCGAACCTGCCGGATGCGCTCACAGTTGGGCATCCGCGCCGCGCATGCACGCAGCCCCGCGCGCAGCATCCGATGCATGCGCCGACGACACGACCATGACCCCACGCGCCTCGCGCTCGCGCGCTTGGGAGGGATCGCGCCCGCGCGCGACCTGATCACCGCGGGGGTGAGCGCGAATGACATCCGGCTCGCAGTCGCCGACCACGTCATCCTGCGGTTCCGGAAGGGCTGGTACGCCCTGTTCGATCTTCCGCGCGACGTCGTGCGGGCGTCCCGGGTGGGCGGCGTCCTCACCTGCGTCTCGGCGGCCGCGCACCACGGGCTCTGGGTGCCCGACGACACCCGCCTGCATGTCGCGGTGCCGACGAACGCCTCACGATTGCGGAGCGCCGGCGATCACCACACGCGGCTCGACCTCGACGCGCCGGACGTCGTCGTGCACTGGACGGCCGACCGCGGCGCACCCTATGAGCTCGTCGTCTCGGTGCCCCGCGCGATCGAGTGCATCGCGCGCTGCTGCAGCGCCGATGACGCCTTCGCCGTCCTCGAGTCCGCGCTCCGCAAGCGACGGATGTCGAGGCGGGACGTTCAGGAGCTCGCCGCGCGGGTGCCGCGTGGCGTGCGGAACGTTCTCATGATGGCGGGCGACCTCTCGGACTCCGGAACCGAGTCGGCGCTCGCGCTCACGCTCACGCGGGTCGGCATCCCTTTCCGTCAGCAGGTGCACATCGCCGGCGTGGGTTTCGTCGACTTCGTCATCGGCGAGCGGTTGATCGTCGAGGTCGACAGCAGGGCACACCACTCCGACCCCACGAACGACCGGCGCCGGGATGCCGTGGCGAGCCTCGCAGGATTCCGCACCCTCCGCTTCATGTACTCGCAGATCGTGTTCGATCGCCCGACGGTGCTCCGTGCCATCCGGTCGGCCATGGAGCGCGGCGACCACCGCGCTGCCTGATGCTGTTGTGCAGGAGTCCTCGGCGGTTGTGCAGGAGCGCGCGTGTGGATGCCCTTGGATACGGGGGCGTTACACCCCAGCTCGCCACGAACTCCTGCACAACAGCAGGCTCCTGCGCAACCGCAAACTCCTGCACAACAGCGAACTCCTGCACAACAGCCGGCACGGCGAGAGGGGGTGGGCGGAACCGATAGCCTGTAGACCGTGTCGACGCCAGAGAACCCCTTCGGACAGGTGCTCGTCGCGCTCGTGACCCCGTTCACGGCCGACGGCGAGGTGGACTGGGCCGACGTCGAGAAGCACGTCGACCACGTCGTCACCCACGGAGCCGACGGCATCGTCGTGACCGGCACGACGGGCGAGACCTCGACGCTCACCGACCCCGAGAAGGTCAAGCTCGTCGAGGTCGCGAAGGATGTCGCGGCCGGCCGCGCCAAGATCATCACGGGCGGCGGCTCCAACGAGACCGCGCACGCGATCGAGCTCTACAGGAAGAGCGAGAAGGCGGGGGCCGACGGCATCATGGTCGTCACCCCGTACTACAACAAGCCCACCCAGGCGGGCATCCTCACGCACTTCCGCCTCGTCGCGGACGCGACCGACCTGCCCGTGATCCTCTACGACATCCCGGGGCGCACGGGGGTGCCGATCATGTACGAGACGATCTTGCGCGCCGCGAAGCACCCGAACATCCGCGCCGTGAAGGACGCCAAGGGCGACCTGTCCGAGGTGAGCCGGGTCATGAACCAGACCGAGCTGCTCTACTTCGCCGGCGACGACGCGAACGCGCTTCCGACGCTCGCGATCGGCGGCACGGGCCTCATCGGCGTCACGGCGAACATCGCCCCCGCGCCGTACCGCACGATGGTCGACGCCGTGAACGCCAACGACCTGGCGACCGCGACCGCCGCGCACCGCGCGCTCGAGCCGCTCGTCCGCGCCACCATGACGCACGTGCCCGGCACCGTCGCGACGAAGTACATCCTGCACGGCCTCGGTCGCATCTCGAGCCCGCGCGTGCGGCTGCCGCTCGTCGGCCCCGAAGAGTCGGAGGCCGCGCTCATCGAGGACGAGATCGCCCTCGTGCGCCAGATCGACGGCGTCGACTTCAGCAACTTCCGCCCCGACCGGAACGCTGCCGCAGGCGGCGCGCTCCCCAAGGTCGCCGGCACCACCCGCTAGACCCCGAGGAGGCCTCCATGGCCATCGATGTCGTGTCCCCGCCGGAGCTCGCGCCCGGCACCCTGCGCGTGATCCCGCTCGGCGGCGTCGGCGAGATCGGCCGCAACATGACGGTCTACGAGATCGACGGCAAGCTGCTCATCGTCGACGCGGGGGTGCTCTTCCCCGAGGAGAACCATCCGGGCGTCGACCTGATCCTGCCCGACTTCGACCCCATCCGGGAGCGCCTCGACGACGTGCTCGGTGTCGTGCTCACGCACGGCCACGAGGACCACATCGGCGCCGTCCCGTACCTGCTGAAGCTGCGTGGCGACATCCCGCTGTACGGGTCGAAGCTCACGCTCGCGCTCGTCGAGGCGAAGCTCAAGGAGCACCGCATCACCCCCGTCACGCACGTCGTGAAGGAGGGCGACCGCACCACCCTCGGCCCCTTCGACCTCGAGTACGTGGCCGTGAACCACTCGATCCCGGATGCGCTCGCGGTCGTCATCCGCACGGCGGCCGGTCTCGTGCTGCACACGGGCGACTTCAAGATGGACCAGCTGCCGCTCGACGGCCGCATCACCGACCTCCGTGCGTTCGCCCGCCTCGGTGAGGAGGGCGTCGACCTCTTCCTGCCCGACTCGACGAACGCCGACGTCCCGGGCTTCACGGCGATCGAGCGCGAGATCGGGCCCGTCCTCGAGCGCGTCATCGCGAAGTCGCCCAAGCGCGTCATCGTCGCGAGCTTCTCGAGCCACGTGCACCGCGTGCAGCAGGTGCTGGATGCGGCGGCCGCGAACGACCGCGTCGTCGCCCTCGTGGGCCGTTCGATGGTGCGGAACATGGGCATCGCCGCGGAGCTCGGCTACCTCAACGTGCCCGACGGGGTGCTCGTCGATCTCAAGACCGCGCTCGAGCTGCCCGACGACCGGGTCGTCTTCATGAGCACGGGCTCGCAGGGTGAGCCGATGGCGGTGCTCGCGCGCATGGCGAACGGAGATCACCGCATCGAGGTCGGGGCGGGCGACACCGTGATCCTCGCGTCGAGCCTCATCCCGGGCAACGAGAACGCCGTGTACCGCGTCATCAACGGCCTCACGAAGCTCGGTGCGAACGTCGTGCACAAGGGCTCGGCGCGCGTGCACGTCTCCGGTCATGCGGCCGCGGGCGAGCTGCTCTACTGCTACAACATCCTGAAGCCGCGCAACGTGTTCCCCGTGCACGGCGAGTACCGCCAGCTCACGGCGTCCGCCGACCTCGCGGTCGAGACGGGCGTGCCGCGCGAGAACATCATCGTGGGGGAGAACGGCGTCGTCATCGACCTCGTAGGCGGCGTCGCACGTGTCGTCGGTCAGCTCGACGTGGGCTACGTGTACGTCGACGGTTCGACGGTCGGCGAGATCACGGATGCCGACCTCAAGGACCGCCGGATCCTCGCCGAGGAGGGCTTCATCTCGATCTTCGTCGCGATCGACCGCCAGACCGGGAAGGTCATCGTGGGGCCGGAGATCCAGGCCCGCGGCTTCGCGGAGGACGAGTCGGTCTTCGACGACGTGCGCCCGCAGATCGTCGCGGCGCTCGCGGAGGCGGCGCGCAACGGCGTCAACGACCAGCACGGCTTCAGCCAGGCGGTGCGTCGCACGGTGGGCCGCTGGGTCAACACGCAACACCGTCGTCGCCCCATGATCATCCCCGTCGTGATCGAAGCGTGACGGTAGGGGATCTCCCTGACCCGACCCCGAATCCTCCTCGTGGATGACGCCACGCGGCCCCACGTGTCATAGCCTCGAGCTGAGCGACGCTCGACCGCACCCGATCGTTGGGGTGCGCACCCGGGACCATCGCTGATTGGCTCGAATCGGGCGCGCATCGCGCGTGCCTCCCGCACGTCGACAGGAGGGCCGCGTGGGCATCGCGCGCCGATGGGTGTTCCCCATCATCTGGATGGTCATCTTCGCGGTCATCGGGGCCGCGCTCGTCAAGCTCGCGTTCTTCGCCGACACGGCCGCCGAGAGCGCGCCCGAGGTGCCGACCGGCACGATCGTCGACCCGGTCGTCGTGGTCGGGACGGGCACCATCCGCAACGACGTGACGATCGACGGCACGGTCGGTGCGGATGCCGCGGTGCCGGCTCGCGCGGCCATCTCGGGCGAGGTGCGCAAGGTGTCCGCGTCGCCCGGGCAGTGGGTCGACGAGGGTGCCGAGCTCGCCCAGATCCGCGGCATGAACGAGGACGGCAGCAACCGCTGGTCGATCCTCAAGGCGCCCATCTCGGGCACCCTGAGCTCCTTCGCGCTCCTCGTGGGCCAGCAGGTGGCGCTCGGCGAAACGCTCGCGCAGATCGCCCCGTCGACCTTCAACGTCACGGCGAGCCTCGCACCCGAGCAGCAGTACCGCCTCACGACGCAGCCCACGGAGGCGGTGGTCACGATTACGGGCGGCCCCGCGCCGTTCACGTGCACGGGTCTCACGATCACCGCCGCACAGGCGCCCACCTCGGGCGACGACGGTTCGGGTGGCGGCGCGGGTGGCGGCGCCGTTGCGTCGGTACGGTGCGCGGTGCCGGGCGACGTGCGGGTCTTCGCGGGGCTCGCGGCGAAGCTCACGATCGCGGGCGGCGTCGCCGAGAACGTGCTCGTCATCCCGACGACCGCGGTCGAGGGCGGCAGCGGTACGGGAATCGTCTACCTGCCCGCGGTGGGCGGCGGCGAGCCGGAGCAGCGCGAGGTGACGCTCGGTATCTCCGACGGCTCCATGGTGGAGGTCACGGGCGGCCTCGCCGAGGGTGAGGAGATCCTGCAGTTCGTCCCGGGGGCGCTGGCCGACCCCGACATGGGCATCGGCTTCGGCTTCGGAGGCTGAGGTGAGCTTCCTCCGCCTGGAGCAGGTGACGCGCTCCGTCGACCTCCCCGACGGGTCACGCCTCGACATCCTGCGCGGGGTCGACCTCGAGGTCGCGGTCGGCGACCACGTGAGCATCGTCGGCCGCTCGGGGAGCGGCAAGTCGACGCTCCTCAACATCTTGGGCCTCATCGACTCGCCCACCTCGGGATCGCTCGAGTTCGACGGCGTGCCGCTCGAGCGGCTCCGGATGGGGGCGCGCGACCGCAGGCGGGGCCGGGACGTGGGCTTCATCTTCCAGCAGTTCAACCTGCTGCCGCGCCGCACGGCGCTCGAGAACGTCATGACGCCGCTGCTCTACGCCTCCGGACGCCAGTTCTGGCGACGGGAGCGTCTCGCGACCGAGATGCTCGAGCGCGTCGGGCTCGGGGCGCGTTTGCGCTCGACACCCGACCAGCTCTCCGGCGGCGAGCAGCAGCGCGTCGCGATCGCGCGGGCGCTCGTGCGGGGTCCGCGTCTCATCCTCGCCGACGAGCCGACGGGCGCCCTCGATGTCGAGACGGGCGCGCGCGTCATGACGCTCCTCGACGAGGTCGCGGAGGCCACGGGCGCTGCGCTCATCACGATCACGCACGACCCCAACATCGCGGCCATGGCTCGACGCCACTTCCGCCTCGACGAGGGCGTGCTGACGGTGGTCGGGCAGCCGAGCCTCGTCGGCTCCGCCGCCCCTCCCACGGCGTCGATCGCGGAGGTGGCCGGATGAACCTGTGGACGGGTCTCGTCGGCTCGATCGTCGAGGCGTGGGGCGAGCTGCGCGTGCACCGCACGCGCGTGCTGTTGAGCCTCATCGGCGTCGGCGTCGCGGTCACCGCGCTCACCGTCGTCGTCGCGGGCGGCGCGATCGCGACGCAAGTGCAGATCGAGCAGTCCGAACGCTGGGGCGGACGGCCGGCGACCTACCAGCTGAACGCCTACAACACGCAGACGGGGGAGAGCGCGCCCTCCGCGCGCCTCTCGCCGATCGTGGAGGAGCTCACCGAGCGCTACGACATCCGGTACTGGTCCCGCAACACGGGCGACAGCGTGCAGGTGCAGCTGCCCGACGGCGTCTACTACGTGCCGATGAGCGTCGTCGACCAGCCCTATGCGGCCATTCACCGCCTGCGGCTCATGGAGGGGGCCTGGTTCACGGATCGCGACGCCGCCCGACTCGCCCCCGCGGTCGTCATCTCGAGCGACCTGTGGGTGCGCCTCGGGTCGCCGGACCTGCGCACGCATCCGACGCTCGAACTCGTCACGCGGGAGCGCAACGTCACCGCCGTCGTGACGGGGATCGTGGAGTCCCCGCCAGAGACCGGGGGGAACGCTCTCGAGGGCTTCATGCTGAACAGCTCCTTCGCACAGGCCCAGCTCTCCGTGACGCCCCCGGAGCAGCTCTACACGCTGGTCGAGTTCTGGCTTCCTCCGGAGACGGGTGAGGAGCTGAGCACGCGGATCTCCACGGAGATCGCCGGAGCCCTCGGCGAGGGGTGGGCCGCCGAACTGTACCGCTCCGACTACCTGGCGTGGGGCGGCGAGGACCCGATGCTCGTGCTCAAGCTCTCGGTCGCCGGTGTCGCGGTGCTCGTGCTCCTACTCGGCGCGCTCGGACTCGTGAACATCGCGCTCGTGACGGTGCGCCACCGCATCCGCGAGATCGGCATCCGCCGCAGCTTCGGCGCGACCGCGGGGCGTGTGTTCTTCTCGGTCATGATGGAGTCGGTCGTCGCGACGGCCGTCGCGGGCGCCGTCGGTGTGCTCATCGCGGTCGCGCTCGTCAAGAACCCGTGGGTCACCGAGTGGCTCGACGCCTACCTGCAGGATGTGCCCGCGTTCCCCGTCGAGGCGGCGGTGCTCGGACTCGTCGCCGCGACGGGGACCGGCGCGCTCGCGGGGCTCCTGCCCGCGCTCGTCGCCGTGCGGGTCAAGGTCATCGACGCGTTGCGCCTCTGAACGCGTCGCGGGCACGCCGCCGGGCGGTGAGTGCGAGCAGCGTCCCGCCCGCGACCAGGAGCGCTGCGCTCGTCGCCGCGGCCACGACGACGAGCCCGTCGTCCGCTCCCGTCTGGGCGAGCACCCGGCCGGTGGTTCCGGTCGCGGTCGTGCCGGGGGTCTCGGCAGGGTCATCGGATGGGTCGGTCGGGTCGGCCGGGTCGGCCGGGTCGGTCGGGTCCTCGGGGTCGGCCGGGTCGCCGGGTTCCTCGGGGTCGATCGGGTCCTCGGGATCCACCGGCTCCTCGGGGTCGACCGGCTCCTCGGGCTCGGGCGCCACGACGACGACCGACGCGGCCGTGCTCGTGATCGTCGTCGGGAACTCGCCCGAGATGATGCCGATGCACGAGTAGGAGATCTGGACGACGTTCCCGGCCGCGAGCGGGACTCCGAACGACAGCGGGACGGTGGTCGAGAAATCCGGCCCGGTCCACGTGCCGGCGAGAAGCGAATGGACGTTCGGGGAGGACCCCGGGACCGGGGTGAGCTCCGCGGTCAACAGCGTCGCCGTGATCACCACGGTTCCCGTGACGATCGAACCGCCCAGGTCGACGTCGGTGCACGATCCGTTGAGCGGCACGGAGGTGACACTCGGCTGGATCGTGCCGGGCGCGCCGGACGGCACGGGCGGGGCCGCCTGGGCGGCGACGGCGGAGCCGAGGACGAGAGCCGCGGTCGCGGCTCCGACGCCGGCCACGCGGGTGAGGGTGCGGTGGTGTGCGGGCATGACGGTGTTCACTCCGTTTCGGGTCGAGGTACCCGGCGAGTCTCGGGCGCGCGTGGCGGCGGCCGGCCCCGGAGCGGCGCACGATCCGTGGAGTCCGCAGGCGCGGATCGGCCCGGAGCTCCGGTTTCCACGGATCACGCCCCCCGACGTGCCCGCGCTGCGGCGGACGGCCCCTTCCGCGAGGGCACGTTCCCCGCCAGGATGTCGCTCATGCCCGTGCCGACAGCGTCGCCCCGCGCCCTGCTGCCGTCGGAGGCCCTCCTGCTGTCGGGTCGCGGGCTCGCGGGCGCGCTCGACGGCGGGCTCGTCGCCGAGGCGGAGGCGAGCGGCGTGCCCGCAGCGATCGCGCGCGTGGCGGTCGTCGAGCAGTTCGTCGGTCGCGGCCACGCCGGTCTCGCCCGCATCCACGGCCTCGCCGCGACGAGCGACGATCCGGATGTGCTGCGCATCGCCCGCGCCATGGAGCGCCTCGACGAGGCCTGGGGTGCGCGTCGCGGTCCCGCCGAGCTCCCCGATCCCGCCGCCGATCACGAGCCTGGAGGCGTGCTCCGACTCGCGGCGGAGACGCTCGCGGTGTCGATCGCCGACGCGGAGGCGAGCGGGCTCGAGTGGGGCGAGGTCCGTTCACAGATCGATCGGATGCGCGACGCGGCCGAGCGCTGGCTGCGCGCCGCGACGACGGCGCCGCTGCTGGTCGACGGGATGCCGGGGGCCGTCTACGCCGCCGTCGCCGCCTCGGTCTCCGAGCAGTCCCCGTGGGCGATCGACTTCCTCACCGCGCTGCGGAGGCGCATGCGTCGCCACGCGCTCGCCGCATGGTCGCCCGTGCTCGACTGCGTGACGGCGATCGCGTGCAGCTACCTGGGCCGCTTCGAGGAGAGCGAGCGCTACCTCGAACGGTCGATCCCGGCACTCGCCGCCGAGCCCACCCAGCCCTGGTACCTGCTCGCCCTCGCCTCGCGTGGTGCCCTCGTCGGCGTGACGCGAGCGGCTCCGCCGCCGTCCTTCACCCGACTCGTCGACGAGCTGCTGGCCGGCCGCTGGGACGACGCCTACCCGTATGCGCGGCACGTCGCGCACGAGATCCTCGGTCGGGTGCGCGTGTTCACGGGCGACGCCGCGGGCGGGCTCGCCCTCATGTCGGCGGCCGCCCCGATCCGCGAGCTCGGCGTGCCACACGTCCTGCGGGTCGTCGCGGCCGAGTCGGCGTTCACGGCGTCACTCGACGCGGGCGACGTGGAGGCTGCGCTCGACTGGCTCGACTGGACCGCGACCCTCTTCGGCTCGGCGAGCCGTGCGGCGGCCGAGGCCCGGATGAGGCACCTCCTCGGCGAGGACGTCGACCTGTTCGCCTCCGCGGGGGAGACGGGGCTGCGCCTCGAGGAGGTGCGGTCGCGCCTCACCCTGATCCGTACGGCCATCCGCGGTGGCCGACGGGACGAGGCGCTGCGGCAGCTCGCGGCGCTCGAGGCCGCGGCGAGCACGCAGCGCGCCTTCGCGCTCGCGGCGGAGTCCGTGCGGCTGTTCCACGCCCGCGAGGGCGAGGCGACGCTCAGCGATCGCGTGCTGCAGGTCGCCGCGCTCGCGGCAGGTGGCATGACGAACGCGCAGATCGCCCGCGAGCTCGTGGTGAGCGTGCGGACGGTCGAGTCCCACGTGAGCACCGCGCTCGCGATCCTCGGGCTGCGGCGCCGGGCCGAGCTCGCCGGGGCGCTCCGCACGGCGACTCCGGGCATCCGTCCGGCCCTCACGCCGCGTCAGGGCCAGGTCGCCGCCCTCATCGCGGCGGGCTGCACGAACGCGGAGGCCGCGAGGGCGCTCGGCGTCACGGAGAGCGCGATCGAGAAGCAGGTGACGGGTCTGGTGACGATGCTCGGCGTCGCGGGGAGGGCGGGGATCGCGGCCGCCTATCTGCGCGCCCGGCACTGACCGGCGCCCACGGCTTCGCCCGTGACACGCGATCCGCCTCCCGGGCGGGGTCGGATGCCGCGGATACCGTGATCACATGGCCACGAGCACCCGGTCGACGTCGTCGCGCGCCCGCACGAGCAGCGGCTCGCGCACCTCGTCGTCGCGCTCGACGCGCGGGCCGCAGGGCACCAAGAAGCTCCCCGTCGCGCAGGAGAAGCCCGGACTGCTGACGGCCGCGTGGATGGGACTCGCGCACGTCGTCGGCGGCGCCGCGCGCCTCTTCGGCAAGGAGGGCCTCGCGAAGGACGAGCGCCGCGACGGCGTGCCGTTCCTGTTCTTCGTGCTCGCGATCGTCACCGCGATCGTCGAGTGGTTCGCGCCCACGAGCGACGTCGCCCGCGCGCTCGACAACTACGGCTTTGGCGGCCTGCTCGGCCGTGTCGCGTTCGCGCTGCCCGTCATCCTGCTCGTGCTCGCCGTCTGGCTCTTCCGGCACCCCTCGAGCGTGCACGACAACGGGCGCATCGGCGTGGGCCTCGTGTTGCTGCTCTCGAGCCTCTCGGCGGTGTGCCAGGTGTTCGGCGGTCTCCCCGCCCCGGCCGACGGCCCCGCGGCGCTCGCCGCGGGGGGCGGCATCGTCGGATGGGTCGTCACGTGGCCGCTCGTGACGATCGGCGCCGCATGGCTCGCCGCCGTGCTCGGGTTCGCCGTGCTCGCGCTCTCGCTCTTCATCCTCACCAAGACCCCGCCGAACCGGATCGGCCATCGCCTGCGCGAGCTCTACGCCTACCTGTTCGGCGCCGAGCTGCCCGAGCCCGACGAGAAGCCGACCAAGGGCAGGAAGAGCGCGGGCGACACGCAGACCGTCGAGTTCGGCACCCTCTCCGATCTCGGCCTCGAGCCCGACAATCCCGAGTCGATGCCCTGGTGGCGGCGCAGCAAGCCGAAGCCCGAGCCCGCCTTCGACACCCCCGTGCTCGGCCGCGAGCTCGAGACCGAGGTGGTCGAGCCGCTCCCCGGCGATGCGGACGGATTCGACATCGACCTGCTCGAGGAGCTCGTGCGCGCCGAAGACGCGGTCAAGCGCTTCACGGGCGAGGTCGACACGGGCGCCACGGCGCTGCGCGACGACTCCGGGCTGCTCCCGGGCTTCGGCACGGCGAGCGAGCGGGGCGACGCCGGCGAGTTCGCGGATGCCGCTCCCGCCCCCGCGGCGAAGCGCTCGGCACCCGCGGCGCGCCCCTACCGACTTCCCGCGGCCTCCCTGCTCGGCGCCGGCACCCCGCCCAAGGCGCGCACCGCCGTCAACGACGAGATGATCGCCGCGATCACGAGCGTGCTCTCCCAGTTCCAGGTCGACGCCAAGGTCACGGGTTTCACGCGCGGTCCCTCGGTCACGCGCTACGAGATCGAACTCGGCCACGGCGTGAAGGTCGAGCGCGTCACGGCCCTCAGCCGCAACCTCTCGTACGCGGTCGCCTCGAACGAGGTCAATATCCTCTCGCCCATCCCGGGCAAGTCCGCGATCGGCGTCGAGATCCCGAACCGCGACCGCGAGATCGTCTCCCTCGGCGACGTGCTGCGCTCCGGCCCCGCGGCCAAGAGCAACCACCCCCTCACGATCGGACTCGGCAAGGACGTCCAGGGCGGTTTCGTCGTCGCGAACCTCGCGAAGATGCCGCACCTGCTCGTCGCGGGCTCGACGGGCTCCGGCAAGTCGAGTTTCATCAATTCGATGATCACCTCGGTGCTCATGCGCGCGAAGCCCGCCGAGGTGCGGATGGTGCTCGTCGACCCCAAGCGCGTCGAGCTCGCCGCCTACCAGGGCGTGCCGCACCTCATCACGCCCATCATCACGAACCCCAAGAAGGCCGCCGAGGCGCTGCAGTGGGTCGTCAAGGAGATGGACATGCGGTACGACGACCTCGCGTCGTTCGGGTTCCGCCACATCGACGACTTCAACCGCGCGGTGCTCGCGAACGAGATCCAGCTGCCGGCGGGATCCGAGCGCGTGCTGCAGCCGTATCCGTACCTCCTCGTCGTCGTCGACGAGCTCGCCGACCTCATGATGGTCGCCCCTCGCGACGTGGAGGACTCGATCGTGCGCATCACGCAGCTCGCGCGCGCCTCCGGCATCCACCTCGTGCTCGCGACGCAGCGCCCTTCGGTCGACGTCGTCACAGGGCTCATCAAGGCGAACGTGCCGTCGCGCCTCGCGTTCGCGGTCTCGAGCATGACCGACAGCCGCGTCATCCTCGACCAGCCGGGCGCCGACAAGCTCATCGGCCAGGGAGACGGCCTCTTCCTCCCCATGGGCGCCTCCAAGGCGATCCGCGTGCAGGGCGCGTGGGTCACGGAGGACGAGATCCACGCGGTCGTGCGGCACGTCACCGACCAGGCGCGCCCCGAGTACCGGGAGGACGTCGCGGCGGTCGTCGAGAAGCGCGAGGTCGACGCCGACATCGGGGACGATCTCGAGCTGCTGCTCGAGGCGGCGACGCTCGTCGTCAACACGCAGTTCGGCTCGACGTCCATGCTCCAGCGCAAGCTGCGCGTCGGGTTCGCGAAGGCCGGGCGGCTCATGGACCTCCTCGAGTCGCGCGAGATCGTCGGGCCCTCGGAGGGCTCGAAGGCGCGCGACGTGCTCGTGACGTCCGAGCAGCTCCCCGGTGTGCTCGCCCAGCTGCGCGGGGAGCCCGCACCGCAGGCGGCCGGCGCGTCGGCCGCGGCGCCGGTCGGCGATCCCGTCGAGGCCCAGTTCGACGGCTATCCTGTCGAGGAGGGCGACTCGGACGAGGACGCCTGGGGGCTGACCGGCAGGGAGTGACGCGTGTCCGTGACCGATCCCGTTCCGGACCCCGCATCCTCCCCGCGCGGTCGCACGAACCCCATGCGCGGCCGCGTCGTGAGCGCGGGGGAGACCCCCGCGAGCATGGGGAACATCGCGAACATCATCACGGTCGTGCGCATCCTGCTCGCCCCCGTCTTCGTGTGGCTCATGGTGCTCGACGCCGGCGAGCTCGGCGTCTGGCGGTGGGTCGCGGCCGCGCTCTTCATCCTGTCGATCACGACCGACTCGGTCGACGGCTTCCTCGCGCGCAGCCGCAACCTCGTGACCGACTTCGGCAAGCTCGTCGACCCCATCGCCGACAAGATCCTCGTGGGAGCCGCGCTCGTCGCCCTCTCGTGGATCGGCGAGCTGTGGTGGTGGGTCACGATCGTGATCCTCGTGCGGGAGTTCGGCATCACGATCTTCCGCTTCGCCATGCTGCGCGATCACGTGATCCCCGCAGGGTTCCTCGGCAAGCTCAAGACCGTCGTGCAGGCGGTCGCCGTGTCGTTCGCCCTCACCCCGCTGTGGACGGTGCTCGGCGACTGGGTGCTCTGGGTGAACTGGACGCTCATGGCCGCCGCGCTCGTGCTCACGGTCGTGAGCGGCATCCAGTACCTGTGGGACGCCTGGCGGGTGACGCGCGCGACGAAGGCGGCGCGGTGAGCCCCCGTCCCCTCGCGGCGCGGATCGTCGCCGAGCTCACCCGGCGCGGCGAGCGGCTCGCGGTCGCGGAGTCGCTCACGGGCGGACTGCTCACCTCGTCGCTCGTCGACGTGCCGGGCGCGTCGGCCGTCGTGTCGGGTGGCGTCGTCGCGTACGCGACGGAGCTCAAGGCGTCCGTGCTGGGCGTCGACGCGGCCCTCCTCGCGGCACGCGGCGCGATCGACGAGGACGTGGCGCGCGGCATGGCCGAGGGCGTGCGTGCGCGCCTCGCGATCGACGGCCGTCCCGCGGACCTCGGTCTCGCGACGACCGGGGCGGCGGGGCCCGACCCGCAGGACGGTCACGCCCCCGGCACCGTGTGGCTCGGGCTCGCGGATGCGCGCGGGAGCCGTGGGGAGCTCCTCGCGCTCTCGGGCGACCGCGACGCCGTCCGGGCGGCGGCCGTCGACGCGGCGCTCGAGCTCCTCGCGCGGCACCTCGGGCTCGCGGCGACCGCACCGAGGGAATAAAGCGGTTTCGATCTGGTTAATCCTGGTGACTTCACGGCGGGATCCGAGGTAGCAGGATTTAGAGTTTCTGCATCGACGGGGTAGCCTGGGCCACCCGAACGGCCCCGCAGGTCACAGACAAGGAGGAACACCACATGGTTCTGGTTCGACAGGAACTCGGCGATGTCCTCCGCGACTTCCGTCTGCAGAAGGCCATGACGCTGCGTCAGGTGGCGAGCCGCGCGAGCGTCGCCCTCGGCTATCTGAGCGAGGTGGAGCGCGGCCAGAAGGAGGCGAGCTCGGAGATCCTCGCGTCCGTCGCCGACGCCCTCGACACGCCCGTGTCGGTCATCATGCGCGAGGTCGGCGATCGTCTCGCGGTCATCGAGGGTCTCACCTCGGTTCCCGACACGCTTCCCGACGAGCTCGTCGCGGAGTTCGACGCGGGTCTCGCGGTCCGCTGAAGGTCAGCGAGTTCCACCGGGCCGTCGCGGACGAGTTCGGCGCCTTCGGACGCGTGCTCGTCCGCGATTCGGTGATCGTCGCGCTCGGGAACCGCACCCCCGAGGACGCACTCGCCGCGGGCGTCCCGGCGCGCGAGGTGTGGCTCGCGCTGTGCCGCGCGCAGGACGTGCCGCGCGAGCGGTGGCACGGCGCCGGGCTCCGCGACCCGCGCGACTGACCGCGACACGCCGCATCCTTCTCGAACATCGGTTCGATTCTCTGTAGTCTCCTCACCAGGATCCGTCGAAGAGCAGTTGTCGACAGTTTCCGCCCGTCGCTCCCTCGGATGTCGGTGGGCGGGCGTAGCGTCGGCCTCGTCACCGAGATGGAGACACCAGCCCTGTCGCGAGAGCGTCGACCTTGCACCACCGGTCGGCGAAGGGCCGGCAGCCGATGGGCGCATGGAACACGACACAGAAGGAGACCGGGCACATGCCTACACCTGCAGACCGCGAGAAGGCCCTCGAGGTCGCGCTCGCGCAGATCGACCGTCAGTTCGGCAAGGGAACCGTCATGCGGCTCGGCAGCGACGAGCGTGCGCCCGTCGCCGTGATCCCCACGGGTTCCATCGCGCTCGACGTCGCGCTCGGCATCGGGGGTCTGCCCCGCGGCCGCATCGTCGAGATCTACGGCCCAGAGTCGTCGGGTAAGACGACGCTCACCCTCCACGCCATCGCGAACGCGCAGCGGGCGGGAGGCATCGCCGCCTTCATCGACGCGGAGCACGCCCTCGACCCCGAGTACGCCAAGAAGCTCGGCGTCGACATCGACGCACTCCTCGTCTCGCAGCCCGACACGGGGGAGCAGGCGCTCGAGATCGCCGACATGCTCGTGCGCTCGGGCTCGATCGACCTCATCGTCGTCGACTCGGTCGCGGCGCTCGTGCCGAAGGCCGAGATCGAGGGCGAGATGGGCGACAGCCACGTGGGCCTCCAGGCGCGCCTCATGTCGCAGGCGCTGCGCAAGCTCACGGGTGGCCTCAACCAGACCCAGACGACCATGATCTTCATCAACCAGCTGCGCGAGAAGATCGGCGTCTTCTTCGGAAGCCCCGAGACGACCGCGGGCGGCAAGGCGCTCAAGTTCTACGCGTCGGTGCGCCTCGACATCCGCCGCATCGAGACCCTCAAGGACGGCGCCGAGGCGGTCGGCAACCGCACGCGCGTCAAGGTCGTCAAGAACAAGATGGCCCCGCCCTTCAAGCAGGCGGAGTTCGACATCCTCTACGGCGTCGGCATCTCGCGTGAGGGCAGCCTCATCGACTACGGCGTCGAGCACGAGATCGTGCGCAAGTCGGGTGCCTGGTACACCTACGACGGCGACCAGCTCGGCCAGGGCAAGGAGAACGCGCGCAACTTCCTGCTCGAGAACCCCGACATCGCGGCCGAGATCGAGCAGAAGATCCTCGTCAAGCTCGGCATCGGCGCCGCCGCGAAGGCAGCGCAGGCCGCGGCGGGCAACGTCGAATCGCTCGAAGACAAGCTCGCGGCCCGCAAGGCCTCGGGCGAGTAAACGCGGAGGAGCACACCATGGAAGAGACCGACGGCCGGCTCGCGCCCGTCAGCTACCTGTTCGGCCCCCGGTCGTCGGTCTCGTCCGCTCCCGCGCGCGATGCGTGGCTCTCCGAGGAGGGCGCGCCCGAGTCGGAGCCGACATGGACCGACGAGTGGGGCTCCGACGTCGACGACGCGTGCGCCCGACTGAGCGACGACGAGCGCGACCGTGCGCTCGACGCCGAGCGCATCTCGCTCAAGGCGCTCTCGCGGCGCGATCTCTCTCGGCGCGAGCTCGAACGGGCGCTGCGAGACGGGGGAGTGGACGAGGCCGGGGTCGCGCACGAATGCGACCGCCTCGCGCGCGTCGGGCTCGTCGACGACGCGGCACTCGCGCAGAAGCTCGTCGCGACGCTCCAGGAGCGCAAGGGGCTCGGCCGCACGGCGATCGCCGCCGAGCTCACGCGGCGGCTGCTCGCCCCGTCCGCGATCGAGTACGCCCTCGAGCTCGTCGACACGGGCAACGAGCTCGCGCGGGCACGTGATCTCGCACGCAAGCGCGCCGCGCAGCTGCGCGGCCTCGATCGCGACGCCGCCGTGCGCCGACTGAGCGGGTACCTCGCGCGTCGCGGCTACTCGGGCAGCACCGTGCGCGCCGCGGTCGACGAGGCGCTTCCGCCGTCACCCCTGGGATCGAGCGTGCGCTTCCGCTAGGGTCGCAGGATGATCGCCGCCACCCCCCGCCGTGCAGCTCGCGCATTCGCCGCGGTGTCCGCGCTCGTCCTCGCACTCGGCGTGCTCTCCGGATGCGCGTTCCTCCCCGGGCTCCCGGGCCTGCCCGCACCGGGCGGGCAGTCGTCGGGCGGACAGTCCTCGGGCGGCAGCGACGTCGAGGGCTCCGAACTGGTCGGCACCTCGTGGAGCGGAACCGACTCCGACGGCGACAGCTGGGGCCTCGACTTCCAGAGCGACGGCACGGTCGGCCTGACCTACAACGGCAGCAGCTACGACGACCCCGGCGACACCTGGTCGCAGAAGGGCGACACCGTCTCGATGCACGTGGGCTTCGACGACGGCGACGTCGAACTCGTCGGCCACTACGAGGGCCTCGACGAGCCCATGGAGACCGACGGCAGCTACGACGGCGGCACCTTTACGCTCACCCTCACGCGGGACTGAGCCGCGACGTCCCGGCTGGGGCGGTGGGCGGTGCCGACGTAGACTGGGCGGCACCATGACCCTGCTTCACGCCGCAACGGAGGGACGGCCTCCGACCGCTCCGCGCACCTACGAGGTGCGCACGTTCGGCTGCCAGATGAACGTGCACGACTCGGAGCGCCTCTCCGGCTCACTCGAGGCGGCGGGCTACGTGCGCGCCACCGAGGGCGACGCCGACATCATCGTCATCAACACGTGCGCCGTGCGCGAGAACGCCGACAACAAGCTCTACGGCACTCTCGGCCACCTCGCGAACGCGAAGCGTCACCACGAGGGCATGCAGATCGCCGTCGGCGGCTGCCTCGCGCAGAAGGACAAGAACGTCATCCTCGAGAAGGCGCCGTGGGTCGACGTCGTCTTCGGCACGCACAACATGGGCGCGCTGCCCGCCCTCCTCGAGCGCGCACGCCACAACGGCGAGGCGCAGCTCGAGATCCTCGAATCCCTCGAGGTGTTCCCCTCGACCCTTCCGACCCGACGCGAGAACACCTACTCCGGCTGGGTGTCGATCTCCGTCGGCTGCAACAACACGTGCACCTTCTGCATCGTGCCGTCGCTGCGCGGGAAGGAGAAGGACCGCCGGCCCGGCGACATCCTCGCCGAGATCCAGGCGCTCGTCGACGACGGCGCCATCGAGGTGACCCTGCTCGGCCAGAACGTCAACTCCTACGGGGTCGAGTTCGGCGACCGCCAGGCGTTCAGCAAGCTGCTGCGCGCCGCGGGCGAGATCGACGGCCTCGAACGCATCCGCTTCACGAGCCCGCACCCGGCCGCCTTCACCGACGACGTCATCGACGCGATGGCCGAGACGCCGACCGTCATGCCGCAGTTGCACATGCCGCTCCAGTCGGGCTCCGACCGCGTCCTCAAGGCCATGCGGCGCTCGTACCGCTCCGAGCGCTTCCTCGGCATCCTCGACCGCGTGCGCGCCCGCATCCCGCACGCCGCGATCTCGACCGACATCATCGTCGGCTTCCCCGGCGAGACCGAGGAGGACTTCGCCGAGACGCTACGCGTCGTCGAGCAGGCGCGCTTCGCATCCGCGTTCACCTTCCAGTACTCGATCCGCCCCGGCACCCCCGCCGCGACGATGCCCGACCAGCTGCCCAAGGAGGTCGTGCAGGAGCGCTACGACCGCCTCATCGAGCTGCAGGAACGCGTCTCGGGGGAGGAGGCTCAGAAGCTCGTCGGCACCCCCGTCGAGGTGCTCGTCGCCACCGGTGAGGGCCGGCGGGACGAGGTGCACCGCCGGATGTCTGGGCGCGCCGAGGACAACCGCCTCGTGCACTTCGACGTGCCCGACGGCGGGGCCGTGCCGCGGCCGGGAGACGTCGTGAGCGTCACGGTCACGCGCGCAACCCCCCACTACCTCATCGCCGCACCCGTGGGCGACACGCTCCCGATCCGGCGCACGCGCGCCGGCGACGCGTGGGACCGCGCGGAGGCCGAGTCGTGCGCGGTGCCCGCGCCCGGCGAGCCGACGGTGCGCACCGTGAACCTCGGACTGCCTGGTCTGCGTCCCGCGTGACCCCTCTCGTCGCCGTCGTCGGCGCCACCGGGACGGGCAAGTCGGAGCTCGCGCTCGACCTCGCCGAGCGGCTCGCGGCATCCGGCGCCCCCGCCGAGATCGTCAACGCCGACGCCATGCAGCTCTACCGCGGCATGGACATCGGCACGGCGAAGCTCCCGCAGGAGGAGCGCCGCGGCATCCCGCACCACCTCCTCGACGTGCTCGCACCCGCCGAGGAGGCGAGCGTCGCGCGCTACCAGCGGGAGGCGCGCGCCGTCGTCGAGGACATCGTCGCGCGCGGGGCGACCCCGATCCTCGTGGGCGGGAGCGGCCTCTACGTGTCGAGCGTCGTCTACGACTTCCGCTTCCCCGGCACCGACCCCGCGATCCGGGCCCGGCTCGAGGCCGAGCTCGAGGCGCGCGGGCCCGGCGCCCTGCATGAGCGCCTGCGCGCGAGCGACCCCGACGCCGCCGCGGCGATCGGCCCCCACAACGGCCGCCGACTCGTGCGCGCGCTCGAGGTGATCGAGCTCACGGGCGAGCCGTTCGGAGCGGGCCTCCCGGAGGAGTCCGGCACGTGGAGACCCACGGTGCTCGTCGGACTCCGGCTCGCCCGCGAGGCCCTCGTGCCCCGCCTCGACGCGCGCGTGCGGCGGATGTGGCAGTCGGGCCTCGTCGACGAGGTGGCCCGCCTGCGCCCCGCCGGGCTCGGCACGACCGCGAGTCGCGCGATCGGCTACGCGCAGGCGCTCGCCCAGCTCGACGGCCGCCTCGACGAGGAGCAGGCGATCGCCGAGACGCAGGCGCTCACGCGCCGCTACGCGCGCCGCCAGGTGTCGTGGTTCGGGCGCTCCCGCGAGACGGTCTGGCTCGACGCCGACGACCCCGCGCGCGTCGACGCGGCGGTCGGCGCCGTGCGCGCGGGCGCGGCTAGGCTTCCCGGGTGAGCATCGACATCGCCTTCACGAAGGGCCACGGCACGGGCAACGACTTCGTGCTGTACAGCGACCCCGACGGCGCGATGGAGCTCGACGCGCAACGCCTCGCGGCCCTCGCCGACCGACGGTTCGGGATCGGGGGCGACGGCGTCATCCGCGCCGTGCGCTCCGCGAACCTGCCCGAGGGTGCCGCCGTGCTCGCCGACGACCCGCGGGCCGAGTGGTTCATGGACTACCACAACGCCGACGGCAGCCCGGCGGAGATGTGCGGGAACGGCATCCGCGTGTACGTCGCCTACCTCATCGCGGAGGGCCTGCTGGATCTCACGGTCGGCGAGACCGTGCCGATCGGCACGCGCGGGGGCGTGCGGCACGTCACGCGCACCGAGGACGGCTTCGAGGTCGACCTCGGTCCGTTCGTCGTCGCGGGCGAGGCGATGGTGGCGGCACGTCGGCTCGAGGTCGATCGGCCCGGCCTCGCGGTCGGCGTCGGGAACCCCCACGTCGTCGTCGCCCTCGCCGACGACGAGGAGCTCGACGCGCTCGACCTCTCCGAGGCGCCCGTCGTGTCCCCGACCCCGCCCGACGGCGCGAACGTCGAATTCGTCGTACCCGGAGAGCCGCTCATCTCGAACGGCGTCGGGCGCATCCGGATGCGCGTGCACGAGCGCGGAAGCGGCGAGACGCTCTCGTGCGGCACGGGCGCCGCAGCCGCGGCCCTCGCGACCCGCTCGTGGGCGGGCGAGGGCGCCCCTGACCTGTGGCGCGTCCGCGTGCCGGGGGGCGAGCTCGGGGTGCGCGTCGCGGAGGGCCGGGTGCACCTGAGCGGACCCGCGGTGCTCGTCTTCGACGGCGCGGTGACCCTGCCGTAGTCCGCTCCGCGACGGAGCCCGGGGGTTCCGAACCTCACGGGGAGGGTCAGCGGACGACGTCGATGGGCTGGGTGAGGCCCGTGCCCGAACGGTGCCGTACGCGCAGCACGCGGAAGCCCTTGCTCGTGGCGGCGCGCAGCACGGTGAAGTCGGCGGGCAGCTCGCTCTGCAACCAGCGGTGCAGCGAGTCGGAGCCGAGATTGCGGGCGACGACGAGCCAGGCGTCCGATCCCACGTCGAGCCGCGGAAGCCAGTGCGAGAGCATCGCGTGGAGTTCGTTCTTACCGACCCGGATGGGCGGATTCGACCAGATCGTGCGGAAGGCGATGTCGTCGGGAACATCCTCGGGGCGGCACGCGTTGACGTTCTCGAGACCGAGGGCCTGCGCGTTGCGGCGCACGAGGTCGAGGGCTCGTTCGTTGACGTCGACCGCCCACACCGTCGCGCGCGGCGACTCGAGCGCGAGGGAGAGGGCGATGGGACCCCACCCGCATCCGAGGTCGAGGAACTGGCCGCCCGGCGGCGGCGCGGGGGTGTGCGCGAGCAGCACCTGGGTTCCCGTGTCGATGCGGTCGGGGCTGAAGACCCCGCCCGCGGTCGTGACCTGCACGTCGCGGCCCGCGAGGCGCACGGGGATGCTCCGGAGCACCAGGTCGCCGGACGGCGACGTCGAGAAGTAGTGCTCGGACGACATGCAGAGAACCTACCGAAAACGAGTGACTAGGGTTAACCGGATCATGAGCGAATCCCGCGAAGCAGCCCCGGACCAGCCGGGAGACGTCGCGTCGGGCGAGACGGCCCCGCGCGACGCCCTCGACCGCATCCTCGCGACCGAGGACGCTCACGCGGGTCTCCGGGTCTTCGGCGGACGCGCCGCCGCGCTCCAGGACGAGGCGACCGCGCTCGGGAGCGACCGCGACGGAGAGCAGCTCGACCGCGAGGAGCGGGCGGCGCTGCGCCGCGTCGGCGGACTCTCGACGGAGCTCGCCGACGTCACCGAGGTCGAGTACCGCCAGGTGCGCCTCGAGAACGTCGTGCTCATCGGCGTCTACACGCCTTCCGAATCGCTCGAGGACGCCGAGAACTCGCTGCGCGAGCTCGCAGCCCTCGCGGAGACGGCGGGCGCCGTCGTGCTCGACGGCGTGCTCCAGCGGCGTCCGCATCCGGACCCGGCGACCTATCTCGGGCGCGGCAAGGTCGCCGAGCTCGCCGACATCGTGGCGTCGGTCGGCGCCGACACCGTCGTCGCCGACACCGAACTCGCCCCGAGTCAGCGACGTGCGCTCGAAGACGCCGTCAAGGTCAAGGTCATCGACCGCACCGCCGTCATCCTCGACATCTTCAGCCAGCACGCCAAGTCGCGGGAGGGCAAGGCGCAGGTCGAACTCGCGCAGCTCGAGTACCTGCTCCCGCGTCTTCGCGGATGGGGTGAGTCGATGTCGCGCCAGGCCGGTGGCCAGGTCGGCAGCGGGGGAGCGGGCATGGGTTCGCGCGGCCCCGGTGAGACCAAGATCGAGCTCGACCGCCGTCGCATCCACTCCCGCATGGCGAAGCTGCGTCGTCAGATCAAGGGCTTCGCGCCCGGGCGGCAGGCCAAGCGCGCCAACCGCGACCGGTTCCAGGTCCCTGCCGTCGCGATCGCCGGCTACACGAACGCGGGCAAGTCGAGCCTCCTCAACCGCATCACGCGCGCGGGAGTGCTCGTCGAGAACACGCTCTTCGCGACGCTCGATCCCACCGTGCGGCGCAGCCGCACCCCCGACGGGCGCGCGTTCACGATCGCCGACACGGTCGGCTTCGTGCGCAACCTCCCGCACCAGCTCGTGGAGGCCTTCCGGTCGACGCTCGAGGAGGTCGCCGCGTCGGATCTCGTGCTCCACGTCGTCGACGGCAGCCATCCCGATCCGGCGTCGCAGATCGCGACCGTGCGCGACGTGCTGGGCGACGCGGGCGCGCGCGACGTGCCCGAGCTCGTCGTCTTCACGAAGGCGGACCTCGTCGACGAGGACCGCCGCATGCTCCTGCGCGGGCTCGAGGCCGACTCGGTGTTCGTCTCGGCCCGCACGGGCGAGGGCGTCGAGGAGCTGCTCGAGGAGATCGGTCGGCGCCTCCCGGTGCCGGATGTGGAGCTCGAGGTGCTCATCCCGTACGACCGGGGCGACCTCGTGGCGCTCGCTCACGACCGCGCGCGCGTGCTCGAGACGAGCTACGAGGAGGCCGGCACCCGGCTGCGCGTGCAGGCGAGCGAAGCCGTCGCCCACCAGCTCGAGACGGCCGCCAGTCCGGCCTGACGCTCCGCCGGCGGAGCGGGGAACCCGCACTGACATCGCGCCCGCAGCATCTTCCCATCGTGTCTTCAGACGCGGCGGGGAGCTCGCCCAGGTCGGCGTTCTACCGTCGAGATATGAAGTTGGCAGTCCACGTCTCGGGCGAAGGACCGCGCACCGCGATCCTCGTGCACGGCATCATGTCGGACCACCGCGCGTGGCATCGAGTCAGTGCGGAGCTCGAGGAGAAGGGCTTCCGTGTCATCGCCGTCGACCTGGCCGGTCACGGCGCGTCTCCCCGTAAGCGCCGTTACACGCCGCGCGGCTGGGCCGACGATGTCGTCGAGACCGTGACCCCGCTGCTCGACGGACCGCCGGACCTCGTCATGGGCCACTCGCTGGGCGGCCTCGTGGCCTCCCTCGCGGCCGATCGGCTCGCCCCGCGCGCCGCCATCTATGTCGACCCCGCGTTTGCGTTCCCGCGCGGCATCCGGGGGCTCCTGTTCAAGATCGGGTTCGCCCTCGCGCCGCGGCCCCGTCGCTCGGCGATCGTGCGGTGGAACCCGCGTTGGAGCGCCCAGGACATCGACATCGAGCTCGCGACGCTGCGCGACTGGGACAAGCGCACCATCCTGGGCTTCGCCGACAGCCGTCCGATCGTGCCGCCGATGCGGCTCGTGGCGCCGAGTCTCGTCGTCCTCGCGGAGAAGAGCCTTCTCATCACGGATGCCGCGGCCGCGCGGCTGCGCCGCCTCGGCATGACGGTCGTGACGATCGCGGGCGCGGGACACACGGTGTTCCGGGACGACCACGCGCGCTTCATGCGCGTCGTCGAGGAGTGGCTCGCGCGCCACGTGACTCACACCGAGCGCAGCACCGCCACGACCTTGCCGAGCACCTCCGCCTGATCGCCGAGGATCGGCTCGAAGGCCGTGTTGCGCGGCAGCAGCCACGTGTGGCCGTCGCGCTGCCGGAAGACCTTGACGGTCGCCTCGCCGTCGAGCATCGCGGCGACGATCTCGCCGTTCTCCGCGGTGTGCTGTGAGCGCACGACGACCCAGTCGCCGTCGCAGATGGCGGCGTCGATCATGGAGTCGCCCGACACCTTGAGCATGAAGAGCTCGCCCTTGCCGACGAGCTGGCGGGGGAGCGGGAAGATCTCCTCGACCTGCTGCTCGGCGGTGATCGGCACGCCCGCGGCGATGCGGCCGACGAGCGGGACCATCGCGGCGTCGCCGACCGGGGCGGCCGAGCCCGCGTCGTCCGCGACGGGGATGTCGATGAGCACCTCGAGCGCGCGCGGGCGGTTGGGGTCGCGCCGGAGGTAGCCGGCGAGCTCGAGCTGATTGAGCTGATGCGTGACGCTCGAGAGCGAGGCGAGCCCGACGGCGTCGCCGATCTCGCGCATGCTCGGCGGGTAGCCCCGACTCGAGACGGAGCGCTGGATGACCTCGAGGATCGCGAGCTGCTTGTCGCTCAGGCTCTTGCGCCGCCGCGTGGCGGGGCGCTCCTCGGGCTGCTCGATGTCGCTCATGGGGCCTCCAACGGCTCGGATGTGACCGGCACGGGATGCGATGTCGGTGGTTCGTGATCGGATGCATCCCGTCGATCGAAACTGTATCCGCTTCGGGGGGTGCGGGCAAACATCCGTTCGAGTGTGTCGCTCATCCCTTCGCCCGCGAATGCGGGGAGGAGGGGAATTCCGCGGCAGGACTTGAACGTTTGTTCGATCGAAGATACATTCGGAACACAGCTTCGCATCCGGCCTCCCGGCCGAGGCCGGATGCGGAAGCTGTCCAGAGGCGGCCGACGGCCGTCGACACCCAGGAGGATCAGATGAGCACCGTCGCCCTCACCACCACCGCCCTCACCACCACCGGCGTCGCCCTCTCCCGCGCGCCGCGCGCACCGCGGCTCCGGATCACGCGCCGGGGTCGCGTCGTGCTGGGCGCCCTCCTGGCGACGCCCGTCGCCGTCGCGCTCGCCCTGTCCGCCCTCGCGGAAAGCCCCGCCCAGGCGGGCTCGACCGCGCCGACGACGGGTTTCTCCTATGTGTCGGTGGCCCCCGGGGAGTCGCTGTGGGAGCTCGCCGCGTGGATCGCGCCCGAGGCCGACCCCCGCGACGTCGTGGCGCAGCTCGTCGAGCTCAACCAGCTGCCGACGACCGAGGTCCAGCCGGGGCAGCGGCTCGCGATCCCCGCCGCGTACGCCGGGTGAGGGCCCCGCGGAGCGACGGCACGGCCGCTCATTAGAATCGCCGGGTGGCCTCCCTCTCCGACCTCCCGATCCGCGACGACCTGAGAGGCATGGTCCCCTACGGGGCGCCCCAGAAGCACGTGCGCTACGCGCTCAACGTCAACGAGAACACGCACCCCATCCCCGAACCGGTCGCGCGCGAGATCGTCGAGTCGCTCGCGCACGCCGTGCTCACCGCCAACCGCTACCCCGACCGCGAGTTCACCTCCCTGCGGGAGTCGCTCGCGGCGTATCTCGGCCACGGTCTGACGGCCGAGCAGATCTGGGCCGCGAACGGCTCCAACGAGGTCATCCAGCAGCTCCTGCAGGCGTTCGGCGGACCCGGCCACAGCGTTCTCGGGTTCCCGCCCACCTACTCGATGCACCCGATCATCACGGCGGGCGTCGGCAGCCGCTGGGTCACCGCCGAGCGCGACGCGGATTACGAAATCCGCCCCGAGACGGCCGTGCGGGCGATCGAGCAGCACCGACCCGACCTCGTCTTCCTGTGCGCCCCCAACAACCCGACCGGAACGGGGCTGTCGCTCGAGACGATCGAGGCGGCCTACGACGCGACCGATGGCATCGTCTTCGTGGACGAGGCCTACGCGGAGTTCATGCCCGCCGACCACCCGTCCGCGCTCACGCTCCTGCCCGGCCGCGAACGGCTCGTCGTGTCGCGCACCATGAGCAAGGCCTTCGCCTTCGCGGGCGTGCGGGTGGGCTACCTCGCTGCCGACCCGGCGATCGCGGACGCGTTGCGCCTCGTGCGCCTGCCGTACCACCTGTCGGCGCTCACGCAGGCGGCAGCGGTCGCCGCCCTCGCGCACGCACCCGAGATGCTCGCGATGGTCGACGACATCGCCGCGCAGCGCGACCGGATCGTCGCGGAGCTCCCCGCGCTCGGGTACCGACCGTGGCCGAGCCAGGCCAACTTCGTGCTCTTCGCAGGCGTCGACGACCCGCAGGCGACGTTCCGCGCGCTGCTCGAGCGCGACATCCTCATCCGCGACGTCGGCATCCCGGGCACGCTGCGCGTGACAGCGGGTACGGCCGAGGAGACGAGCTTCTTCCTCGAGAGCCTCGCCGCGCTCGGCCCCGGCGGCGCTCGGTAGGCTGAGACCATGAGCACGCACCGCACCGCGCGTCTGAGCCGACAGACGAGCGAGTCGAGCATCGAGCTGAGCCTCGACCTCGACGGCACCGGCACGTCCGACATCCAGACGACCGTGCCCTTCTTCGACCACCTGCTCACGGCCTTCGCGAAGCACTCGCTCGTCGACCTCACGGTGCGCGCCGAGGGCGACACCGAGATCGACGTGCACCACACCGTCGAGGACACCGGCATCGTGCTCGGCACCGCCATCAAGCAGGCGCTCGGCGACAAGCGCGGGATCGGCCGCTTCGGCGACGCGCTCGTGCCGCTCGATGACGCACTCGCCCAGGCGGTCGTCGACGTGTCCGGCCGCCCGTACCTCGTCCACTCGGGCGAGCCCGCGGGCTTCGAGTTCCACCTCATCGGCGGGCACTTCACGGGATCGATGGTGCGGCACCTCTTCGAGGCCATCGCCTTCAACGCGGGTCTCACGGTGCACCTCACCGTGCTCGCGGGACGCGACCCCCACCACATCGCGGAGGCGGAGCTCAAGGCCTTCGCGCGCGCGTTCCGGCAGGCGGTCGCGCGCGACGAGCGCGTGAGCGGCGTGCCGTCGACGAAGGGTGCGCTCTGACATGACCGGCCCCTCCGTCGTCGTCCTCGACTACGGCTCCGGCAACGTCCACTCGGCCGCGAAGGCCCTCGAGGCGGCCGGCGCGCGTGTCACGCTGTCGGCCGACCGCGATGCCGTGATGGCCGCGGACGGCCTCCTCGTGCCGGGCGTTGGTGCGTTCGCCGCCGTCATGCAGGCCCTGCGTGCCGTGCGCGGCGACGAGCTCATCGAGCGTCGCCTCGCGGGCGGACGCAAGGTGCTCGGCATCTGCGTCGGCATGCAGGTGCTCTTCGAGCGCGGGGTCGAGCGCGGCGTGGAGACCGAGGGTCTCGGCGAGTGGCCCGGGACCGTCGAGGAGCTCCACGCGCCCGTTCTGCCCCACATGGGGTGGAACGCGGTGAGCGCCCCGGAGGACTCCGCTCTCTTCGCCGGACTGCGCGACGAGCGCTTCTACTTCGTGCACTCGTACGCCGCGCGCACGTGGTCGCTCGAGGGCGTCGGAGCCTTCCGCGCTCCGCGCGTCACGTGGGCCCAGCACGGCGAGCTCTTCGTCGCCGCGGCGGAGAACGGACCGCTCTCGGCCACCCAGTTCCACCCCGAGAAATCGGGGGAGGCCGGCATCCGCCTGCTCGGCAACTGGCTCGCCACGCTCTGACCGGGGCGCTCCCCTTGCTGCATTAGTATCTGAACCTTGTGTGCGGGCGCCCGTCCCGCGGAAAGCCCCTGAGATGACCGAGTTCAACACCTCGCCCGCCCTGACCCTCCTCCCGGCGGTCGACGTCGCCGACGGCAAGGCGGTGCGACTGACCCAGGGCGAGGCCGGCACCGAGACGAGCTTCGGCGACCCCATCGATGCGGCGCAGGAGTGGGCCGACCAGGGCGCCGAGTGGATCCACCTCGTCGACCTCGACGCCGCCTTCGGGCGTGGCAACAACCACGGCGTCATCAAGAAGGTCATCAAGAACACTCCGCGTCGCGTCAACATCGAGCTCTCGGGCGGGATCCGCGACGACGAGAGCCTCGAGGCGGCTCTCGCGACGGGGGCCAAGCGCATCAACCTCGGCACGGCGGCGCTCGAGAACCCCGAGTGGGCCGCCCACGTCATCGCGGAGTACGGCGAGGCGATCGCCGTCGGGCTCGACGTGCGCGGAACGACCCTCGCGGCGCGTGGCTGGACGAAGGACGGCGGCGACCTCTGGACGGTCCTCGCCCGCCTCGAGGACGCGGGCTGCGCGCGCTACGTCGTGACCGACGTCACGAAGGACGGCACGCTCCGCGGGCCGAACCTGGAGCTGCTCTCGGAGGTCATGGAGCGCACCCCCAAGCCCGTCATCGCATCCGGCGGGGTCGCCTCCCTCGACGACATCGCGGCGCTCCGCACGCTCGTGCCCCAGGGCCTGGAGGGGGCGATCGTCGGCAAGGCGCTCTACACGGGCGCGTTCACGCTCGCCGAGGCCATCGACGTCGCGAGCGACTGAGGGCCCCGCACCGGATGGATCACCGGCACGCCGACAGCGCGGGCATCCCGTTCGCGGGGCGCCGGTTCCACGACAACCCCGCCGCATCCGACGACGGATCCGCGCCGCCGCGGGTCATGGAGGCGATCCGTCGCCTGCGCGCGGGTGAGCTCGGCATCGAGGGTGTCGTGGAGGCTCTCCACAGCGAGCGTCTCCTCGTGCCGCTCGTGACCGTCGCGGGCGACCACGGCGTCGGACCGTACGGCCAGACCGTCGACAAGACGCAGGAGCTCTCGATCGTGACGGTCGCGGGTCCCGACGGGCGCGCCGTGCTGCCCGCGTTCACCTCGGTCGACAGCATGCGCACGTGGGACGCGCAGGCGCGGCCCATCCCGATCCAGGCGAGCCGGATCGCGCTCGCCGCAGCCGCGGAGGGCACGCCGCTCATCGTCGTCGATCCCGGGTCGGACACGCAGACCGTCGTGCGCTCTCCTGCGTTCCGCGCGCTCGCGACCGGGGAGGGCTGGGTGCCGTGCTTCGCGGACCCGGAGGTCGCGGAGGCCTTCAGCCGCTCGGTCGAGGGCGAGCCCGCCGTCTCGGCGGTCGGCCTCGCGCCCGCGGATCCGGAGGCACGCTCGGCCGGGCCCGAACTGCTCGTGCTGCTGCGGCTCGCCGAGGGCGCCGACGCCGGGACCGGGCAGGGCGTGCTCGCCCGCCTGCGGGATCGCTGGGCGGCCGACGAGCTCATCGCGACGCGCGTCGACTCGATCAGCGTGCGCGTGGCCTGATCACGGCGTGCCGCCTCGAGCGGGGCGTGCGGCGGTCAGGCGACCGGGCCGGTCCACTTCTCGCCGGGACCCTTGCCGTGCTCGTCGGGGAAGGGCGAGGCCTCGCGGAAGGCGAGCTGCACCGTGCGCAGGCCGTCGCGCAGGGCGCGGGCGTGGTGGTCGCCGAGGCTCGGGGCGGATGCCGTGACGAGCCCCGCGAGGGCGTCGATGAGCTTGCGCGCCTCATCGAGATCCGTCTGCGTCTCGGGGTCGTCGGCGAGCCCCACCTTGACGGCGGCCGCGCTCAGGAGGTGCACGGCGACCGTGTTGATCACCTCGACCGCGGGGACATCGGCGATGTCCCGGATCTCCTCCGCGACGTCGTGCGGTTCGTCGGCGGACACGGGCTCTGGGGTCACGGGGGTTCCTCTGCTATCCTTATGCGGGCTCCGGGGCCATCTCCCCGGAAACGCAAGTGGAGCAATCCCACCCGCTGGCCGCCTCTTCAGGTTATCGGGTTCGAGTTGGCAGCCGGTTCGCGAGAACCGGTGGCGCACTCCGCCGGCTATGGCCGGTTGCACGGGTGCGGATCTCTTCACGTGCGTGCCTGCAGAAACGAGTGAAGGAGACCCGCATCAGCGATCCCAGAACCAACGACCGTATCCGCGTCCCCGAGGTCCGCCTCGTGGGTCCTGGCGGAGAGCAGGTCGGCGTCGTCCGTATCGAGGACGCCCTGCGTCTCGCGCAGGAAGCCGATCTGGATCTGGTCGAGGTGGCGCCGAACTCCAAGCCTCCCGTGGTGAAGATCATGGACTACGGCAAGTTCAAGTACGAGCAGGCCCAGAAGCTCAAGGAAGCCCGGCGCAATCAGGCGAACACGATCCTCAAGGAGGTCCGGTTCCGCCTGAAGATCGACAAGCACGACTACGAGACCAAGCGCAAGCGCGCGGAGGGCTTCCTCCAGGCCGGGGACAAGGTCAAGGCCATGATCCTGTTCCGCGGTCGCGAGCAGTCCCGTCCGGAGC
>JAEYZI010000077.1 GCA_023428065.1 Actinomycetes bacterium | reverse complement strand
GAGCGGAACTCCGAGATGACCTCTTCGGAGAGGGTGGGACGCTGTGCGATGAGCACGTGGTTTCCTTTCGGCGAGGGCGTCCGCCATATGACGCCCACGACAGATGCGGCGGGTGGCTGGGCCGCCGGTTTGTTGAGTTGTGGAAGACGCTGACGCGCTCGGATGACCGGACCGTCAGAGGTTCCCGGTCATCCGAGCGGCAAGATCAGACGCGGCGGCGCTTCGGCGGACGGCACCCGTTGTGCGCCTGGGGCGTCACGTCGTTGATGGTGCCGACCTCGAGGCCCGCTGCCTGGAGCGAGCGGATCGCCGTCTCACGACCCGAGCCCGGGCCCTTGACGAAGACGTCGACCTTCTTCATGCCGTGCTCCTGCGCCTGGCGGGCGGCCGACTCGGCGGCGAGCTGCGCGGCGTAGGGGGTCGACTTGCGCGAACCCTTGAAGCCGACGCCACCCGAGGAGGCCCAGCTGATGACGGCACCGGACGGGTCGGTGATGGAGACGATGGTGTTGTTGAACGTCGACTTGATGTGGGCCTGACCCACGGCGATGTTCTTCTTCTCCTTGCGACGCGGCTTGCGCGCGGAGGCCTTCGGAGCAGCCATTACTTCTTACCTGCCTTCTTCTTGCCGGCCACGGTGCGCTTCGGGCCCTTGCGAGTGCGTGCGTTGGTCTTGGTGCGCTGGCCGCGGACGGGCAGGCCGCGACGGTGGCGGAGGCCCTCGTACGAGCCGATCTCGACCTTGCGGCGGATGTCGGCCTGCACCTCGCGGCGCAGGTCGCCCTCGACCTTGTAGTTGCCTTCGATGTAGTCGCGAAGGGCGACGAGCTGGTCGTCGGTCAGATCCTTCACGCGGACGTCACCGGAGATCCCGGTGTCCTTGAGGGTGGCGAGGGCGCGCGTGCGGCCCACTCCGTAGATGTACGTCAGGGCGACCTCGACGCGCTTCTCGCGCGGGATGTCGACGCCGGCGATACGTGCCATGGCGGCTTCTCCTTGTGGAGTCGTTCGGAGGTGTGGAGCGCCGCCGGTGCCCGGGCCTCCGAACCCGAGGTGTCCCCTCTCGCGAGGTTCTGGCGGTGCTTCTTCTGTGTGTTGAGTTGTGACGTCGCGGATCTTCCGCGGCCTGGCAGCATGTCCGAGGCCGAGACGGCCTCGGCGTCAGGGGAACAAGGTCCGAAAGGACCTTTTTCTTAACCCTGACGCTGCTTGTGGCGGGGGTTCGACTTGCAGATGACCATCACGCGGCCGTTGCGGCGGATGACCTTGCAGTGGTCGCAGATGGGCTTGACGCTCGGGTTGACCTTCATGTTTCCTTCTCGCTGTCCTCGTACCTGCGCGTGCGCAGGCCGTTACTTTCCGAGCCTCACTTGTAGCGGTAGACGATCCGGCCGCGGGTCAAGTCGTAGGGGCTCAGCTCCACGATCACGCGGTCCTCGGGGAGGATCCGGATGTAGTGCTGACGCATCTTGCCCGAAATGTGGGCGAGAACCTTGTGCCCGTTGCTCAGCTCGACGCGGAACATCGCGTTCGGCAGAGCTTCGAGGACAGATCCCTCGATCTCGATGACGCCGTCTTTCTTGGCCATACCCTCTAAATCGCTATCGGTGACGCTCGGTCATGCGGGTGATTGATTCGGTGCGGACGGCCCGGTAGGCACAAGGCACCAAAGATCGATCCTAATCGATTAACCGCGAGCGCGCCAGCCGGGCGTGTCGCCGATCGAGGTTACTCCTCGTTGACGGCGGAGATGAGGGCGTAGAGGTCTCGGGCGGTCGGCGCCGCGAGGAGCGCCTGGAGCTCGTCGTCGTCGGAGAAGAGCACGGCGATCCGTCCGAGGATCTCGAGGTGCTCGTTCTCGCGCCCGGCGATGCCGATCACGAAACGCACCTCGTCGCCGTCCCAGTCGATCGACTCCGGGTAGCGGATGACGGCGAGGGCCGTCGCGTCGATGAACTCACGCCCCTCGTTCGTGCCGTGCGGGATCGCGAGGTAGTTGCCCATCGAGGTCGAGACCGTCGCCTCGCGCGCGAGCATCGAGTCGACGTAGGCCGGCTGCACGGCTCCGGCCTCCACGAGGAGGCGCCCGACGTCGCGGATCGCCTCCTCGCGGGTGGGGGTCCGGTCGGCGAGCACCACGCGATCGGGGGTCAGGATGTCGTCGCTCATGGTGTGCTCCTCTCTCGCCGCCGGACCCGAGGGCCTACTGCGCGGCCCCTTCCCTCTGCTCGGCGACGAGTTCCACGACCTCGTCGTACTTCGGGCTGTTCATGAAGTTGTCGACCGACACGTGGATCGCGTCGGGCGCCTTCTGCCGCGCGCGCGGCGTCAGCTCGTTCTGCGTGATGACGAGGTCCTCGTCACCCGTGAGGTTCGCGATCGCGGCGTTCGACACGTCGACGTCGATCCCCGCCTTCTTGAACTTGTTCCGCAGCACGGATGCGCCCATCGCGCTCGACCCCATGCCCGCGTCGCACGCGAACACGACCTTGTCGATCCTCCGGGTCGCGGCGTCGCCCGACGCGACGCTCGCCGCGAGGCCCGAAAGCACGCTGCTCTCCTTGCCCTTGTTGGCGCTCGTCTGCGCGACCGAGGCGGCGAGACGCGCATCCGCCTCCGCCTCCGACGCGAGGTCGCGCTTGCGGCTCGCGAGGAGGATGGGCATGGCGATGAGGAACGTCACGGTCGCCGCGAGGACGACCGACAGGATGACGCCCAGGTAGCTGTCCTTCGCCGTCTGGGCGAGCACCGCGAAGATCGACCCCGGCGCGGCGGGAGCCACGAGCCCGGAGCGGAAGATCACGTTCGTGAGCACACCGGTCGCGCCGCCGCCGATCATCGCGACGACGAGCAGCGGCTTCGCGAGCACGTACGGGAAGTACACCTCGTGGATGCCGCCGAAGAACTGGATGATGAACGCGCCCGGGGCGGTCGCCCGCGCAGCGCCCACACCGAACACCGTGATCGCGAGCAGGAGCCCGGCGCCGGGGCCGGGGTTCGCCTCGACGAGGAACAGGAGGCTCTTGCCCTGCTCGAGCGACTGCTCGGTGCCGAGCGGGGTGAAGACGCCGTGGTTGATCGCGTTGTTGAGGAAGAGCACCTTCGCGGGCTCCACGATGATCGACGCGAGCGGGATGAGGCCCGTGTCGATGAGCCACCCCACCGCGGCGCCCAGCACGTCGCTGAACCACTTGATGACGGGCGCGAGCCCGAAGAAGGCGCCGAGCGCGAGGAAGAAGCCCAGGATGCCCGACGAGAAGTTGTCGATGAGCATCTCGAACCCGGGCTTGACGCGCCCCGCCCAGATCCGATCGACCTGCTTGAGGATCCACGCGGCGAGGGGCCCGCAGATCATCGCGCCGAGGAACATGACCGTGCCCTCGGCGCCGATGATGACGCCCATCGTCACGACGGCGCCGATGACGCCGCCGCGCACGTTGTAGACCATGCGGCCGCCCGTGTAGGCGATGAGCAGCGGCAGCAGGTAGGTGATCATCGGGCCGACGAGGCCCGTCCAGACGTTCCCGTCGGCGTCCTCCCCTCCACCGAGCGGGGCGAACGGCAACCAGCCGGTCGGGATGAAGAGCGCGGTGATGAGGCCCCAGGCGATGAAGGCGGCGATGTTGGGCATCACCATCCCGCTGAGGAACGTGCCGAATCTCTGGACGGCGACGCGGGCTCCCCCGCCCCGCGCTGTCGCCGTCGGTGCTGACGTCGTCGTCATGGTTGTGCCTCCTGGCTCAGGAGCCGGACGGGTGTCCGGCCGTGATGGTGTCGGCGGCCGCGCGGGCCGCCTCTCGGGCGTCGGCGGCCTCGTCGGCCGCCAGGGCTGCCTCGGCGATCGCGCGTGCGTCGTCGAGGCCGAACCGCGCGAGGGATACGCGGACGTCTGCGAGGGCCGTCGGCGACATGGAGAGGCTCGTGACCCCGAGCCCCACCAGCACGACGGCGAGAAGGGGGTCGGCGGCGGCCTCGCCGCACACGCCGACCGGCTTGTCGGAGTGGACGCCCGCCGCGCCCACCTCCCGGATGAGCCGCAGCACCGCCGGGTGCCACGGGTCCTGAAGGGCCGCGACCGAGCCGAGCTGGCGATCCGCGGCCATCGTGTACTGCGTGAGATCGTTCGTGCCGATCGACGCGAAATCGGTGCGCGCGAGCACGCGGTCGGCGATGAGCGCGACCGAGGGGATCTCGACCATGACACCCGCCGTGCGGATGCCTGCCTCGTGGATCGCGCGCGTCACGAACTCGGTCTCCTCCACGGTCGCCACCATGGGCGCCATGACCCAGAGCTCGGCGTCCGTCTCGGCCTGCGCCGCCGCGAGCGCGGCGAGCTGGTCGGAGAGCACGTCGGTCGAGGCGCGCAGGGCGCGGATGCCGCGCCGACCGAGCGCGGGGTTCTCCTCCTCGCCCGGGGAGAGGAAGGCGAGCGGCTTGTCGGCGCCCGCGTCGAGCAGGCGCACGACGACCCGCTGGCCGGGGAACGCGGCGAGCACCTCGCGGTAGCTCTCCTGCTGATCCACGATGCTCGGCGGCGTCGCGGGGCTGTCGAGGAAGAGGAACTCGGTGCGGAAGAGGCCGATGCCCTCCGCGCCGAGGCGCACGGCATCCGCGACCTCCTCGGGCTTGCCGACGTTGGCGAGGAGCTTCACGCGCGTGCCGTCGGCGAGGGCGCCCGGGCCCGCGGGTGCGGCGGCCGCCGCCTGCCGCGCCGCCATGCGGGTCTCGGCCTCGGCGCGCTCGGCGTCGTCTGGGTCGGCGAGGACGCGACCGCGCTCGGCGTCGACGACGACCGTCGTGCCGTCGGGGAGCGTCTCGACGCCCACGGCCCCCACGATCGCGACGATGCCGCGCTGGCGGGCGAGGATCGCCGTGTGCGACGTGGGGCCGCCCTCGCTCGTGACGAAGGCGAGCACGCGGTCGAGGTCGAGCACGGCCGTGTCGGCGGGGGCGAGGTCGCGCGCGACGAGCACGTAGGGATGCCCGGGGTCGACGACGAGCTCCGTCGAGCGCCCCTGGAGCGCCGCGATCGTCCGGTCGGCGAGATCGTGGAGGTCGGCGGCCCGCTCGGCGAAGTACTCGCCCGCGTCCGCGAGGAGCGCGGCGAACTCGCCGAAGGCATCCGCGACCGCCTTCTCGGCCGTCACCCCCGTCGCGAGGTGGCGTTCGATGCTCGCGTGCAGCTCCGGGTCGTCGGTCATGAGCGCCTGCGCCTCGAGCACGTCGCGCGTCGCCTCGTCGGCGCCGGCCGCCCGCTCCCGCAGCTGGGCCGTGACCGCGGCGAGCGCCGCGCGCGCGCGCGCGATCTCGGCATCCTCGCTCAGCGTGCTCGGGGCGTCCGTCGGCACGGCGACCGCCTGCCGCGACACGTGGAGCACGGGTCCGACGACGACGCCGGTTCCGACGCCGACCCCGCGCAGCTCGCGCGCCTCGGTCATCCGGCGACCTCGTCGTGGTCCGTCGTGAGGAACTCGGAGAGCTCGTCGAGCACGCGGTCGGCCTCGTCGCCCTGCACGTCGAGCACGACCTCGTCGCCGTTCTCGAAGCCGCCCGCGATGATGCCGAGGATGCTCGCGGCGTTGACGGGCTTCCCGCCCGGCCGGGAGATCGACACCTGATGACCCGAGGCGGCCACCGCCTGGGTGAAGAGCTTGGCGGGGCGGGCGTGCAGCCCGTGGCCGGAGGCGATCGTCACCGTGCGTTGCATCAGGAGGTCCTTCCTGTCGCGGCCGCAGCCGCCAGGGTCGTGTCGAGCAGTTCGTCGCCATCCTCCCGCGCCGCGTCCCTCAGCACCACGAACGGCACGTCGGCGGCGGCCGCGGCGGCGCCCAGGACGGCGACCCGCTCGCCCAGGTGCGCTCCCGCGATCACGACATCCACGTCGGGGATGAGGTCCGTTGCGGCATCGGCGGAGGACGGGACGGGGACGATGTCGAGCCCGCGCGCGGCAGCCGCGCGGCGCAGGCGCTGGGCCACGAACGTGCTCGAGGCCCCTGCCCCGCACACGATGAGCACCCGCATGGCGTCCTTCTCCCCGTCCCGCCGCGCGCGATCCGTCGGCGGCTCTGCCGTCCCGGAGGAGTCCGGGGCCCGCCGGTTCCCTCTCCCGGCGGGCGAGGCCAGTGTGCGTCGCACCTCCCGGCATGCGCCAGCCCGGCCGCTTCCGCACCCCCGGAAATCTGCCCGGAACCCGCCCGCACGCGAGATGCGTTTGCTTGACTGGGGGAGCGCGCACGTCAGCGCGGAGCGGATGGCATGGTCGACCGGCACGAGCAGCTCACGGACGCCCTCGCCCAGCACGGTGGCTGGGTGACGGCAGCCGATCTGGCGGCGCGCCTCGGCGTGACCGATCGCAGCATCCGCGGGTACGTGGCCGCGCTCAACGCGGCGGGCGACGCGCCGCTCATCGAGTCGGGCCCGCACGGGTACCGGCTGGACCGCGCCGAATGGGGCAGGCGCGTGCGCGACGCCCCACTCGACGAGGCGGCGACACCCGCGGCGCGGGTCTCCGCCGTGCTGCGCGCCCTCCTCGACGCCGACCCCGAGTCCGAGGGCGTGGACGTCTACGAGCTCGCCGAGCGGCTGCACGTGAGCGACTCGACCCTCGAGTCCGACCTCTCGCGCGCCCGCTCGCGGGCCGGCGCCGTGGGGCTCACGATCGTGCGGGCCCGGGAGCACGTGCAGCTCGAAGGGCCCGAGTCGGCGCGCCGGCGCCTCATCGGGGCGCTCTTCCGCGACGAGGCGACGCGCGGGATGCGCGAGGTCGACCGCATCGAGAGCTGGTTCGCGGCGGGCGACCTCTCGGCGTTCAAGACGGCGCTCATCGCGCGGCTCGTCGGCGACGGCTACGAGATCAACGACTACGGGCTCGGCACCGTGCTGCTCCACCTCGCCATCGCGGTCGACCGCACGCAGGCCCGCCACCGCCTTCCGGATCGCGAGGCCGGAGACGAGGGCGTCTTCGTCGGCATCCTCGACGAGCTCGTGCGCGACCACTTCGGCGTGCAACTGCCGCCGGGCGACCTCGACTACCTGGGCTTCCTGCTCGGCACGCGCGTCGCCGTCGACCCCGTCGCCGCGGGGCCGGCGCCGCTCGACGACGAGGAGCTCGCGCGCGTGCGCGTGATCGTCGGGAAGGCCGCGCGCGAGTACCTCGTGGACCTCGACGGCGACGACGACTTCCTGCTGCGCCTCGCGATGCACATCCGCCAGCTGCAACGGCGGGCCGAGGAGGGCTCGTTCTCGCGCAATCCGCTCACCCGCTCCATCAAGGCGGGGTACCCGATGATCTACGAGCTCGCCGTCTATCTCGCGCACGAGCTGCAGCTCGATTCGGGCATCGCCGTTCCCGAGGACGAGATCGCCTACCTCGCGATGCACCTCGGCGCCCGCCTCGAAGAGCAGCGCCAGACGGAGCAGGCCGTCACGGCGACGATCGTCGCCCCCGCCTACCATCGCCTCCACCTCGAGCTGCTGCGCCGGGTCGAGGCCGCCGCGGGCGCCGAGCTCCGCATCGAACAGCTCGACACACGCTCCGATGTGGACTGGGACGCCCTGCCCGGGGACCTCGTCATCTCCGTCATCGAGCCGCCCGCGCCGAGCGAGCGCGTGCTCGTCGTGCACCCGTTCCTCGGAGAGGCGGATGCGCACGCGATCCATGACGCGATCGCGCGCGTGCGTCGGCATCGACGTCGCGCACGCCTCGCCGAGCGGCTCTCGTCCTACTTCGACGAACGCCTGTTCTTCCGCGAGCTCTACGCCCCCGACCCCGAGAGCATGATCCGCACCCTCGGCGCCCACATGGTCGAGGCGGGGATCGTGGACGACGCCTACGTGGAGGCGGCCATCGAGCGCGAGCTGCTGTCCTCGACGGCCTTCACCGAAGGGCTCGCGATGCCCCACGCCATGGCGATGACGGCGGAGCGCACCGCGATCGCGCTCGTGCTCAACACGACGTCGATGCCGTGGGACGACGCGCGCGTCGAGGTCGTCGCGTTCATCGCCTTCAGCGAGTCCGGCCGAGCCTCGTTCCAGGAGGTCTTCGACCAGCTCGTCGAGGTGTTCGCCGACCGCGACAACATCCGCGGGCTCGTCGCGCGCGCGACGGACGTGCCCACTCTCGTCGCCGAACTCACGCGCCTCATCGACGCGTAGCCCGCGGAGGTCTCAGGCGGCAGGCGCCCCGAGGCCCGCCTCGGCGAAGGCGGCCCAGATGCGGTCCGTCACCTCGTCGACCGTGCCGAGCCCGTCGACCTCGATGAGCAGGCCCTGGTCGCGGAACATCTCGAGCACGGGCGCGGTCTCGCGCTGGTAGACCTCCTGGCGGTGGCGGATCGCCTCCTCGGAGTCGTCGGCACGGCCCTGCTCGATCGCGCGCTTGCGCAGGCGGCGCACGATCTCGTCCTGGTCGGCGACGAGCCGCAGCACGGCGTCGAGCTTGTGCCCGTGCCCGGCGAGCAGCTCCTCGAGGTAGCGCACCTGGTCGGGGGTGCGCGGGTAGCCGTCGAGCAGGAAGCCCGTCGTGGCATCCGCCTCGGAGAGCCGGTCGGTCACGAGTTCGTTCGTGAGCGAGTCGGGCACGTAGTCGCCCGCGTCGACGATCGCCTTGACGCGCTTGCCGAGCTCGGTCTCGTTCTTGATGTTCGCGCGGAAGATGTCGCCCGTCGAGATCGTCGGGATGCCGAAGTGCTCGGCGATCCGCGCCGCCTGGGTTCCCTTGCCGGCGCCGGGAGGGCCGACGATGAGCAGCCGCACCGTCACCGCAGGAGGCCCTCGTAGTGACGCTGCTGGAGCTGCGAGTCGATCTGCTTCACCGTCTCGAGGCCGACGCCGACCATGATGAGGATCGAGGTGCCGCCGAACGGGAAGTTCTGGTTGGCACCCACGAGCACGAGCGCGATGAGCGGCACGAGCGCGATGATGCCGAGATACAGCGAGCCGGGCAGCGTCACGCGGGTGAGCACGTAGTCGAGGTACTCGGCCGTGGGGCGACCCGCGCGGATGCCGGGGATGAAGCCGCCGTACTTCTTCATGTTGTCGGCGACCTCGTCCGGGTTGAACGTGATGGCGACGTAGAAGTACGTGAACCCGACGATGAGCAGGAAGTACAGCAGCATGTACAGCGGGTGGTCGCCGCGCGTGAGGTAGGTGGAGATCCATTGCACCCACGGCTGGGCGGTCTCACCCGGCTGGGGCTGGTTGAACTGCGCGATGAGGGCCGGCAGGTACAGGAGCGACGACGCGAAGATGACCGGCACGACGCCCGCCATGTTGACCTTGATCGGGATGTAGGTGTTGTTTCCGCCGTAGGTGCGTCGACCCACCATCCGCTTCGCGTACTGCACCGGGATCCGCCGTTGCGACTGCTCGACGAAGATGACGGCGACCATGATGAGGATGCCGATCGCGATGACGAGCAGGAGGGTCTCGACGTTGTGCTGGGCGGCGATTGCGCCGAGCGAGTTCGGGAACGCCGCGACGATCGAGGTGAAGATGAGCAGCGACATGCCGTTGCCGACGCCGCGCTCGGTGATGAGCTCGCCCATCCACATGATGACGCCCGTGCCGGCGGTCATCGTGATGACCATGAGCAGGATGCCGTACCAGGTGTCGCCGCCCGCGACGATGAGCTGGGAGCACTCCGCGGTGCCGGTGTTGCCGAACAGGGCGCCGGAGCGGGCGACGGTGATGAGCGTCGTCGACTGCAGGACGCCGAGGGCGATCGTCAGGTAGCGCGTGTACTGCGTGAGCTTGGCCTGACCCGCCTGACCCTCCTTGTAGAGGGTGTCGAAGTGGGGGATGACCACGCGCAGCAGCTGCACGATGATCGACGCGGTGATGTACGGCATGATGCCGAGCGCGAAGATCGACAGCTGCAGGAGTGCGCCGCCCGAGAACAGGTTGACGAGGTCGTAGAGACCTGAGGCGCCTGCGTTGCCCGCGAGACATGCCTGGACGTTGCCGAAGTCGACGAACGGCGCGGGTACGAAGGACCCGAGCCGGAAGAGGGCGATGATGCCCAGCGTGAACGCGATCTTGCGGCGGAGGTCCGGCGTGCGGAAGATCCGCGCGACGGCACTGAACACGACGCCTCCCGGTGAGATTCTGGAGCGTGCCGCACACGGGTCGGTGCGGCGAGGAGGTGGCCCCGGGTGGGGCCACCTTCCCGATGGCTACTTGACGGAGCCGCCGGCGGCGACGATCTTCTGCTCCGCGGAGCTCG
>JAEYZI010000010.1 GCA_023428065.1 Actinomycetes bacterium | reverse complement strand
ACACTTAGCCCACGGATCCTTCCATGCTCATCTCGATGAGCTTGTTGAGTTCGAGCGCGTACTCCATCGGCAGCTCGCGCGCGATCGGCTCGATGAAGCCGCGCACGATCATCGCCATCGCCTCGTCCTCGGGCATGCCGCGGGACTGCAGGTAGAACAGCTGCTCCTCGGAGACGCGCGAGACGGTGGCCTCGTGGCCGAGTTGTACGTCGTCGACGCGGATGTCGATCGCCGGGTAGGTGTCCGAGCGCGAGATCGTGTCGACGAGCAGGGCGTCGCAGCGCACCGTGTTGGCCGAGTGGTGCGCGTTCGCGTCGACCCGCACCTCGCCGCGGTAGCCTGCGCGGCCGCCGCCGCGCGCGATCGACTTCGACACGATCGAGCTCGTCGTGTACGGCGCCATGTGGATCATCTTCGCGCCGGCGTCCTGGTGCTGGCCGGGGCCCGCGAACGCGACGGAGAGGGTCTCGCCCTTGGCGTGCTCGCCCACGAGGAAGATCGAGGGGTACTTCATCGTCACCTTGGAGCCGATGTTGCCGTCGATCCACTCCATCGTCGCCCCCTCCTCGGCGCGAGCGCGCTTCGTGACGAGGTTGTAGACGTTGTTGGACCAGTTCTGGATCGTCGTGTAGCGCACGCGGGCGTTCTTCTTCACGATGATCTCGACGACCGCCGAGTGCAGCGAGTCCGACTTGTAGATGGGGGCCGTGCAGCCCTCGATGTAGTGAACGTACGAGCCCTCGTCGGCGATGATGAGCGTGCGCTCGAACTGACCCATGTTCTCGGTGTTGATGCGGAAGTACGCCTGGAGCGGGATCTCGACGTGCACGCCCTTCGGCACGTACACGAACGATCCGCCGGACCAGACCGCCGTGTTGAGGGCCGCGAACTTGTTGTCGCCCGACGGGATGACGGTGCCGAAGTACTCCTGGAAGATCTCCGGGTGCTCCTTGAGCGCCGTGTCGGTGTCGAGGAAGATGACGCCCTGCGCCTCGAGGTCCTCGCGGATCTGGTGGTAGACGACCTCGGACTCGTACTGTGCGGCGACGCCCGCGACGAGGCGCTGACGCTCCGCCTCCGGGATGCCGAGCTTCTCGTAGGTGTTCTTGATGTCCTCCGGAAGCTCCTCCCAGCTGGTGGCCTGCTTCTCGGTCGAGCGGACGAAGTACTTGATGTTGTCGAAGTCGATGCCGCTGAGGTCCGCGCCCCACGTGGGCATGGGCTTCATCTCGAAGAGCTTGAGCGCCTTGAGGCGGTTCTTGAGCATCCACTCGGGCTCGTTCTTGAGCCGGGAGATGTCGGCGACGACCTCCTCGGAGAGCCCGCGACGCGCCGAGGCGCCTGCCTCGTCGGGGTCGGCCCAGCCGAACTCGTACTGGCCGAGGCTCGCGAGTTCCGGACGGTCGATGAGCACGTCTGACATGGAGCTACCTCTCTTCCACCGAAGCGGACCATTCCGTCCGTGTCGGCATTCCGGGTGGTCGGAGCGGGCGCGTGCGGATGGCGTGCCCCGACCTCTTGAGTCTACAGTGCGGCCGGAACGGCCGCCCGATCCAACTGGCCCTCGCGCACCGCCCACAGGCGCGGGTCGGTGTCGAGGAGCACGCGCAACGACCCGACCCACACGAGCGCGGCGAAGACGACGTGCAGCACGACGAGCAGCTCGGGCAGGCCGACGAACGACTGCACCGTGCCGATCGCGAGCTGGACGAGCAGCACGACGAGGAAGATCCCCACGCGTCCGAGCGCGAGCCGGCCGCCCTCCTCGGTGCGCAGGCGGAAGGCGAGTGCCACCGCGAGGGCGAGCACGACGAGGGCGAGGAGTCCGTGCACGACGGTCACGACCGTCCAGTCGAAGCCCATCCGCGGCACGTCCTTCGAGTCGCCCGCGTGCGGCCCCGAGCCCGTCACGAGCGTCCCCGCGGCCACGAGGGCGGCCGTCGCGCCGACGAGCGCCCACGCGATCGAGCGGGATGCGCGGCTCGGGCGGGGACCGTCGCCGCCACGCCAGCGCGCCCGATGCCACGTGAACGTCGCGCACGCGAGGAGGCTCATCGCGAGCACGAAGTGCACGGCGACCATCCACGGGTTGAGCTCGAACCAGACCGTGAACCCGCCGGCGACCGCGTTCGCGACGACGAGCCAGAACATCGACCATGCGAGGCGCGTGAGGGTGCGGTCGCGCGGCTTCTGCAGGCGTGCCGCGATGATCGCCCAGCCCACCGCGGCGATGAGCAGGGTCGTGACGAGGCGGTTGCCGAACTCGATCGCGCCGTGGATGCCGAGCTCCGGCGTCGAGATGAGCGAGTCCTCCGTGCAGGTGGGCCACGTCGGGCATCCGAGCCCCGAGCCCGTCACGCGCACCGTCACGCCGCCCAGCACGATGAAGACGGCGGTGACGAGCGCCGCGGTCGTGCCCCATCGGAGCGCGCGGGGTCCGAGGGTCCAGCGGGAGGCGGCCCAGGCGAGCGGGGTCCGGACGGTCACGGGAGCAGCGACGGGATCGGCACGAAGACGAGCGGGTCGACGCCGACCGCGATGAAGACGAGCGTGAGATAGGTGATGCTCGCGTGGAACACGCGCATGGGCTTCACCTCGCCCGGGCGGATCGCCGCGGCATAGAGGCGGTGCGACTCGATGAGGAACCAGGCGCCGGCGAGCACGGCGATGACCGTGTAGACGACGCCCATGGGTGCGAGCGGCACGAGCAGGAGCGAGCAGACGACGGTCGCCCACGCGTAGAGCACGACCTGGAGGCCGACCGCGCTGCGGCCGCGCACGACGGCGAGCATCGGCACCTCCGCCGCCGCGTAGTCCTCCTTGTACCGCATGGAGAGCGGCCAGTAGTGCGGCGGGGTCCACAGGAACACGATGCCGAAGAGGATGACGGGCGCCCAGTCGAGCGTGCCGGTGACGGCGGCCCAGCCGATGAGCACGGGCATGCAGCCCGCGATGCCGCCCCACACGATGTTCTGCGGGGTGCGTCGCTTGAGGATCAGCGTGTAGACGAGCACGTAGAACGCGATCGCGACCGCCGAGAGCACGGCGGCGAGCCAGGTGGTGAATGCCCACAGCACCGCGATCGACACGATGCCGGCGACCCACGAGAACACGAGAGCCTCGCGCGGGCTCAGCTCCCCCGTCACGAGCGGGCGGTTCTGGGTACGCTTCATGAGCCGGTCGATGTCGCGGTCGATGTAGCAGTTGAAGGCGTTGGCGCTGCCGGCGGAGAGCGCGCCTCCGACGAGCGTCGCGACGAGCAGCCCGAGGAAGTTCAGGTCGAGGTGGCCGTGCGCCGCGAGGACCATCACGGGCGCGGTCGTCACGAGCAGCAGCTCGATCACGCGGGGCTTCGTGAGGGCGACGTAGGCGAGCGCCTTACGGCGGAAGCCGATGCGGCCGAGCGACGGGACCGCATCCGCGGTGTCGGGAGATGCCAGCGCGGGCGCGCTCTGGGCGGAATGCTGCATGGCTCCTCGGATCGGCTCGGCTGGATTCAGTCTACGGGAGCAGATGCGCGGAGTAGTCGCGCGGGAACTCAAGCGGGCACGGCCACGACAAGGTCAGCGTCCTCCCCGCGGAAACGCTCGTCGCTGCAGATCGGGAGTCACCTCGACCTTCAGCAGTCCCTGATGACATCCTCCCCGTCCAGGGGCTCGACCCTAAGCGCTAGCTGTAACCGGTTCCTGCGCCAGACCCGAGCGAGGTCCGCGGCCGGCGCATCCTCGAAGCACCCGGCGAGCAGTTGGCTCACCAGCACCATCCCAATGACAGGAGCGGCGACTCGCATTCAGCTTCGTCTCACCGAGGACCTCACCCGCGTCGT